>JAEEMQ010000015.1 GCA_016283295.1 Alphaproteobacteria bacterium
CAATCAGGAAGCGGCCGCGGCTTGGGTTGACGGCCCGTCGTTTGCCGGCGGTAAGGCTGGCGAAATTGCCGACGGTTTAGCCGGTTTGGCGCAGAATAACGGCACATCCTTTAACGAGGCTCTGACCGCACTTGCGCCGAATGACGACGGTATGGTGCAAGCGGTTTCGGCCGATATTACCGACAGATTGCTCTTAACGATTGATAATCATCTGATCGAAGAAGCGCACGAAGAAGAAGGTCTTGCTTCCGGCGACGGACGCAACAAAACCCGCGGCTATCCGGATTTGAGCGGTGTCAGAACCTGGGTTAAGGGCTATTACGGCGAGGCTAAGTTACAGCGCCGCGGCGATATTTACGGCTTTGATACCGACAGCATCGGCTTTATTGCCGGCGTTGATAAAAAGGTTACGTCAAGCGTTAAGGCCGGTTTAGGTATGCAATACGACGACACCGACATCGATGCTTTTGAACGCGACGGTGACGCCAAGACTTTGCTCGGTTTTGTGTATGGTGAATATCGTCCGAGCAAATGGTTTGTTAATGCCGCATTCGGCTACGGCGTAACCGATTATGACGAAGATAAGTCGGTGGTAGGGCAGAAAGTTAAAGCGCATTATAAGGCGGAATTGTACAGCCTGCAGGCCTTAACCGGATATAATTTCAAATATCTCACTCCGGAAATCGGCGCCAGATATTATTTAATCAAGCGCCACGGCTATACCGACGGGGCAATGCAGAGCGTTTCCGGCAACAATATGGACTTGCTGCGCGCCACGGCCGGCGTAAAGGCGGAAAATACTTACGGTATTTACAGACCGCACGCATACTTCGGTATGGTGTATGACCTTGTGAGCGATCGCGACAATGCGATTGTGAACTTAACCAACGGCGCCAGCTATGCCGTTCACGGCAAACGTTTGCCGCGCTTCGGGGTTGAGCTCGGTGTCGGCGTATCGGCTGCACTTACCGATCATATTGAGGCAGGCATCGGCTACGAGGCTAAGTTCCGCAAAGATTATCAGGATCACAGCGGTATCATCAACTTTAAGTATAGCTTTTAGCGGTTGCATACTCTGAATAAAAAACGGCCCCGAAATTGTTTCGGGGTTGTTTTTTGCCGTTTGTAAAAGAATTATTCTTGACGATAAACATAAAATGTTTCGTACGGTGTACCGAGGGAAACGGTGCGCTCCGGCGGCCAATTCGGGCAAGTAAAGCGGCAGGAATATACATAAGCGCCGGACCGCAAATTCTCTTTTAAGCGCGGGGTTAAACCATCCATAAGTTTTTGCATCAAAAAACAAAAAATCACATCACAACGCTTTATATCGGTTTTGAAAATATCGCCGTGTTCAAAGTGCAGATTCGGCAGATTATGCGCGCGCAACACACTGGCGGCATAAGGCGTAAAAGCACGCTCCACCCCGATAAAACGGTGTTGCGGAAAACGCTTGGCGAGCGGCAACAGCAAAGTGCCCCAACCACTGCCTAAATCCATAAAAGTCAGTCCTTCTTTATCTTGCAAATAGGCGCAAATATCTTCCAAAACCTTGTCCTTCAGACGGCCCGAAGACGGAATCGGCGGCGGATAACGCATAAAACACGACGAAATAAAGAAATAAATCGCCACAATGCTCACGACAAATATAACCAATACGATAATGAGCAGGAGCAACAACAAAATATAAAGCAAAATATCAGACATACACTATCTCCGAGGGCTATGATTGCACCATAAACGAACAAATCTCGGCTTTGCACATATCAAGACCGATTTTCTTTTCGGAACTGGTGACGACAATATCCGGCAAAGCCGCCGCGTGTTTGGCGATTTCGGCGCTGGTTTGCGACAGCGTTTTGGCCAGCTCGGTTGCGGATATTTTATCGATTTTGGTTAAGATAATCTGATACGACACCGCCGCTTCGTCGAGCATTTTCATAATTTCTAGGTCTTCTTTTTTGATGCCGCGCCGTGAATCAATCAGCAGAAAAACCCGGCGCAAATTAGGACGGCCGCGCAGATAAGTTTTGAGAATATTCTGCCATTGTTTGACCAGTTTTTCCGGCGCTTCGGCATAACCGTAACCCGGCAGGTCCACCAAATACAGCTTATTATCAAAGTTGAAAAAATTGAGCTGCTGAGTGCGTCCCGGCGTTGATGAAGTTTTCGCCAGTTTCTTTTGATTAAACAGCGCATTAATGAGGCTGGATTTACCGACATTCGAGCGTCCGGCAAAAGCTATCTCGGCATAATCATCGTCCGGCAGCTGTTCCAAACGCGCCACGCTGAGCATAAATGTAATCGGGCGGGTAAACTGTGCCTCGGCTGATTTTAGCTGCTCTGCGCTGAATTTTTCGGCCATTATTTGACTCCGTTTTTATTCATGATGATTTTTTGCTGAATGATGGAGAGAATATTGTTCAAAGTCCAATAAATCACCAAACCGACGGCAAAATGCGCAAACATAATCGTGAACAAAATCGGCATCAGGGCAAACATCCGCGCCTGGTCTTTGTTGGCCGGTTTCGGGTTCAACTTGGTTTGAATAAACATGGTCAAGCCGTAAATCAGCGGCCATACGCCGATATCGATTACCGACGGAATATAAATATGCGACCATACGGAAATCGTCAGCGGGTCCGGCGCCGACAGGTCTTTAACCCAGCCGATGAACGGTGCGTGACGAATTTCGATGGCAATGTTCAAAACCTTAAACAGCGAGAAGAAAATCGGAATTTGAATAAACATCGGCAAACATCCCGCCGCCGGATTAACTTTTTCTTTTTTATAAAGCTCCATGGTGGCGCGCTGTTGAGCCATTTTATCATCTTTATACATCGCTTGCAAGGCCATCAGTTTCGGCTGAATTTTCTTCATCTTCGACATGTTATCGTACGATTTATTCGCCAGCGGGAACATTGCAAGACGTAAAATTGCCGCAAACAACAAAATCGCCCAACCCATATTGCCGATAAGGCCGTACAGAAAATCCAAAACATAGAAAAACGGCTTGGTCAGGAAATAATACCAGCCAAAATCGATGTTCAAATCAAATTTTTTGATATCGTCGGTATACTTATCCAACAATTTAATCTCTTTGGCGCCGGCATAAAGTTGTGTGGAAACTTCGGCGGAAGCTCCCGATGCAATTTGCAACGGCTCGCCTTTATAATCAAGCTGATATTGCCCGTCTTTAACCTTGCGCAGATTAACTTTGTTAAGAGCGCTGTCATTAAAAATAAACGAGCTGAACCAGTATTTATCGGAAAACGATACCCAACCGCCGGCTGTTTCAAACTCTTGCGGCTGTTCTTTGATATTGCCGTAACGAATTTCTTTGAGTTTGTCTTTCAAAACGCCGACAAAACCTTCGTGTACCACGCTGCGGGTCTGGCTGTTTTCATCAATACGTTTGCTGAACAGGCCGTACGGCAACAAAGTTACAGTTTTGCCCGAATGATTTTCTATTTTTTGCTTAATCGAGAACAAATAGTGCTCGTCGAGCGAAATCTGATTAATGAATTTAATGCCCTGTCCGTTGTCCCATTCCAGCGTTACCGGTGTTTCCGGCGTCAGTTCGGTATTGCCGACAACCCGCCATAAGGATTCGGCATTCGGCACCTTAACTCCGGCATCGGTGGTGAGCCAACCGTAATCGGCAAAGTAAGCTTCGGCGGTTTTGGCCGGCATCAATAAAGATACATTCGGGCTGTTGTCCTCAATCGTTTCCTTATATCTAAGCAATTTTAAGTTATCGAAACGTGCGCCCTTTAAGCGGATGGAACCTTCCAATACTTCGTTTTTAAGGTTTAAGCGGGCATCTTGCGCAACGGCCTCTTCCGCTGAGAGTAACTGCACTTCCGCCGGTTCTTCCGCTGCGGTTTCTTCTGCGGTTTCAGGGGTTACAACCACCGTTTCTTCGGCAACCGGCTGCGGCACAACCTGTTTCGGCATAAAATAATTTACGCCCAAAACAACAAAAGCCGACAGAATAATGGCAATGTATAAACCTTTCAAATCTTCGTTCATCAAACCAGACTCCTTATGTTAAACACTATACTTCTAAAAGATATCGCACCGAAAATCAAGCAATTATCCTCACTTATGCTTTGTTTCTTGCGGCGGCACCGGGTCATATCCCGAACCGCCCCACGGATGACAGCGACAAATGCGCTTTACTCCGAGCCAAATCCCTTTAATTGCGCCGTGCGTTTTTATGGCCTCAATCATATATTGCGAGCAAGTCGGCTGATAGCGGCACACCCCGGGACACAGCGGCGAAATAAAAATCTGATAAAATTTAATCAGTGCAATCGGCAGTTTTTTCATCATTTACCTCCGGCGCTGCGGTAAACGCTTTATTGATTTTTTTGAAGGCACGGATAACATCGCCGCGCAGATTTTCAAACGGGCAACAATAGGTGTCGTAACGTCCGACCAAAACGTAATCGGTAGCGGGAAGGGCGTATTTATCGTAAATTTCCCGCATAACCGCGCGCAGCCGCCGTTTAGTCCGATTGCGAATATGCGCTTTGCCGAGTCTTTTGGTGGCGGTAAAGCCAATTCGCGCCGGTTCTTCGGCTGACACGGATAAAGTATGAGCCGCTTGCAACAAGACGTTATGAAAAATAACGGTTTCGGCTTTAGCGGCTCTTAAAAAATCTTTTCGTTTTTTGATTATCGGAAAGTTGCTCATGGCAAACCATTAAGCAGAAATTCTTTTACGACCTCTCGCTCTGCGGGCGGATAAAACTTTGCGACCGTTGGCGGTAGCCATGCGTGCTCTGAAGCCGTGACGGCGTGCGCGCACTAATTTACTTGGTTGATATGTTCTTTTCATTTTAATTCTCCGGTTAGTTATTAGTTATTTAAAATCTGCGACTTTCGGCAGATTCTCGGTTAATTTTTCGTTACCCTTATAAAGGCATAAATTTGATAAGTCAACAAAAAATATTGAACGGGAGGAAAAAATACGATAAAATTCGGCGCAAAGGTAAAAGGATTGATTGATGAAACTGTACCACTACGCACCGAAAGTAAATACCGTAAAAGAACAAGGTCTGCTGTCAATATCCAAAGGCCCGCGGGATTTGCGGGCTTATGCGCATCGGGCGGGTTCGGAAAATCGGGAAGATATTATGGCGTGGCTTGATAAAACTTTTGCCGGCCGCAGCCGCGCGATTTCGTGCTTAACCGAGCCGATAAAATGGCAGGGCAACGATGCGGTGCTAAAAGCGATTGTCGAGCGCTCAGCATTGTTTTCGTTTGAGCTTAATGATTTAATTAAAGCCGGAATTGTTGAGGCAATTTGGTGCAAAAACGGCTCGGATGCCGGCGGATATAATGAAAAATTCTATCTGGTTAAGCCGGAAGACATTGATTTATCGCCGTTAACCTGGGAAAAAGTCGATGCCGCCAAAGATTTACTCTATGCGGTAGTGCGGCATTATCTGATTGTGCTTAAAGACGGCTGCATTCCGCCACAGTATTTGACTTTGGAAGGCTGAAAACCGTTAAATTATCTTATTGACAAAACCGGTCAAATATAGTATGTAGCAAGAACAGGAGTTTGCTATGACAAAACACACGGAAAATAACTATAAACCGATATCGCCGCAACAAATTGAGGAGTTGACGGCCATATATGATGACTATCTGTATTATGTGCGGAAATACGAAGAAACGTTGCAGAGTTCAACGATGGAAAAACTGGCGTGTTTTCAGATGGATAAACTGTGTGAAGACGGGAATTACGATTTTCCGTGGGAGCTTAAACCGCTTTCATTTTATGAAAAAAAGCAGTTTGATGATTTTGTTGATGAAAAAATCCATACCAATACCGGCAAGGTGTATGTTGCGTTACAGCGCACCAATCCGGATGATAATCACGGCAGAGCCATAGAGTATATTCCGCAATCTTATACGGTTAGTTTGATGGATATGCCGTTGCCGTCGGCGATTGAGCGCTATGTGGTTGTTTTGCCGGAAAATGCCAAAGTTGGCGAAACGGAATTCTATATCGACGGCAATTACAAGGCCTCTTACGTACAAAAAGGCTGTGAAGAACAAACAGTTGCTGATTTTTTGGGCGATGCGCAAAAGCGGGCCGAATTACGCATTTTAGTAAATTTGGTTGAGAGTTTACGGAAAAATCTATATAACTTGGACGGCAGATATAAGGGATATGCCTTGGGCGCTTATGCTGCGGAAACCACGGTGGTGTATGAGAATAATATTTTGGAGCTTCTCGGTTCGTTTGCCGAAAAGTTGCAAAGTATTTGCCGCAAGAGATACGGCATAACCGACGGCAGAGAAGTGTTTGATCTGGCGCAAAACGAAGGGCTTATCGGCTCAACCGAAAACTTTCGCGATTACGTGAACATCCGTAACTTAATGCGCCACCAATGGGATACCATGGACGAGTTGGGTTATTTTAACGCGGTGCGCGCCGACAGAAATGCGGAAGTGCGCGGAAAGTATGCGAAATCTTACCTTAAACTCTGCGATAAAACCATTATTCAGCGCATGAAGGCGTATGTCGATGTTTTGCATCAAATGCAGCAGGTTGTTTATAAAATTAATCCGCAGCGGATAATTCGCGGCAATTCCGAAAGCAACAGCAGTTTTGCCTCGCGCATCAAAGAGCTTTATCGGCAAAATCCGCAACAACCGCTCAAGGTGGAATTGAATCATTCGTTGATAAGCGATAAATACAAGTCGTTGAGCCGAAATTTGTATAAAATAGTTCCGCAAATCGAAATTTTGGATGATTTTTCTCGAAATTCCGAAGATTTAATGCAAATGGACGATGATTATAACTTGCGCACATGGTTTTTACAAACGTATCACTCGCTGGAGTGCCGTTTGATGACATATTGCATTACCCGCGGCCGCGACTTGCAAAAACGTGAAGCGTGGGAATATTTGAAAACGATGAATATTCTCACCCCGCAAGAATGCGAAACTTGGCAAAATTATTCAACCATGCGAAATATGCTGAGCCACAATTATTTCAACAGCGAATTACGGCAACGTTTGCGCGAAACGGAAAACAAATATCTGGAAGATATAAACAGCCTGAGCGAAAAACTGCTTAATATAAGCCCGACCATCGCTTGGCTGGATAAAGGTGTTTATGAATATACGCATAAGGACGGTATGGTCGTAAAGCTGGATTTTGTGAACCATCAGGTGTTGTATGCCGGCAATCCGACGCCGCAACCGCAAATTAAAGTACTGGGAAAAATTGATTTGAACGACGCCAGATTGGCCGGACGCCAGACGAATAAAACCCGAAAAGAAAAATATGCCAACGGTATTGAATATACCATAGAAAACAACAAAATAACCGAAGTAAAATTGCCGTGCGGTGTCAGCGTCAATCTGGATAAGCAACGCGTAATTTGGGAAGCGGGGACGGCTTTGCATACCAATGCCGAAAAATTTAATGTGTTGCAAACTACAAATTGCAAATTAATCACGGACAAAGATTTCCGCGTAACCGAATTTACGGATAAAAATAAAAAACAGCCGGTACGGGGAGGGGATATTATTTCGTTGGATTATCGTCATCGCACCGTGCTTGATTCGAGCTATCATATCAAGGAGTTTAAGTTTAGAAATGCCGACGGAAAGGCGGAGCCTACGATTTTCACTCACAATAAAAACGGTTTGCATGTTATGACTTTGCCGGATGGTACGAACATTGCGCTGATGGGCACCAATATCGCCGTTGTTCACGGCAAAAAACGCCTCAGTTATGAAAATCGCCAAGAGTTTGCGGCCGGTTATAAAGGCGGAGTACCGCCGCAATTCTTCAACGGCGGTAACGGTCGTTAACAAAGAGCAACAAAAAAGCCGCAGCGTTATAACTGCGGCCTTAATTTTATAACCGGGTTTATCTTCTGTCGCCGAAAATGCGCAACAAATATAAAAACAGGTTGATGAAATCCAGATACAGGCTGAGCGCACCGGAAATGGCACTGCGCGCGACTAACTCTTCCGCACCCTGATAATACATTTGTTTGATGCGTTGCACATCATACGCCGTCAGGCCGACGAAAATAGCCACGCCGATGTAAGATAATGCCCAATACAATGCCGTACTCTGCATGAAAATATTAACAATGCTGGCAATAATCAGCCCGATTAAGCCCATAAACAAAAAGCTGCGCCAAGAGGATAAATCACGATTCGTGGTATATCCGTACAGGCTGAGCGCGCCGAACGTTGCTGATGCAATCAAAAATACGCGCGTAATACTGTGGCCGGTGTAGGCAATAAATATCCACGATAACGAGGCCCCCATCAGCGCCGAAAACAGCCAAAACATAAACTGTGTCATGGCCAAACTTTTATTATAGGCAACATAGTTAAAAGCAAAAATCATAATCAGCGGCGCAAAAGTAACGAGCCAACCGAGAACGGTCATATTCTGCGTGGCCGGATTATATAAAAGGCCGAACAGGGCCGGAGTGGAGGCAAACAAATACGCCACCAGTGCCGTTACCAATAAACCGATGCCCATATAGTTAAACACGTTAATCATATAATGCCGCAAGCCCTGGTCAAGAACAGCCTCGCTTCTGTTCATAATTTCAACCGCAGGCTTGTGCTGATATTCGTTCATATCCATTTTATTCTCCTCAAAAATAATTCCTAAATGAAATATAGTTTTTTTTGCAAAAAAAATCAATAAATAATCTTTGCAAAACGCAAAAATGTTGCGCCCGAGCGAATGTAAAAGCGCCGCCGTTATCGCCTTCCGAAGTTTTTTAATTGCCGTCAACTCGCCCCATCATATTTCTTTCGAGTTGTTTTACCTTTTTAATCTCACCATACGTCTCCTCCTCTTCGGCGGCTAATTTATCTGCTCCGTACCGACTTAACAATTCGTCACAGTCATAACAACTTCTGGATAAGGCAAAAGCCATAGGTGTATAATCTTTACCTTTAAAACGAATTTTTCGAGTTAAATCAATCCCTTTTTTCAATACTCGTTCCAAGCATCTTTTGTTCATCTCATCACCTATCAAATGCGCAATCAACGGAGCGCCCTCAACCACTGTATAAGGATCAAGTCCCTTATCAAGATAGTCCATAATTATATCACATTGATCATTTGATATCCAAAAAACATCGTCCATTAAGGCGTTCACTCTCAGTTCGCGAGAAAGTTTGTCCGCGGTTACCTCAAATCGTTTCATTCCCTCTTCATGCAACTTGCATACGGAATAAACGCAATTATCAAAGGCATTTTTACCTTCATTATCGACAATGCCGGCATCCGCCCCGTTATCCAAAAGCAGTTTTACCAAATTTGCGTTATTCATTTGCGCAGCCACAAACAATGGAGTTTGTCCCTTATTGTCCTTAATATTTATATCGGCACCGTTTTTTAAAAGCAGTCTTACCATTTCTTCCGTATTTTCGAGGATGGCGGTAAACAAAGGAGTCCGACCGTCTTTATCCCGATGATTTACGTCGGCACCTTTTTTTAGCAAAAATTTTGCAACTTCCAACTTTCTTTCTATCCCGATACCGGTGCCGCGCGGATTCGTAATTGCCTCAAACAAAGCCGTCTTCCCATGTATATTTTCGTGCTCTATGTCGGCACCGTTTTTCAGCAGTATTTCGGCCGCCGGCAAATATCCGCGCCGAGCCGCAACAAATAAAGCTGTTTCACCGGAATAATCCTGATGGTTGACTTCGGCGCCTTCTTTGAGTAACAATTCGAGATTTTCGGGGGCGCCGTAAGTTGAGGCATACACCAATGCGGTTGATCCGCCGTCATCTTCCCGGTCTATTTGGGCCCCGCGTTGTAAAAATAATTTTATTGTTTTCACGGATTCTGTATTATTGGCTGCAGCCATCAGAGCCGTTTTGCCCTCGATTTTATTTTGCAGATTGATATCAACCCCGAAGTCCAATAATTTTTCGATATATTTGATATTCTCGTCATTTAATCCACCGGCCATACAGGTAAAAATTGTTTCCGGGTCGTTATAATTCAAGTTTGCTCTCTTTTCGGCAAAAAAAAGCAAACTCTCAAATGCAATAGGTCCAAACAACCTGAAACCAAATCCCGAACTTTTTAAATTACAGCCGGCTGCCGTCAATACCTGTTCTCGCAAATTTGTGGTATAATCCGGCCTCAGATTTAATGCATCGATTTTTGATTTAAGTCTGCCCATATCATTATGCTGAGAATAAAAATATGCCTGTGTTTCCACTTCCGGCGAAAGTTTTGTTTTTTGCACATACGGCAACAGCAAATCAAATATCTTGGTACTTTTATATTTTTTAACCTTCTTCCAGGTTTTGGTAAAAGTATTTAGCGAATCATCGGCCGCTTCTTCATTATCTTTTTTAATATTCTGCAATACTCTTATAAAAGCATCTGACGAAGCAACATCAGCGCCGTTATTCAAAAAGAATTGTGTCAGCTTGATATTGTTATTGGCAACTGCCGCCGACAACGGTGTATAATTATCCTTATTTTCGTTGATGTCGGCGCCGTGTTTTATCAGCAGTTTCGTCATGTCAAAGGCCTTGTCTTTGTCCGAACATGCCGCGACCCCATTAGTTAATAAGCCGGAAAATTCCGGATATTTATTCTTTACGTAAGTGCAACACATATCGTTGGTATTGATTGTGTCGCCGATATATTGCGCTTTATCTCTGAATTTTTCTTCGTCGGCCGCATCGGTTGAAGCATAAATTACAAACGGTTCATCATCACCACCTTCTATATACGTACTGACTTTGGTGTTGATATCTCCGCCGTTAGCAAGCGCTATTTCTGCCAAATCTGGACGGCAAAGCGCCACCGTTCCGGCCAAAACCAGATTTTTGTTTTCTTGGCTCAAAGTTTTATACCAGGGTAAAAAATTATCCGGTTGGGCAAAATGCTTTTTCAAAATCCAGATGCTGTTTAAATTTTCGTCGGTTTTCGCATAAGTCGCAGATGCCATAAATAACAGCGCGGTAAATATATAAAAAATTTTCTTCATAATAGCCTCCGTCGGCGGATGTGATTGTGGGGCACGGATAATATGGTATCCCTCAAAAAAGATAAAGTCAAATAATTCACAATACATACAACAGAAATAATGTTTCCGCTGTTTCACGCCTCTAACAAGAAAAATCGAGATTAACGTTTAAATACGCAGAAAGTCCCTTGACGCAGGGGACTTCACTTAAAGAACACTTACGGAAATAACGGAGAACATGATAAATACGAAGAGG
>JAEEMQ010000016.1 GCA_016283295.1 Alphaproteobacteria bacterium
ATTTGCCTCATCTGCTTGCTCCTGCTGTGATATATACTATTTATCGTTCTTTATAAAGTAATCTTCGGTGTAGTAAATAAAGTTATTTTCATTCATCTCTTTTTCAAAATAGATACAAATATTTTCAAAGTGATATTTATCTGATATTACCTTGGTTTCTATATCAGCATTTTTCATCACCTTTTTGATAGCCATAGTCATCATACAATTTGTATTGAATCTTATGTATTCATCAACCAAATGTCGTGAAAAATCATCTTCCTTACCTAATAAACAAATCTGATTACTCTCATTATTTGCCAGTATCAAAAAGTTTTTTGCCTGTTGAATAAGTGAAACATTATTAAATCTTTCAATTATAGGATTATGAAGCAGGTGAAAATGTGTTGTTTTATTATTTTTTCCATATTCTAAGATTGCCATATATTTCATCTGTGGTTTATCCGACAGAGATTGGTGTTTCCCATAATATAACTGATAGTAATTAGTCAGAAAATGCTTAAATATTTTTTCTGCTTGATTTTCATTAAAATATTGCTGATTTAATTGAATAACCGAATGATAGCAACAATCATTGTAATTACTTCTAATCAAATTAACCAATTCTTCTTTGCTTTTTTGAACCAATGTTTGTTTGAAACTATTATTGAACCTTCTTTGCTGTTCGTTTTGTATCATCTTTTGAACCAAATTAAGTTCTGTTGAGTTCATTTCACTAATGATTTGCGGTTGAATTAACATTAAGTTTCTCTCCTATTATGTATATAGTTATGTTAATGACCTATTCTTGAAATAGGTCTTGTTTAATTTTGGTTCAGGCTGATGGGAGATACTCCACTTTCAGCCCATATCGCGATAAAGGCATAGCCTCGTATCGGATAAACCATTTACAAGTTTATTTATCTGAAAATTGATATACAAAAGTTATCAAGCAAACTAAAACGAACAAAATTAAGGCTAACTATTTAGAAACTAACGAATCAAATCTAACTATTCTAACTAACTTTATCATCTAACAAAGTTATGTTAGCACAAAATTTAAAAAACACCAAAATATATTTTCATATTCTGGTGTCTTTTATAAATAAAGTTTTGTATTGTTTAGTTTGCTGCAAATGGAAATGGAATTATTTTGCATTCATCAGTCTGAAAATCATCATTATCACTTGTTATATCGTCATTTCCTTTGTTATACTCCACAATTTTCTCTGCTTCTGCAAACTCTTCACAGAAATCCAATGTCTCGGTGGCATCATAGAAATCTTTTATCATATCAGGAGAAGTGCAGCAATATTTAGCAATCTGTTCGGCACTCAGTTCTTTTTTAGCCATTAAAGAAGTGATTTTGTAGTGTCTTATTCTATATGGTGCGTAATCTTCACCTTCTTTATAGAAACTACATTGCTTAATCATTGTATTCCAAGATTTCCGAAAACTTTTGGTCGGATAAATAACTCCTGTTGTTCCATCTTCTTTCGGATATTTATATTCGTGCATAACATTAAAAACATTCATATCATCAGAAAATTCTATATTATGCTTATGGCAAAATTGTTTCTGTTCTTCCCTAAACGCTCTTAATTTATCTCGTAAAGTGTTAGAAATGGTTATTTTTACATATTTTCTGGTCTTATTGTTGTTGGCTTGTATGTAAATATACGGCTTGACTTCGCCCAAATATAAATCACTCCATAATAAGCCCAAAGCAGAACCATCTCTCATTCCCGTAATAGCCAAAAACTTAACAATCTGATACATACATTTTCTTTCGGCACGCAAATCTGATTTTATAGTGTTTTCATAGTTAGATTTACTTCTTTCTAAAATTTCTTTCATTTGCTCTATGGAAAATGGTTTTCTTCTGTTTGGAACTACATCATTATGTTGCAACTCCAAAGTTCTTTTGGGCGTTAGGTAGTGTTTTTTAGTGCAAAAGTTCAGAAAACTTTTAATGGCACAATTTTCGCGGTTTAATGTAATATCATTTGGTGTTTTTCCTCTAAATGTTTGGGTTTTTCGCCATTTATAATATTCGTCAATTGTGTGCTGTTTCAAATTAGCAATTTTGATGTTTTTTTCATCTAAATAAGGCATAAAATGCCGTTTAATGGTATCCTTATTATACAGACACTTTTCTGTATCAAAATATTCACGGTATATTTTTGCCAATGATTTATCTTGAACCAGAATACCCCTGTCGTAATCGTCTAAAACATCTTTCCAATGTTTTTCAGCCAATATTTCTGCTAATTTGCCATCTGTCGTTCCAAGTGATTTTCTTTCTCGCTTTCCCGTTTCAGGGTTTTGATAAATAATTTGATAATAACCGTTTTCTCTTAAATTAAAACTATAACCTTTTTTCATCTTAAAATCTTCTTTAAATAAAAATCATCCTATTAAGCAAACAAATCAGCCTGCTTATCACATCTCATTTCAAAAACTTTGAGATTAACTTTTACACAAATCAGTTGCTTGTGTCGCCTATTTTATATTTAATATCAGTTGGTTATCCAAACCTTTCCCTTAACTTATACATACGTTATACCATCTTTATTTAATTAAGTCAAAATTATTTTATGATTTTCTTAAATTTTATATCTACTTGATTTTCCGAAAATAAATTTGACACAATTTATTAACGAATCTGAAATATCTCCAAAAATAATGACACATTTGCGATTATATATGAGAAAGTGTGTCAAAATTGTGTCATTTTTTGCTATTGCACGCTACGCTAAAAATGGCACATTTTACTGTATAACATATTGATTTTACAATATTATGATAAAAGATAGTAGCGACCACCGAAAAATAAAAAAAACTCCCTGATGTGTCAGAGAGGCTTGAAAATATAACTTCATAAGTTATTGATTTTACTTAATTTTTGGTCGGAGTGACTGGATTCGGACCAGCGACTTCTACGTCCCGAACGTAGCGCTCTACCAGGCTGAGCTACACTCCGATAACTCACTCTCTTTTAATACATTTTTTTCATAATGCAACAAAAATTTTTCCTTTTTCGTAAAAAAAACGAAATTTACTTATTTTTTACCGCAATATCAACAGGTTATTTATTTAATAATTTATTCTGCCGCACCGTCGTTATTTTCACCGTCATTATCGCCTGCCACGGTTTCCTCCGTTTTTTGAGTGCCCTCATAACCGGCGCGCAATTCCTGAAAAGCCGCTTTCTGCGTATCATCCAATACTGCCTCAAAAGCCATCAGCGTATTGATTTCCAATGCCCTGGAACGTCGACGCAGCGCCGCAATATCCTGCATAATTTTCGTTTGCTCTTCCATACTGTTTTGGCTGATTTTCTTAATTTCTTCCAGTTGTTGCTCGCTCAAGTTCAGATTCTGTACATAATAGCTGATATCAGGGTCGACGGCTTCAATCCCCACCGCTTCTGCCGCATTTTCCGCAGCATTATTCTCCATTTCTTCCAGCAAAGAAATCGGCTTAGCCAACTCGACCGTTTTTTCATCCGCAACAACACTTCCGAAAACCTGCGCCGACGCTTCGGTCAGCATCCCCAGCGACAAACCGGCAACACACAATAAAAACTTTGCATACATATTCATTCTCCGCAACACCGTTAATCTCGGTTTAATAGTACCCGCTTTCGGCAATTTTGCAAGTTTTTTATGGCATAAATTCGTGTTCATACACAACTTTAATCGGTTTTTATTGCATATTCGCCGCGGTCTGCTATATTCAAGCCGATAGGAGATAAAATGAGAATATTGTATTGCGGAGATATAGTGGCGCGTTCCGGTCGCGAAGTTGTTGCGGAAAATATGGCCAGACTCAGAGCCGATTATAAAGCCGATGTGATTATGCTTAATGTGGAAAATGCCGCCCACGGTTTCGGAGTTACTCCCGGTATATGTCGCGATTTTTTGGCGCGCGGTGCCGATATTTTGGTTACCGGCAATCATTTTTTGAACCAGCGTGACATTATTCCTTTTTTGGACGAGTGCAAAGTAATCGTGCGTCCGGCCAATATTCCGGCAGAAAATCCGGGGCACGGACACATTGTATTTGAGCTTGCCGACGGTCGCCGAATTTTGGTAATTCAACTACTCGGACGCTTGTTTATGGAAGCGGTTGATTGCCCGGTACAGGCGATTGACAACATTCTGCGCAACTACACGCTCGGCCGCAATATTGACGCAATATTCGTCGATGTTCATGCCGAAGCTTCGTCGGAAAAACTTTCGCTCGGTTATTATCTCGACGGTAAAGTTTCGTGTGTTGCCGGCACTCACACTCACGTACCGACCGCCGATGCCCGTGTTTTACCTGCGGGTACGGCCTATATTACCGATGTCGGGATGTGCGGAAATTATAACTCAATTCTCGGTTTTGAAACAACGGCACCGATTAATCGCTTGCGCCGCCGATACAGCGACGACCGCCTGACTCCGGCCGCGGGCAAAGGCACAATATACGCCGTTTTGGTAGAAACCGACGATACGACCGGATTGGCAAAATCAATCGAACAAATCAAAATTTAAAGGAGCCCGTTACAGGCTCCTTTTTTTAGAGTTTGATAATTCAAAATCAGAAAAACTTCATTACAAATATGCAATCACTGCTCGGGCAATTACAGGACACCGAAGCTATACCCGGGTCCATCGGCAAATCAACCTTAGAACCGCCGGAGCAAGCTGCGGCGTAATCGGTTTTGTTTTCCCCCGTACAACCCAAATACAGCTCTTTTTCAATGTTTGACGCTTTAGATTCCGAACCGACGCCGAGACCGATAAACGACGAGTTGCGCACGTTGCCCCACGCACTCGAGCCAAGTGTAACACAGGCATCTTCCGTCAGGCCGCTGAATTCTATAACATAAGCCTGCGTATCATTACTGTTGCCGCCCTCAATCGGCGATGGTTTAATTGTGATTCCGCCGTCATAAGGATTGGTATCGGTTATCGGTGCGCCCAGTTTTTTGGCCGTATCGTTCGATAGACCGGTATAAGAATCTTGACCGGCACCGTATGCCGAAATTTTGGAAGCAATCGATCCCACCTGCTCCAACGACGCATTAATTTTATACTGGCTCATCATCTTGCTGTAACCGGACAAACCGCCGACCGACAGAACGCCGATAATGGCCAACACCCCCAACATTTCAATCATTGAACGTCCGGCTTCACTAATTTTCATAACCCTACTCCGTATCATCTTATTTCTTTTCATCCGGGTCGCGTAAAACATAACCGCGTCCCCAAACGGTTTCGATATAATTTTTGCCGCCGGAGGCTTTTTCGAGTTTTTTACGCAGTTTGCAAATAAACACGTCGATAATTTTGAGTTCCGGCTCATCAATACCGCCATACAAATGGTTGAGGAATTGGTCCTTATTCAAAGTGGCACCTTTGCGCAAAGAAAGCAGTTCCATAATGCCGTATTCTTTACCGGTCAGATGCAAAGTTTTGCCCTTAACGGTAACGGTTTGCGTATCCAAATCGATTTCAACGTCGCCGGTGCGGATAATGGAGTTGGAGTGACCTTTGGAACGACGAACAACCGCCTGAATACGTGCCAAAAGTTCGGCCTTATCAAACGGTTTGGTTAAATAGTCATCGGCGCCGTAACCCAAGCCCTTAACTTTTTTATCCGGCTCGGATAATCCGGAAAGAATGAGAACCGGGGTATTAACTTTGGCGTTACGCAGATTTTTCAAAACTTCATAACCGTTCATATCCGGCAACATCAAGTCCAGAATGATAATATCATAATCATAAAGTTTAGCGATATCCAGTCCGTCTTCGCCCAAATCGGTAGAATCAACCACCATACCTTCTTTTTTGAGCATCATTTCAATACTTTGCGACACCGCATAATCATCTTCAACCAAAAGAACTCTCATATTTTCCGCCTTTCCCAAAAAGTTAACCACGATAAGTCAAGTTTAATCAAATCAATGCAAATGAAAAGTATTTGTTAATAATTATTAACAAGAATATCAAAAAAAATTTGACATCGGCAAATTTAGCGATTAAAACTCCTCGGTGGGCGAAAAAACGCTTGATTTTTCATAAGATATGCGTTAGAAATAACATCTGTTGACAGCGGTCCCATCGTCTAGTGGTTAGGACGCGGCCCTCTCAAGGCTGCAACACGAGTTCAAATCTCGTTGGGATCACCAATAAAAAAAGCGACTTAATGTCGCTTTTTTTATTGGTGATGCGCAGTTTACTTATTAAGCCGATGAGCAACAGCTAAAATCGGCGAAATTAGTAAACAAGTGACCGAAGCGAAGTTAGCGATTGGCAAGCGACAGCGCCGACAGAGCTTACGTAGCAAGACACCAATAAAAAAACTCTCCCTTGCGGAGAGTTTTTTTATTGGCCCGAATTTCCGTGCGAGATTTGAACTCGGTACGCGGCCTTCTGAAAAGATACCTTAATGTATGTTTTCAGGAGGAGACGCAATGAAACTTAATTGAGCAAGGGAAGCGACAGCAACCGTGGCGAAATTTTGTTGGAATTGGGAGGATAAAAACAACCTCAAAATGTTGTTTTTACCGCAAGCGGCGAAGTTTTCTTAATGAGCAAGGAAAGCAACAGCGAAAATCGGCGAAATTAGTAAACAAGTGACCGAAGCGAAGTTAGCGATTGGCAAGCGACAGCGCCGACAGAGCCCGCGAAGCAAGACGCCTACAAAAAACTTGACAATACAAGCCGATATTTTATAATCGGCGCAAATTTGCATTATTTATTCATTACAATTATGACACAGTTTGAAGAATTATTACTCAAAACCGGCAGTCCGGATTTGATTCGTGCTTTTATTCGCGAGCACAGAGAGAACTTAAGCAAGGACTTTGCGCAAAATTTTGATTCCTATTGCGAACAGTTTAAACAGCTACAAGACGATGTATGCCTTGACTCAGGTATTCCGGATATGGAAATCAAAGAATTTCTTGACCTTTACGGCGTTGATATGTCGTCGTCCCTCAAAACGCGGACCTGCAACGGGTTACAAAGCTATGGCATTGACGTTAAAACCGTGCGTGATTTGTTGCAGTGGAGTGAAGCCGACATCGCTCGCATATATAACCTCGGTAAAAAGTCCGTAAGGCTGCTGAAAAAGGCGGTTGAAAATGCCGGTTATCAACTTAAAAAGTGATGCAAAAAAAGGCTTGTCAAAAACGACAAGCCTTTTTCTATATGAGAAAAATCGCTTAGAAATCGTATCTCACGCCGAGCATAATTTCGTGCGAACGCGGTTTATATTCAAGCTTCTCATACGCAATATTCGGAATGCGATATTCCTTGTCGAAATCGCCGTAGGTAATATAGCGATAACCTAAGTCAATACTGGTATGAGTGCTGATTCTGTAACCGACACCGGCGCCGAGTTGCATGGCCAGACCGTCGTCTTTAATACTGCCGCCGCGACCTTCAAATTCGGCACGTCCCCAACCTAAGCCGACACCGACATAAGGCACAAACGGACTTTTCAAATCAAAGTCATAATAAACATTAAACAATGCGCCCTGAGTTTTGATTTTTACATCATCTTTTTTGGCATCGGTGTTTTTGGTATATTCCAGCTCAAGCCGGAAACCGCCGTTCATAACTTTATAAATATGGCCGACAGCCAAAGAGCCGCCCCATACTTCGTCATTAAAATCTTGCTTACCTTCGGCAACACCCGTCATTTTTACCTCGTTACGGGCAAAGCCGTATTTTGCTTTTGCCGCCACATACGGATTAAATTGAAAAGCCGAAGCATTTGCTGCCGCCAAGCATACTACACCTGCCATCAATAAGATTTTTTTCATAGCTGTTATCCTTTATCTGTTAAAACGCGAAAGATAACTCTTTCAGCTTCATTAGACAGATATTTATACGGAATGTCAAATCAAAAAATTTTACAAAATATAACAAACTCCGTCGGTGGCGCGAGTGATTGACATTTTCCGTTCCGATTGCTATAAATACATTCAACGGAGGAAAAAGAATGGTTGCTGAAATTAAATTTTGTTCACCAAGCGGAGAATGGTGGTTTTTGAGCCCGTATGCCGCCTTTCCGATAAAGATGGAAGTCGACGGTAATTTATACACTTTTCCCACGGTTGAACATTATTATCAGGCGATGAAATTTTATGCTACCGACCAACGCTTTACGACGATTATCAACCTCAAAAACCCCGACGATGCAAGGCTCCTTACCAAAACACCGGAATATAAGGTCAATCGCCGAGCCGATTTTGCAGAACATAAATTTGCGATTATGGAAGCCGGGTTGCGTGCCAAATTTACGCAAAACCCCAACGCCGCCGCAATGCTGAAAAATACCGGCACCGCCGTCCTCATAAAATCCTGCCCCGTGTGTTATAAATGCGGCTTCGGCACCGGTAGCGGTCTGAACCGTATGGGGGAGATTCTGATGCAAATCCGCCGAGAAATTTCCGCATAAAAAAACAACCCGCAGAACACCGTGCGAGCTGTTTTGTCTTAATTAAAAAATTATCTTCGCGGAGCCGACTTTTTGACTGCCGCAGATTTTTTAACGGCCGTTTTCTTAGCCGCTGCGACGTTTTTGGTTGCAACTTTCTTAGACGCTGCAACATTTTTGGCTGCGGCTTTTTGGGCTGCCGCCGCGGCTTTTTGGGCGGCTTTTTTCTCTGCTGCTTCCTGAGCAGCGACTCTTTCCGCCACCGCAACTCTTTGGGATATAATTTTATTTATTTCCGCCGATAACGAATAATCTTTCATTTCATTCAGGTTGATGTTGATTTCAGCATTTGCCGAGCCGACACTCATAAGCATCATCCCGAAAAAGATTAATAATCCCCTCATTTATGTCTCCGTTATAAACTCAATATGCCGACACTCTATCATACTAAATTTTAATTGTCTAATCAAAAGTTCGGACCATAATCAATAAATTTATTGCCGAATTTGCGTGTAGGTTGATAATTTATTTGTTTTTATTGAATCACCGGCAAATCGGAGTATGATATGCAAAACAACAGTGAAAGGGAAACAAATGTCTCGAACGGTTTTATTGATGGTAGCATTAATGCTGCTGTTTATGTATGTCGGCAATCTCCTCGGCGGAGAGGAAGGTATGAAATCGGCGTTTTTGGCGGCTTGTGCCATGAATTTTGCCAGTTACTTTTTCAGCGACAAACTGGTTTTGAAGCAATATAACGCCAAAGAAGCCACGGCGCAGACAGCTCCGGAACTGTATCAGATTGTGCAACGGCTTTCTGCCAAAGCCGGTTTGCCGATGCCGAAAGTATATATAATTCCGGAACAGGTGCCGAATGCTTTTGCCACCGGTCGCAGCCCGAGCCATGCCGCGGTTGCCGCCACCCAAGGCTTGCTTAATTTAATGACTCCGGAAGAAGTTGAAGGTGTTTTGGCTCACGAAATGAGCCACGTCAAACATCGTGATATTCTTATCGGCACTATTGCCGCCACCTTTGCCGGTGCCGTCGCCATGCTGGCAAATATGACACGCATAAGTTCGAGCAACCAAAGCTCTTCTAACAGCCGTCCCGGCATTTTGGCGGCTATATTGTTGCCGATTGCCGCCACCATTATCCGTATGACGATTTCGCGCACTCGTGAATATAAAGCCGACGAAGGCGCCGCTTATCTGACCGGTCATCCGGAATGGCTGATGAGCGCACTTTCCAAACTCGAAAGCTATTCGCAGAATTATCAAATGCGGAATGCCACATCGCAAACCGCACACATGTTCATTGTTAATCCGTTCAACGGCCTGAGCAGTATAACGCGGTTGTTTTCCACTCACCCGAGCACCAAGGACCGTCTGAACGCATTGGATAATATCCGTAAAAAAATGCACTGACAATATTCATATAAAACGAAAACCCCGGCATTTATTCAATGCAGGGGTTTTTGTTCATTTGCGCCGTTTCATACCGCTGACTGCAAGCACAACCATTCCGGCCACCGGCACCAGATAGAACCAGTAGGCACCGATTTGCGCAAATCCGCCGCGAGCATACGCCGAGAGGGTCAGAAGCATCAGGCCGATAATGATAAACAGCACGGCAAACCAACACATCAGGGCATTGTTCAGCTTTCGGCGCTCTTCTTGGCGATAGGCCTTTTCGGCGGCAGAAAGCCTCATCTCACCATCATTCTGGCGCCACCACGGATTTTTCTTTTTCCAGCTCAAATCGTAATAGAGCATCACCAGCGTGGCGACGATTGCCGTCACAATAAACGGCGTGCAAATAATTCTGATTTCCTCCATAATGATTGATTTAGTTACATAATTATTCAGATTGTAAAATCAATGTAACATATTCAATGATTATTGCAAGAAATATTTTGTGATTGCTGCGATGCCTCGCAAAAAGAAAAATCACGAATAGCGTGTATAAATACGCAGAAAGTCCTTTGCCGCAGTGTACGAAAAACACCCCGTAACAAGGAAAAAGTCAGAGAACGAGGCTAATAGAAAAAGGTTTCTCCTCGCGGTGCCCCGCAACAAGGAAAAATCACGAATAGCGTGTATAAATACGCAGAAAGTCCTTTGACGCGGTGCCCTGCAACAAGGAAAAAGTCAGAGAACGAGGCTAATAGAAAAAGGTTTCTCCTCGCGGTGTACAAAAGTAGTACATAAGAGGAGAAACCTTTGATAGTAGACCGTTATATGACTTTTCCAATACTATAAATTGGAAGAATCAACCTTAACGCCCACACCCATCGTCGAACTAATCGAAATTTTCTTCAAATAAGTTCCTTTCAGGCTGGACGGTTTAGCCTTTAATATAGTTTCAATGAACAATTTGGCATTGTCATAGATTTGATCGCTGGTAAACGAAGCCTTAGCCACACCGGCGTGAACAATACCGTTCTTTTCAACACGATATTGAACTTCACCTGCTTTGGCATTTTTAACAGCGGTAGCAACATCGGTGGTAACCGTACCGAGTTTCGGGTTCGGCATCAAGCCTTTCGGGCCCAACACGCGAGCAACACGACCGGCCATACCCATCATATCCGGAGTTGCGATACATCTGTCAAAGTCAACCTTGCCGGCCAAGATTGAATCCACCAGGTTTTCGGCACCGATAATATCAGCACCGGCAGCCTTAGCTTCATCAGCCTTTTCGCCTTGCGCAAACACAGCCACGCGAACGGTTTTACCGTTGCCGTGCGGCAACTGGCAAACGCCGCGAATCATTTGATCGGCGTGTTTCGGATCAACACCTAAGTTAATTGCCAAATCGATGGTCTCATCGAATTTTGCAGTTGCATTTTCTTTTACGATATTGATAGCTTCTTTCAAGCTGTAAGCCTGGTTCTTATCAATATTTTTATATGCATTTACTAATCTCTTTCCGCTCATCGACTTACTCCGTTACTTCAATACCCATGGAAACAGCCTGACCTTTAACCATATTCATGGCAGATTCAACTGTCGAGCAGTTCAAATCCGGCATTTTGGTCGTGGCAATTTCTTTAACTTGCGCCAAAGTAATTTTGCCGGCAGACTTTTTGCCCGGTTCTTTAGATGCAGATTGAACACCGGCGGCTTTCTTAATCAAATAAGAAACCGGCGGCAACTTGGTGATGAACGTAAAGCTCTTATCATCGTAAGCGGTAATGATTACCGGCACCGGTACACCCGGCTCGATTTTTTGCGTTTGTGCATTGAATGCTTTACAAAATTCCATAATATTCAAGCCCTTTTGGCCCAAAGCAGGACCTACCGGCGGAGACGGATTCGCCTTACCCGCAGGTATTTGCAGCTTAATCAG
>JAEEMQ010000017.1 GCA_016283295.1 Alphaproteobacteria bacterium
ATGTGTCTCACCCATGAGGGCACACGATACCTAAAGTAAAAGGTATGATTTCTGCGTTCTAAATGGTTATATTTTAATGTCATTGTGTCACACCCATGTGTCACAGATGTGCGTAAATACCATTTTACCGCCATTTTGGGGCCTTTTAAACGAAAAAAACCTCTGAAAATTCAGAGGTTTATCAAATTTCTTGGCTGGGGCGGCTGGATTCGAACCAACGAATGTCGGCACCAAAAGCCGATGCCTTACCACTTGGCGACGCCCCAATATTTTCAAGTTTATGCCCAACTGCTCAGCACATCCGCATAACCTGCTGACGGCGGTAAGTACCATCAACAAAACGCTTATACGGCAAAAAAAATATAATTGCAAGAACTTTTTTATATTTTTTATACTTTGCGGTTAAAATTACGCCCGAACTTCCGCAAAACCTTTGTCTGCGGTCGTGTGGCGGATTATCGGGGTAAAGCAACGGCCCGTCAAAAATATGCGCAAATTTCGTACAGCAGCGAAAAGCCTACCAGCATCATAATCGGGGTATCCATGGAATGCGGCGCAAAGGCCTCGGATAGGGTCATAATCGGCGGAAACAGCAGCGCTGAGGTCCAAAATTCCTGCGGATTTTCAAATTCTCCCCGGTATAAGATGATGAACAAAAGGGCAAAGAAGTAAACACAGAAACTGCCGGCGTAAGACCGCACATATCTGTTTTTCAAATTCCAGGAAGGAACAACATACTTTTTCTTGCCCAAATAGGTGCCGACCGGTTCGGCCAGACCGTCACCGATGGCAACGGTAAACACGACAACAGCGCCAAAATCATCATAACCGAGAGCTTGACGGCGGATTTGGCAAAAAAATCCGTGGCAGAAAAGAGCTTAGGGTCATAAATTACGGTCCATCCGAGCAAAAGCAAAAACAAAACAAGCCACAATATCAAAAAAGTAAGATCAAATGTCTTGGTTCATTTTTCATCGTAATTTCCGGCGGCATCACCCGGCATCAATATATTATTCTGCATATAACAACCCTTTACGTAAAAAATATATATGATTTTATATGGCTATACTAAATAAAAAATATCAAAAATCATTTTTTAATTTCTTATTCTATCTCCACTATAAGGTCCGACCTGTCTGCGAGAGACGGTCGAGCCTGTTGCGTTATTAGTAACTCTCATATCAATAGTATACTTATCACTACCATTATAAATAGTAAAATCATAGTGTTCAGGAACATTATATGTTGATGGCATGCTATTACCATTATAAGAGCGCCTGTCTGCTCCGGTTATAATAACCGCGTTACTTGAGTTGGTACAAACTGCAAGTGGCATTTTCATACCATTAAATTGGCAAGATATTGATATAGTAAATCCGGATTCAACATTACTTTCTGATGAATATGTTTGTGATGATTTGATTTTAACATAGCAGACTAGTCCGATATGAAAAAGAATAAATATCCCTAAGAATATCTTCAGTTTACTATACAGAGCATCATTATTTGGAACACTATCATTTGTAGCATCATTATTTGGATCACTATCATTTGTAGCATCATTATTTGGATCACTATCATTTGTAGTGTCATTATTTGGAGTATTATTAACGTGTCCGATTACACTTTTATAAATGTGTTCAATTACATTTTTTTTATTACTCGGTTTTTTAAAGAATTCGTCTTTTTTAGCATTAAACTCATCTTCAGTAATAATACCTTTTTCCTTTAGTTCTGCTAACTTTTCCAATTCTTCTACTGTAATCATATTCTATATTCTCCTAAAATAGGTGACTATTATTTGCCAGGGATTATTTATTGCTTCTTTTTAATAATACCGAGAAAAAGATACCGGTGGTTAATACAAATAAAGCCAAGCCTCTATAAACAAAACCTAAATGGTAATAATAGGCTCCAAATGATGATCTATTAGAAATGTTTCCAATGTCATGACCGCCTTTATAAATAAGACCTGCCGCGATAATCGATAAAATTAACACGATGATAGATAAATAACTGTCCCCTTTCTGGTTATTTTCTGTAACTATCTGATCATCTGCAGATAACATCTCATTTCTTTTGGCATTAAATTCATCTTCAGTAATAATGCCTTTATCTTTAAGTTTTGCCAACTTTTCCAATTCTTCTGCCGTACTCATTTGTTTTATTCCTATAAAGTTGTACCTGATTTTGGTGTAACATAAACAGATACCTAATTCAACCAAAATTTGGGCTTAATTAACCGGACTCTGCGGAGTTGTATATCTGAAAAAACTTCAGAAACACTTTAATTTATCCGCTTGTTGAAGAACCAGGCGGCGAAGGTCATGGTGCAAACGCCGATAATCAGCAGCGGCCACACGTCGGCCCATATCATCGCCGATTCGATGTTTTTCAAAAACAGGCCGCGCGATAAGCGGAAGAAGTAAGTTAACGGATTGAAAACACTGAATTTTTGCAAAAATACCGGCATATTTTCTATCGGGGTGATAAAGCCCGAAAGCAAAAAGGTCGGCGCCAAAAAGGCAAACACCCCGAAAATCGCCTGTTGCTGGGTGTTGCAAATGGTGGAAATGAACAGGCCGATACCGGCAATCGAAAGCAGAAATACAAAAATACAGGCATAAATCGGCAAATATCCGCTTTCGGCCGGAATGTGAAAAATAAAGCTGCCGGCAATCAGCATCAGCGTAAAGTCCAAATATGCCACCGTAATGGCCGGAATGGTTTTGCCGATAAGAATTTGCAACGGCTTGAGCGGCGATACCAGAACCTGGTCAAAGGTGCCGAGTTCTTTTTCCTGCGCCACCGAGAGCGCCGTAATCGCCAACATCATTACCGTGATTAAAACTCCCATGAACGAAATCACGATATACCATTGATAGTTGAGGTTGGGGTTAAACCAGTTGCGCACGCGGAGCGTTATCGGCGGCTGTGGCACGATAACGCCGTCGGTTTCGTAGCGAAACGCGGCAAAAATCTGAGTAAGATAGCCGCTGACAACCTGTGCCGTGTTGGACTTGCGGCCGTCTAAAATGAGCTGAACGCTCGGAGATTCACCCAAATATGTTTTCTTGGCAAAGTCGCTCGGAATTGTCAGCGCCACAAAGGCCTTTTCCGTATCGATTTTTTCGGTTAAGTCGTGCGCATTGTCAACAAAATACAGGTCATTAACGTACGGAGTATGGGCAATTTTATCAATCAACGCTTCCGAAACCGGGGTGCGGTCTTTGTCATAAATCACCATTTTGATGCTGTTGACTTCAAAAGTGGCGGCAAAAGCAAATATCGTCAGCATCAACAGCGGCGGCAACAAAATCATGGCACGATTTTTCGGATCGGTCCAAATCATCTGGAATTCTTTAACCACCAAGGCCCACATAGAGGATAACGTTGCGATAAATCCCGACATCATTCCAGCCTCTCTTTCGTAACTTTATATAAAAGGGCAAACAAAATCAGCCCGAAAATCAGCAGGTTAAGGCTTTCGTACCAAATAATCGGCCAAATATCGCCGGCCATAAACAGATTTTTGATAATCGGTACAAAGTGAGTTGCCGGAATGATGTTGGTAAGCACCTGAATAATATGCGGCATTGAAGAAATTTCAAACAGACCGCCGGATAGGATTACCGCCGGTAAAAAGCCGAACATGGCGGCCGCCACCGAGGCCAGAAATTGGTTGCGCGTCAGAGTGGAAATCAAACACCCCATTCCGATGGAAACAAACAAAAACAGGCTGGAAGTGATGAAATATACCCAAAGTGAGCCGCGGAACGGCACGTCAAACACGATTACACACAAAAAAGTGCAGAAAACGGCGGAAAGAATGGCCAGACAGTAATATGATATATATTTAGCCAAAATGATTTGCAGTTTTGAGGCCTTGGTGGTTAAAAGGGATTCCATGGTGCCGCGCTCCCATTCGCGGGCAATTACCAACGCGGTCAGCAGCATACCGATAAGCGTCATGATAATCGCAATCGAGCTCGGCAAAATAAAATAGCGGCTTTTGAGCTCGGGGTTATACCACGCAACCTGTTCGATGATAATATCGGATTTTTTTTCGGAAGCGCCGGTTTCTATCATAATTTTCTGCGCCGTTGCCACGATACCTTGTACATAAGCCGCGGCAAACAGTGCAATATTCGGGTCGGAAGCATCGGTAATTATTTGCACGGCGGCGGCTTGCCCGGTAGCCATATCCTTGGCAAGGTTGCCCGGCATTATCACCAGCGCACGGATATCGCCGCGGGTCAGCGCTTCTTGCGCAGCTTTGCGATTATCGTAACGGGTAACGGTTAAATAGCGCGAGCCGTCAAAAGCGCCGATGATGTTGTTAACCTGCTGGCGATCGCCCTCAAGCACCAGACCGGTTTCAATCGCGTTGTTATCAAGATTGATGGCGGTGGCAAAAATCGTAATCAAAATAAACGGCAGAATGAAGGCCGTCAAAATGCTGCTCGGGTCGCGAATGATTTGCAAAAATTCTTTATAAACCAAGGCCTTAAGTATTCTCATGCGGCGGCCTCCGGCTGATATTCGTTAATCAAACGAATAAAGGCGTCTTCCATGGTTTCGCCTTGTTTTTTCAATTCGTCGGGAGTGCCGATTTTGATGGCTTGTCCCTGATAAATCAGGGCAATTCGGTCGCAATATTCGGCCTCGTCCATAAAGTGGGTGGTAACCATTACGGTTACACCTTTTTCTACCATGGAGTTGATGTGATTCCAAAATTCGCGGCGGGTGAGGGGGTCAACGCCCGAAGTCGGCTCGTCTAAAAACAAAATCGGCGGATTATGCATAATGGCGCAGGCAAGTGCCAGACGTTGCTTGAAGCCGAGCGGCAGATTGCCCGCCGGCTGTTTTAAATACGGACCGAGCTCGAAAATGTCTATCATTTGCCGAATACGGTTTTCGCGTTTGTGGCCGCGCAAGCCGTAAATGCCGGAAAAGAACTTGAGATTTTGCATTACCGACAGCGTGGAAAACAGCGAAAATTTTTGCGCCATATAGCCGAGAAAAGCACGGGCTTTTTCCGGATTTTTAATCATATCGGTACCCAGGATATAACCCTGTCCGGCCGTAGGTTTAGCCAATCCGCACAGCATTTTGAAAGTGGTGGATTTGCCGGCACCGTTCGGCCCCAACAGCCCGAAAATTTCGCCGCGCCGGATTTTGAATGATATATTTTGCGCCGCGGTAAAATCGCCGTATTTTTTGGTTAAATTATCGGCATTGATGACAATATCCGGAATATTACCGACGTCTATTTGTTCGGCAATTTCCGACGGTTGCATCGGCGAGCCGCCCAAAATATCAATCACGGCATCTTCAAAACGCGGCGTAATCGGCCGCAAAGCAACGTCAAGCGCCGCGGGAAGGATGTCTTTTTGCAACACCGTGCGTACGCTTTGGCCGTAAATAACGGCGTCGGTAAGCGGCGCTTTGCTTTGCATCAGCCGGCGCAGCGTTTGGCGCGGGTTAGCGGTATCGGCAGTTTGAAAAACCCGCCCGGCTATGCGACCGGTCAACTCTTTCGGGTTGCCGTTAAAAATTAATTTGCCGTCGTTTAAGAGTAGCACGCGGTCAAATTTTTCTGCCTCATCCAGATACGAGGTGGACCACAGTACCGTAATGCCTTTATCGCGCAGGCTGTACACCATTTTCATCAGTTCGCGGCGCGAAATTGGGTCAACACCGACCCCCGGCTCGTCCAAAAGCAAAAAGCGCGGATTGCCCAAAAGGGTGCAGCCGAGGCCGAGTTTTTGTTTCATGCCGCCGGAGAGACGGCCGGCCAAACGTTTGACAAACGGTGCCAAGCCGGTAAATTTCAAAAGCCAATCAAATTGTTGCCGGCGTTCTTCCGGCGTCAGTTCTTTTAAATCGGCATAGAGGTCCATATTTTCGGCAATGCTTAAATCTTCATAAAGTCCGAATTTTTGCGGCATATAGCCGATGATTTGGTGTAGCTGATGAGTTTGTGTCAGCGGGTTCAGGCCCAAAACCGCAATATCGCCGCCGCTCGGTTTTAATAGGCCGAGCAACAGCCGGATAAGCGTGGTTTTGCCGGCACCGTCCGGGCCGACCAGACCGACAACTTCTCCGTGCGGCAATTCCAGATTCAAGTCGTCAATCGCGACAATATCGGGATTTTGAAAAGTTTTGTTCAAATGTTTTATTGCAACAACATTTTCCATTTATTCGGCCAATTTAATCGTTACCGGCATACCCTGTTTCAAATAATCGTCGGCATTGTCAATGACAATGCGCAGACGATAAACCAAATCGGTGCGCAAACTGGCGGTTTCAATGCTTTTCGGCGTAAATTCGGCCACTGAAGCAATAAAGCCGATGTGCCCGATGTATATTTTATCGCTTGAATCGGTGCTGATTTTGACCGGAGTACCGATTTTTACGCGCCCGAGGTCGGTTTCTTTGATATAGGCTCGGGCCCACATTTTGCCGTTGAGCGATACGGTATAAACCGGAACACCGGCGGCAACCATGCTTCCCGGCTCATAAATGCGAATTAAGATTACACCGTCGGCCGGCGCCTTTAAGGAGGTATCATCTAAGGCTGTCTGCGCAATATCGGCACCGGATTTGGCGTATTCCAAATCGGCGGCGGCAATTTCCTCGGCGGCCTGCGAATTGTCGCAATCTTGCCGCGAGGCATTTTGGGTTTTGCAAAGAGCCTGTTTGCGGCGGTTAACCCGTTTGGCATTCTCAAGCGAGGCAACGGCCTGAGCTACCTTGGCTTCGGCCTGATTTTGCGTATTGACGAAAGTGTCTTTATCGAGCGTGGCCAAAATATCGCCTTTATGCACGACATCGCCTTCTTCAAAATTCATGGCTTCCAGGCGGCCGGCAACCCTGAACGCGGTGTTGACCTGTCGGATGTCTATATTGCCGTATAACACGAGCGGCTGGCGGGCTTGCGGACGATTATAGTAATATACCCCTCCGGCCAACAGCAATACGGCAAGCAAAAACAACAATTTTTTCATCGGATTCCTCCTTATGATATTCTGATGTATTTACTCTATCGGCTTTAAACATAAAAGCAAGCAGAAAGTGATGTTTTTGTACTTGATTTTTGTATAAAATTATTGTACAATAAAGCTGTTAAACCTAGGGATTATGTTTTAAGAATATAAATATTGATTATTTTTTTCTTGTTAAAAACATAGACCAACCTGTATGACGCTAAAATGTTTGAATGTTGTTTCTTTAAGTTAATAAGCGGCTTAAATTGAGACATACGGGATACATTCGGTGCGGTCGGATTTCTTTTTTGAGATTCATTTATGTATGGGCCCTAGGTTTTTAATGAGAATACTAACTTGACTTCTTTTGTTTTAAAATTCGGTCTTATGTTGTTTGAGTGCAAATAAGCCTGCTATCTGTCTCCATCCCGAAAATAAAGAGCACAATGTTCGAAACTTTCGAACTAGGGAAACTGCTTTATCTCAGATAAACAGCTGCGGGGAAGATACGGTGATGTTTGTAAGCAATAATGCATTTGATTCAGGGTTTTAATTTGTCGCCGCTTTGGTGATAACAGAAGATGTCCTAAAGATAAGAGATTATGAGAAGAAATTTCGTAATAGCTCTTTCTTTCGTTTCTTGTGCAGCAATAGCTATGGCCGCTATGTTGCCCGTTAAGATTACCTTAATGGTAATCTGCGGCAGCACGGTTGCTTCCGCTTTCTTCGGGCTGCTCTACGTAGCCTGCAAGAACTGGGCCCGTCTCGAGGAGAAGGACCCCGCCGCCGCCAAGAGACTCTTCGAACAGCGGTTCGAAGAATGGAATTGGAACAATTATATCGGCTAATCCCCGATATACTGTTCCTGCACCCCGCAGTTTGTTGAGAAATCATCAAGCCGCGGGGTGTTCCTTTTTAAAAAGTGTACAAATCGTAATTTTTTACTTGATTTTTTGTCAAATATGTTTTATATTCAATTTTAGAAAACAAATTATCAATATATATATGATATGAAAAAAAGAGAAATGGCGCTCCCGCTGGTATTTGCAGCCGTGGCGTTTTTACATTGCGCTCTGTGTCTGTTTTGGGACACCGGGTTGATTATTCCGGCCAGAGAAGATACAATAGACTTTGTCAACATGCTGATTATAGCATTTTGTGTTGTGCTGTTGACGGCTTATCCGTATCAGATGCTGAAACCCGACTTTCATAATGTCGAGGAGTATGCAATCGTTAAGTCGATTATCTTCGGTTGTTGTGCCTTGCCGTTTTTGGCTTTGATGGTTTACATCTATCAGACTTACGGCGAAGGATGGCGACCGGTTGTGGTCGAGAATGTGTGGGCATTTTCAATGTCTTATGTAATGTGTTGCTGGGGATTTATGATATTCCTCATTACAACCTCTTATGAACTGCATCAGCAGAGAAATTAGTATTATTATCCAATCAAAAAATACAAACCAAAACTATGAAGAAGAAGGTAATTGCCGCTTTGGCAGTAGTAGTATTATCGGCGATTGTCGCTGCGTTTTTCTCGTTGAAGATTACCGCCGCAATCGTGTTCGGTTCCGCACTTATCGGAATTATCCTTATCGCCGTGTATATCAACATCAAGGCATGGGAGGACGTCGAAAAGAAGGACCCGGAGCTGGCCAAGAAGCTTTGGCAGGAAGCCATGATTAATAACGATTTCTTTTCTAAGCTTTACTAGAATTCGCATTTAATCTTCTGACATATACCGCATTTCGTCCCTGAAAAGACGTAATGCGGTTTTTTGTGTTTAAAACATAGGTTGCTTTTGACTTTTGCCGCTGATGATTATATGCTTGTCATCAGGAGTGAAAATGAAAGAAATAAAAGATTTATCGCGTGAAGAAGCAATGGCGGAATTGGCCGAATTGGCGCAGAAAATTGCGGCAGCCGATAACGCTTATTATCAAAACGATGCACCGGACTTGACCGATGCCGAATATGATGCGCTCAAACATCGCAATACGGCGATTGAGGCGCGTTTTCCGGATTTGGTGCGTGCCGACAGCCCGTCAAAACGGGTAGGCGCGGCGGTGCAGAGCAAGTTTAACAAAATCGAACACCGCTTTCCGATGCTCTCGCTCGGCGATGTGTTCGCAATCGCGGAAGTCGACGATTTTGTGATGAGCGTTAAGCGCTTTTTGAACCTATCGGGCGATATTGATTTTATGGCCGAGCCGAAAATCGACGGGTTGTCGTTTGCTGCCAGATACGAAAACGGAGTGTTTGTTTCCGGGGCTACGCGCGGCGACGGGGTGGTCGGCGAGGATATTACCGCCAATTTGAAAACATTGCCGCAGTTGCCGCTGAAGTTGCCGGACGGAGTGCCGGAAGTTTTGGAAGTGCGCGGCGAAGTTTATATGGCAAAGCGCGATTTTTTGGCGCTCAACGAGCGAAATGCGGCTGAAAAGAAAAAGCTGTTCGCCAATCCGCGCAACGCGGCCGCCGGCTCTCTAAGACAGCTTAATCCGCAAATTACGGCCGAGCGCAAGCTGAGTTTGTGGGCCTATACCTGGGGCGAGGTTTCCGCACGGCAGTGGGATACGCAGGCGGAGTTTTTTGAAAAACTGGCCGAGTGGGGCTTTCCGGTCAATCCGCTCAACAAAGTATGCCATACCTTAAGCGAAATCGAAGATAATTTTAAGCATATTATGGAAATAAGGGCCGAACTGCCGTATGATATCGACGGGGTGGTGTATAAGGTTAATTCGCTGGAACTGCAAAACCGGCTCGGCTTTTTGACGCGTACGCCGCGCTGGGCGATTGCCCACAAGTTTCCGGCCGAGCAGGCATTGACGCGGATTAATAACATTCGGATCCAGGTGGGGCGGACCGGAGCGTTGACACCGGTGGCTGATTTGGAGCCGGTCAATGTGGGCGGTGTGCTGGTTTCGCATGCCACACTGCATAACGAGGACGAGATTAAGCGCAAAGACATTCGTATCGGCGATATGGCGGTGGTGCAACGCGCCGGCGACGTTATTCCGCAGGTGGTGGAAGTTAAACTCGATAAGCGGCCGGCGGATTCCGTACCGTTTGAGTTTCCGTGCGTTTGCCCGGAATGCGGCGCCCACGCCATCAGAGAAGAAGATGAAGCAATTCGGCGTTGTACCGGCGGGTTGACCTGTCCGGCTCAGGCCAAAGAGCGGATCAAGCACTTTGTCAGCAAGGAGGCGTTTGATATTATCGGCCTGGGCGATAAGGTGGTTGAGGCATTTTATGACGACGGTATTATCAAGCATCCGGCGGATATTTTTACGCTGGAGGAGCGTAACGGCGGCGCCGGCGATGATTTGTTCGCATTCGGCGATAACGGGTTGCATTTGGAGCGCCGTGCCGGTTGGGGCAAGCTTTCGGTGGATAATCTGTTTAAGGCGATTAATGCCCGACGCACCGTTTCGTTGCCGCGATTTATCTATGCGCTCGGTATTCCGCAGGTGGGGAGCGCTACGGCATTGTTGCTCGCTCAAAATTACGGCACTTTTGATGCCTTGCAAAACGATATGACGGCACGCGAAACTGCCAAGTTGGTATCAATAGACGGTATCGGCGGCGAGATGGGAAACGATATTGTTGAGTTTTTTAATGAACAACATAATATTAATGAAATCAATGCATTAAGAAAATATATTAAAGTAGAAGATTATATTGATGAACGACGTACCGACTCAATTTTGAGCGGCAAAACGGTGGTGTTTACCGGTACATTGGAGCTGATGACGCGGGCGGAGGCCAAGGCTCTGGCACAAAAATTCGGCGCCAAAGTTGCCGGTTCGGTATCGGCTCGTACCGACTATGTGGTGGTGGGGGCAGATGCCGGCAGCAAAGCGCAAAAAGCGGCGGAATTGGGCATAAAAACTCTGTCGGAAGCCGAGTTTATCGCCATGACTGCCGATGCCGGGTAAATAACAATTTAGGCGTGTTCGTGTTCTTCGCGGAATTTTTCGAGCTTTTTCAATAGGCGGGAACGTTTGAGCCGGCTTAAGTGATCAATGTATAATATTCCGTCGAGATGGTCGATTTCGTGTTGCAGAATAATCGCCAACAGTTCATCTGCCAGGATTTCCTGTTCTTTGCCGTTATAATCGGTAAAATGCACGCGTACGCGTTCAAAGCGCTCAACTTCGGCGCGTTGGTCGGGCAGGGATAAACAGCCCTCGTTGAACAAAACTTTTTCTTCCGAGCGCCAGATAATTTCCGGATTAATCAAATACATCGGGCGGCGGGCGGATAAATCTTCGTCGCTCGGGTTGGAATCAAGCACGATAATGCGCTTGGTAACACCGACTTGCGGCGCGGCCAAACCGCAACCCTTGTCAACATACATGGTTTCCAGCATATCGTCCAAAAACTTGCGCAACTCGTCATCAACCTTGCTGACGCGTTCGCACTTTTGACGCAATATTTCATCGGGATATTCGTAAAGTTTCAAAACCGCCATTTTGCCTCCTTATTATCTGATTGCGTGGGCAATTTGGTCGAGGAGGGCGTTGACCATTTTCGGCTCGTTCTTATTGAAGAAAGCATAAGCCAAATCAACATATTCCTGAATCAGAATTTTGGTATCAACATCGGTAGTGTTGCTCAGTTCATAAACCGCGCTCAGCAACAGCGCCTGCATGGTACCGTTCATCCGCTCATAGCTCCATTCGCCGTGCAGATAGTGATTGAGCGACTTCTCCAATTCTTCTTTATGCGATTGAATACCGCGCACCAGTTTTTCAAAATATTCGGTATCAATCGGTCCCAACTCCACCATATTTTCGGTGTTATCGTCTTTATCCTCGATGGCAAAGCGGCCGATTTTGCCCTGTACGAAGTCTTCGATAACTTCATCCACCGGCAACTGGCCGAGCGCAATCATATAGTTGGCCTGAACCGCCGCCAGACGGGCACCGGATTTCATTTTGATTTTTGCGGATACAAATTTAGACATTTTATTCATCTCCTTCATTATCATCGGTCAGTTTTTCGATGGTGGCCACAAACTCGCTTACGTCCTTAAAGTCTTTATATACCGAAGCAAAGCGGATATAGGCGATTTTATCCAGGTGAGCCAGCGCCTGCATTACGCTTTCGCCGATTTGGGTGGTGGTGATTTCGCTTTCACCGGAATTTTCAAACTGGCGTTGCAACGAAGTAACTATTTTATCAACCCGTTCCGATGAAATCGGGCGTTTACGCACCGCCAGCATAATTGATTTTGCCAGTTTATCACGGTCAAACAGGGTTTTTTCGCCGTTTTTCTTTATCACAATCAGTTCGCGCAACGAAACCCGCTCAAAGGTCGTAAAACGTGAGCCGCATTCCGGGCACTCGCGCCGGCGGCGGATGGCGGTGTTGTCATCGGTATTGCGCGAGTCTTTAACCTGGGTTTCATCACAGCCGCAAAACGGACATTTCATCGAGTTTCTCCCTTTTTAAGCAGTTCTTCGGTTACCTGATACATTTTGGACGAGTATCTGGCTCCTTTTATAAGGATGGTATCGCCGTTTTGCAAGAGTTTATTCAATAAAAAGTCGGCAACGCCGTCTTTGTTTTCAAAATAGAATTGGGTTTTTTGCGGCGGTAATTCGGCCAGCATATCGCGCATTTCCGGGCAGACACCGATAACCACGTCAATCGAGGAAGCGGCCAAAACTTTGCCGATTTCCTGATGCCGGGCCAGAGAAGTGTCTCCGAGTTCGGCCATTTTGCCCAAGGCCACGATTTTGCGGCCGTCGGTCGGCATTTTATCAAGGTTTTTAATTGCCATAATCATTGCTTCAGGTTGGCCGGAGTAGCTGTCGTCAATCAGGGTATAGCTACCGCCGGCGGCCAGTTTGAGCTTATGCTGCTTGCCGCGGCCGTCGAGAGCGCCGAAATCTTTGATGTGCGAGGCGGCCTTTTCCACATCAAGGCCGAGTGCCTGAATTACGCTCAGGGCACACCAGGCGTTATAAAGATATTGCTCGCCGCTTTCCTGGGTGGTGAAGTTATCGGTCGGGTGTTCCGCCTTGCCGAATTTGATAATTTTATCGGTTTTAAGACGTGCCTGCTTGTCCAAAATATCGGCAAAATTGGTGTCGGCATTGATAATTGCCGTACCGCCCGGCTTCAGGCCTTCAAATATTTCGGCCTTGGCGTAGGCAATACCTTCAAAGCTGTCGAAAAACTCAATATGCATCGGATAAACGTTGGTAACGATGGCAATATCCGGCTTTACCAGGTTGGTCAGATACGAGATTTCACCTTTGGCGCTCATACCCATCTCAATCACGGCATATTCGGCATCCATGGCGATTTCGCACAGGCTTTGCGGCACGCCGACAAAGTTGTTGTGATTACCGCCGGTGGCGTAAGTTTTGCCAAATTTAGAAAGCAAAAAGGCAATTTCTTCTTTGGTGGTGGTTTTGCCGGCGCTGCCGGTTAAGCCGATGACCGTGCCTTTGAATAAACTGCGGTTATAAGCGCCGATTTTGCCGTATGCCTTGAGCGTGTCGTTAACCACCAACTGTTTTTCCGGTGCCACGCCGTCAATTAAGCGCTCGACCACAACCAACGGACAGCCGGCGGCGATTACGTCTTTTACAAAATCGTGAGCATCGAAGTGTTCGCCTTTGAGTGCGATAAACAGGGTGTCGGCATCAACTTTGCGGCTGTCGGTGGATATTTTATTGACCTCAGCCGGCGCAATTTTATGCTTAACCCCCAATATTTCCGCTAATTTTTCCGAAGATATTTTTTCCATGACTATTTCTCGATATCCGTACTGGTTTTAACATAATTTTCGACCATCACCGCCGCTTTTTTCGCCATACAGGTCGTACCCGGGCCGGCAATACAGCCGCCTTCGCAACACATAACTTCAATCATATTGAAATCTGCCGGCGGATTGGTGGCATAACGTTTGAGTTTTTTAACGGCGTCGGCATTGAGGCCGTTGATGGCTTCCGGCTTGTACAGCGCTTTGTCGCCGACCACAAACTCGACCGCACCGGCCACACCGCCCGAAAGCGGATAACGACGGCCTTGCGCCGAAGATTCCACCGCAAACTTATCGGCTTCCATTTCCGCCACTTTAATACCGGCGGCATCGAGGAGAGCGGTTGCTTCTTCAAACACCAGAACATTATCGACATTCGGATTTTTCTCGGCCTCGAGGCGTTTGGCCAAACACGGGCCTACAAACACGGAATGACAATCCGGGTCGGCCTTTTTAACGATTTCGGCAATGTAATACATCGGGCTGCCGGCGTTGGAAACAAACGGCTTAATTTCCGGAATATGTTTTTCGGTGGCGGCCACCCAAGCCGGACAGCATGAAGTGGTCATAAACTTGGCGCCTTCTGCCATGCGTTCGATAAATTCGGCGGCCTCGGTACGGGTGGTGACATCGGCACCTTGTGCCACTTCTACCACCTCGTCAAAGCCGAGCTTTTTGAAGGCGGCGATAACCTTGCCCAAATCGTTGCCGAACTGGCCGATAACCGCCGGCGCCAGCATGGCAACCGTTTTCTTGTTCGGATTTTTGATGGCGTTCAACACGTCGATAATCTGCGAATTATGCACAATCGCGCCAAACGGGCAGGAGAGCAGGCATTTGCCGCAGGAGATGCACTTATCCTGTTCGATAAATTCTCTGCCGTCGGTTTCTTTGCCGAGCGCGCCTACCGGACAAGCGTCTTCGCACGGCACTACCGCTTTATGAATAGCGCTGTACGGGCAGTTGGAATAGCAAATGCCGCATTTGATGCACAAATCCTGATTGATATGCGCCTGATGCTCGACCGTGATGGCCTTTTTCGGGCAGTTTACCTCGCACGGGCGGGCATAACAGCCCTGGCATTGGTCGCTGACGATATAGCATTTTTGTTTGCAGCCGTTGCAGGCTTCGCGAATAACCGAAACGGTGGCTTTTTGCGGCGCGGTACGGGCAAGTGTTTCGCCGACCAGTTCCGAAAGCTGGGTGTTTGGCGATATAAAGGCCGGAGTATAGCCCATGGCGGCCGCACATTGCATTTTGACAACCAGACGGTCGCGGTCAAGCGAACCGCGTTTGGCCGGAGCATCGTCCGGCAGAATCAGGTTCGGCACATTGTCGATATCGGCAAAATTATTTTCCATAAAACTCTTGGCAACCGCGGTCAAAACCGCCAGTCTCATAAACGCAGCATTATTCTTTGGCGTCAGCATTAAAAAAATCCTTTATTTTTGTTAGTTTAAAATGTGCGCATATTATAGCGTCAGTTATATAAAATGCAACAGTTTTTTGGTATATTGTTCAAAGTGTAAAATATTCTTGCGTTTTGCGGCAAATGGTTTTATATATGAGGCGTTGCAGGCGTAGCTCATCAGGATAGAGCGACTTCCTCCTAAGAAGTAGGCAGGCGGTTCGAGTCCGCCCGCTTGCACCATTTTTTAATACGGAAAAATCCCCTGCGGTATATCTTTATAATGTCATCCCTCTC
>JAEEMQ010000018.1 GCA_016283295.1 Alphaproteobacteria bacterium
GATTATTTTAAATTTCAATATAAGTTTATAACTTTTGCGCAGAGTATTGACTTTACAAATGAATCAAACTAAGTATTAAAAGACATAATATTATAAGGAATACAAATGTTAGGACAAATTGCTCGTAAAATCTTTGGTAGCGCCAATGATCGTTTTGTAAAGAAACAGTATAAAATCGTAAATCAAATAAATGCCTTGGAACCGGACTTTATTAAGTTATCCGACGAACAGCTTACGGCTAAAACACAAGAATTCAGAGAACGCCTGAAGAAAGGCGAAACCCTTGACGATATTCTGCCGGAGGCATTCGCCACCGTGCGTGAGGCCGCCAAACGCGTAATGGGACAGCGTCATTATGATGTTCAGCTCATCGGCGGTATTGTGTTGCACAAAGGTATGATTGCCGAAATGAAAACGGGTGAAGGTAAAACCCTGGTGGCAACTTTGGCCGCATATTTGAACGCACTTGAGGGCAAAGGCGTGCATGTGGTTACGGTTAACGATTATTTGGCCAAGCGCGATGCCGAGTGGATGGGACAGATTTATCGCTTTTTGGGCCTGACGGTTGATTATATCGTACACGGCAAAAACGATAACGAGCGCCGTGCGGCCTATAACGCCGATATTGTTTACGGCACCAACAACGAGCTCGGATTCGATTATTTGCGTGATAATATGAAATTCAGTTTGGCCGAGCGTGTTCAACGTGATTTTAACTACGCCATCGTCGATGAAGTCGATTCGATTTTGATTGATGAAGCGCGTACCCCGCTGATTATTTCCGGCCAGGCCGAGGATTCGTCCGACACTTATATCAAAGTTACCAAACTGGTGCCGTTTTTGAGCGATTCCGACTATGAAAAAGACGAAAAACGCCGCACCGTGACCCTTACCGAATCAGGCATGGAGCATATCGAGCAACTGCTCCGCGGTGCCGGATTGATTACCGACGGTGCTTTATACGACATCGGTAACGTTAATCTGGTACAACACGTAAACAATGCCCTGCGGGCGCATAAATTGTTCCAACGTGACGTCGACTACATCGTTAAAGACGGCAAGGTAGTCATTGTTGACGAGTTTACCGGCCGTATTATGGAAGGCCGCCGTTTCAGCGACGGTTTGCACCAGGCACTTGAGGCCAAAGAAGGAGTGGAAATTCAATCCGAAAACCAAACGCTTGCTTCCATTACCTTCCAAAATTACTTCCGTTTATATGCCAAATTGGCCGGTATGACCGGTACGGCTATGACCGAAGAAAACGAGTTTTATGATATTTATAACCTGACTTGTGTTGAGATTCCGACCAACAAGCCGGTGATTCGCGAAGATTTGCAAGACGAAATTTATCGCACGGCCGACGAAAAATATCGTGCCATTATCAACACCATTATTGACAGCCATCATCGCGGTCAACCGGTGTTGGTAGGTACCACTTCGGTTGAAAAGTCCGAGATTGTGGCCGATTTGTTGCATAAAGCCGCGCCGGAGATAAAATTTGAAGTCTTAAATGCCCGCCATCACGAGCGTGAAGCGGCCATCGTGGCTCAGGCCGGTGTTTCGGGCGCCATCACGATTGCCACCAACATGGCCGGCCGCGGTACGGATATTCAGCTCGGCGGTAACCCGGATATGAAGCTCAAGGAAAGACTTACCGGCGAAGAAACACCGGAGCAAATCGCCGCCATCAAAAAAGAAATCGAGGCCGAAGTGGCCGCCGATAAAGAAAAAGTGCTTAAGGCCGGCGGCCTGTATATTGTCGGTACCGAGCGCCACGAAAGCCGCCGTATCGATAACCAGCTGCGCGGTCGTTCCGGCCGTCAGGGCGACCCGGGAACATCCAAATTTTTCCTTTCCATGGAAGACGACTTAATGCGTATTTTCGGTTCGGAGAAAATTTCCACCGTTTTGCAGCGTCTCGGCTTGCCTGAAGGCGAAGCACTCGTTCACCCATGGATAAGCAAAGCGCTGGAAAAAGCCCAGAAAAAGGTGGAGGAACGTAACTTTGATATCCGTAAAGATTTGCTTAAATATGACAACGTTATGAACGAGCAACGCAAGATTATTTACGGCGAGCGCCGCGAAATTATGGAACAAGATGATGTTTCGGATATCATTAAAGAAATGCGCGACGAATATTTAAGCGAGATTATCCGCGCTCATGTTCCTTTCGGCACTTCGGTAGAAGAATGGAACATCGACGGTTTGAAGCAAGACATTCAATCGTCAACAGGCTTCAGTATGCCGATGGCCAACTGGTGCAACAATCCGGATATTGACAGCGACAAAATGCAGGAACTTATTTTGGCCGAAGTTGATAATCGCCTGGCCGAACGTGAATCCGCTCTGCCGGAAAACATCGTTAAAATGGTGCAAAAGAGTATTTTGCTGCAAGTGCTGGATCAGCTGTGGAAAGACCATATTGCCGCACTTGATTTGATGCGCCATACCATCGTATTGCGGGCTTACGGTCAAAGAGACCCGCTGAACGAATACAAAAAAGAAGCCTTTAATATGTTCTCCGATTTGCTGAGCGTATTAAAAGAGCGTGTTACCGTTGTTATTTGCCATACGGTGATTCAAACCGAAACCGAACAACAAATGCAACGCGCCATGGATAAAGAGCAAAACCGCAAAATGTCGGCATTCCATGACGGCGCCATAACCGCGGACGAAGATATAAATGCGGATATTTTTGCCAATGTCGGTCGCAACGACCCGTGCCCGTGCGGCAGCGGCAAAAAATTCAAACATTGTCACGGCCGCTTAATCTGAACGGAGTAACCAAAATGATACGAATACAAGAACCGGAAAGCAATATAGAAAAGATTTTTGATTTCTGTGAGCGCAACTACAAAAAGCTCAAACGGATTTTCATTATCACTTTTTCCTGCATATTTCTGTTGTTGATTTCGCGTCTGACTATCTGGGCGGTATATCGCTACACCTTTAATCGCGACTTGAATCGTACGGTTAACCAAATTTCGCAACTGATTGATAACGTGCGCACCACTTATGCCGTGAACACCGCCACCAAAACCGACATTATGCGCCTGATGGCACAGTCGAACACCATGCCGGGATTTTTGGTGCAGGACGGTAAGCTGGTTAATATATACGGCGGCGGTATTGCCGTTTCTTCATCCACTCCGGTTATCCGCGGCGAAAAATCGCTGCCTACCTTCAAAATTGCCTATCAGGGACTGAAAAAAGATGTTTGCAAGGCCTTGTCTTATCTTGATTGGGGCGGCAAAGAAAGCGGGCTGATTTCGGTGGCTCTCGGCTCAATCGACAGCGAAGGCGTAGATACCGCATTACGCGATATTGAAGAAGATGTTGAAGATGAGCAGGTGGAAGTTACCATCCCGGGCGGCCGCAAAAAATGGGTAAAGCTGCCGCGGAAAATCATGTCCAATATTGCCAAGCCGGACGATGATACCAACCCTACCCCGTTCAGCGAAGATTTAGCCGAAGAAGGTTGCAACTGCGGCTCACAGCGCTCTTGTTCGTTTGCGCTGCGCTATTACACCTACCTGCGCTGATCGGTTACAACTTAAGCAAATTTTCCGCAATATCGCGCGACATTTGATGCACGGCGTCCGCTTGTGCCTCCACCAGTGCTTGCATTCCGGATTTTTTCACCGGTGCCGTATATGTCTGTTGTACACGTTTTAAGACTTTACCGTTATTATCACAAATATTCCACCAGGCCGATAAAACAACCTTATCGTCCGTATAGGCCTTCAAATCGTTAATTTCAACATTGATGTTGTATTGCAACGACTTATTGTCATAATTTGCCCGTTTAACATACGCATTAGGCAGATACGCAATCAAATCGTTGACAACCGTGGTCTGAACAATATCCGGCAACACCTCCGCCCAGCGATGGAACTCCAGAATCTGCACTTCGGCCGATTCTTTGTCATAAACTACCATTTGTGTTTTATCCAACATTTCCGGCACTTTAACCTGATTAATCGCCACGTTCATCGTCTTATCGGAGAGCGAATTGATATCCGAGCTGTTCATAACGTAAAACTGCGATTGCGGAGAGCGAAAACTGCAGGCATTGAGCAAGATAACCATACAAAGCAAAATTATTTTTTTCATTTTATTTCTCCTTTCCCTGAACAATGGCTTCCGGATGGCGTTCCAAATAATCGGTCAAATTCTTGAGCGAACGACTGGCTCTGGAAATATCTTCCATGGTTTTGTTCATATTTTCCATCGTTTTTCCGGCGCTTCCGGTCTTTTCATCCATAACCGCGCCCAATCTCTTTGACACGGTATTGAGGTTTTGCAAAAGCGGCGGAATATTTTTATTCAGACTTTCCGCCAAATCGTTCAAGTTTTTCATGGTATTCGGCGTTGTTTCTCTGATACTGGCCATCGTTTGCGAAATATTTTCCAAGATAAGCGGCAGACTTTCATCAATATTATTAATCAGATTACCGACGCGAACGATGGTATCTTGCAACGGAATATCCTCCAAATCTTTAGAAAGCTGCGCAAAAGAAGAATATACGGTCGGTATTTCCGGATATTTACCGGTACCGCGATAAATCGCTTTGTCATTAGGCACCATTACCAATTCAATCATCAACTGCCCGGTTAAAAAGTTAGATGTAATCAGGCGTGCTCTCAATCCTTTTTCGACTAATTCTTTCAAGAGAACTTCATATTCTTCTCTGCTCCGTTCCGGAGTGGAACCGTCATCATTAAAAACCATATAAACCGGGGTTTTGAATGTTCCTTTTTCCAGATTTGTCATTAAGCGGATTTTGGCCACTTTTCCGACTTCAACCCCTTGTAACACCACCGGCGAGCCGACGCTCAAACCGCGCACCGATTCGTCAAAATACATAATCAGCATATCTTCATCTTTTGCCGACGCATATTTTTGTTTCACATAATAACCGACAATGCCGGCAAAGCAGATTATGCCGATTAAAACAAAAAGTCCGGTAAGTCTGTATGTTTTATTCATTTCTTCTTCTCTCCTCGCGTTAAGAATTGATATACTGCCTCATTCGGCGGATTCTTTAATAATTCTTTCGGGTTGCCCTTGGCCGTAATGGTTTTGGTGGTCGCATCCAAAAAGATGGAATTGGTACCGATGGCAAAAATCGAAGCCAGCTCGTGGGTTACTACCACGATAGTTGTGCCCAGGCTGCGATTGATTTCAATAATCAAATCATCCAAATTATGCGAGCTTATCGGGTCCAATCCGGCAGACGGCTCATCAAAATACACAATATCCGGATCAAGCGCCAAAGCACGGGCTAAACCGGCGCGTTTTTTCATACCGCCGCTGATTTCGGAAGGATAAAAATCATCAAAACCGGTCAAACCGACCAAAGCCAGCTTCAAGTGCGCCAATTCGCGCATGGCCGATGGCGAATAATCGGTATATTGCTGCATCGGCAACATAATATTTTCCGCTAAAGTCATTGAGCTGAACAGCGCTCCGCTCTGATACAGAATTCCGGATTTTTCACGAATTTTCTGCACTTCGGCGGCCGGTGCCGTGGCAATATCAACTCCGTTAATCACCACCGCCCCCTTAAGCGGCGGAATCAAACCGGTAAGCACGCGCAACATACTGCTCTTGCCGCAACCGCTGCCGCCCATAATGATAAAAATATCACCCTTATTTACCTGATAATCGGCATCGTGCAACAACACATAATCGCCGTAACCGACGCTCAAACCCTTAACATCAATGGCAACCGGTTTACTCATAGCCCCAACTCCATGCAAACAACCGTGATAATACCGGTAGCAACAATCATCCACACAATGGCTCTGACTACCGATTGCGTGGTGGCTACACCGACGCTGTCGGCATTGCGTCCGCAATTAAGGCCGCTGTAACAACCGCAAACCGCAATAATGATTCCGAAGCAAAAACCGTGGAAAACACCCACCAGAAAATTTTTCAGATTAAAGGCATTAAAGGCATATTTCCAGTATTCCTGATACGGCAAATCCATCATAAACACTCCGACAAACGCGCCGCCGAGCATTCCCATAAAATCCGCCAGCATTGTCAACAGCGGCATGGCAATCAGCAGCGCTAACATCCGCGGCAACACCAAAAAATCTATTTTGGAAAAGCCCATGGTTTGCAGCGCATCCAATTCCTCGTTTACCTGCATGGTACCGATGGTGGCGGCATAAGATGAGCCGGTGCGACCGGCCATAATAATTCCGACCATAATTGCCCCCATAATGCGGCACATACCGATAGTAACCAGGCTGGCCACATAAATTTGCGCGCCGAAAGTTTCCAACTGAATAGCTCCCACAAAGGCCAAAATCAAGCCGACCAAAAAGCTTATCAGCGATACGATGCCCAAGGCCTTAGGGCCGCAATCTTCCAGCGCCGCCCAAAAGTCGACCCGTCGCATAATCGAGCGAAAACTCATCCATCTGCCGACGGATGAACATATCTGCCCCAAAAAAGTCATAACATTGGAAGTTTTTTGCAAAATATCCAGCGTTGCCTTGCCCAAATTCTCCAAAAAAGGCATTTTGGCCGAACCGCCGTGCGTCGGTTTGCGATCATCGGCAAATGCCAGACGCATCAAATCCCGCAAATTCTGCGGCAATTCGGATAAATCGCACTCAATTCCCGCTGCTTTGGCCGCCCTGATACTTTCATACAAAATCACCAACAGCGACGAATCCCACTCGCCCAAACCATCGGCATTCAATATCAGCCGCTGCGGCTTTGCGGTAATCTGCCGTTCCAAATCGGCAAAAAATTCCGGGTTGTCATAATTTATCACGTTGCCGGATACGGACAAGCGTAAAGCATTATCCTCCGTGCGCTTAAATTCGACATTATTTCCCGTCTTTTTCTGCATTTTCCAAAGCCTCGGCCAGTTCTTCGGTTTCCAACTCATCCAAGTCCTCGGATGCCACGGCATAACTACCGTTGAACCAACGGTTCAGATCCACATCCGCACAACGTTTTGAACAAAACGGCATATATTCCTCTCCGGCAAACAGTTTGCCGCAAATCGGACATTTATGCGTTTTGATAACTTCACTCACGGTTCGACTCTTCCCGTACCCTGACAAGTCGGGCACTCAACCGTATATAAATCGCGCAGGCTCGGGCGACGACGCTGCCGCAAAATTTCGATATTACCGGCACGGCTCAACCCCAAAACGCGGCTATGGCAGGCATCATCGGCCAATTCTTCTTCCAGGCAATCGATAATGCTTTTCATAAAGCGATATTCCGATGAGCCGGCGAAGTCAATGATAATTTTGCCGGAAAGATTGCGCAAACGTATCTGTCGGGCAATTTCTTTAGCCGCTTCAATGTTCAAGGCATCAATATCGCCCACGTTGCGTACCCCGCCGCTGTCGACATCTATGGCAACGCAAGCGCGTGTTTCTTCAATTTGCAAACTTCCACCGCTCTTTAACTTGACCGTGCGCTCCAACGCATCAATAATCGCATCGTCAACGCCGTATTCTTCAAAACCGTTCTTTTGCAAAGTAACTTTACCGTCAAACGCGGCCGCCACCGCCTGTTCCAAATTCGGCGTATCCACTACCACTTCTTTTAAGCTGTCACGATAGCGACGAATATACTCAAACAGCGGATTTTCCTTGGCATACAACAATGCCGGCGCCGTCAATGTCCGCGCTTTTTTGCGAATATCCTCGTAAACGGCACGCAACTCGTCCATTTCGGCCACAATCTGCTGTTCGCTGCCTTCAACAGACATGGTGCGCAAAATCCAACCTTCCTGTCCGCTGCATTTTTCGCGCACAACCTTGGCATATTGTTCGGCTTTTTGCGTATCTTCTATTTTGCGCGAATATTCAACATCATATTTGAACGGGCAATAAACCAGATAAGAGCCCACCAGCTGAATGTTGCGCACTACTTTGGCGCCTTTTTCGGCGTGTTTTTCCTGCAAAACCTGCACAACCACACTCTGACCTTCGCTCATATTGGCTTCTTTCAATGCCGGCTCATAAGCATTCAAAAATGCCTCGCGGCCGTCGCCGATATCAACGATAAAACCGTATCTGTCATTGGCCAAATTGATTTTCTTGACGATTCTGCCGAGATAAACGTTGCCTTCAATGGCACGGCTGTCATTATAAATATCGATTTCCATCAAACCGGTATCGTCGAAAACGGCAATACCGAAAGCTTCTTCGTTTCTGTCATAAATTATTTTCCGAGCGTTCATTTTACCCCTACTCCTTTTAACAAATTCAATGTTTCATACAGCGGCAACCCGACCACACCGGAATATGAACCTACCATTTTTGTTACATATCCGGCAAGCCGTCCTTCGATTTTGTAGCCGCAAACACCTTTCCATTCTCCGCATTCGATATATGCGTTCAAATCCTCATCCGACAATACTTTCATCATTATTTTGGTGGTAACCGTGCGTTGCGAAATCTGCCCTTTTTTATTGATTAAGCACACCGAACTGATGACGCGATGGGTGCGTCCCGACAAGAGTTTCATATACATAAGCTGTTCGGCGGCATCTTTGGCTTTGTGTAAAATTCTTTGCCCCACCGTCACCACCGTATCACACGCCAAAATATTTTCATCGGGACACAAAGCGGCAACGTGTTTGGCTTTTTCCAGCGCCATCCGCCGCACATAAGGCAGCGGCTTTTCATGAGGCAAACAATTTTCATCTATATCGGCCGGCTGAATTTTCTTCGGCTCATAAGCCACCTGCCGCAACAAGGCAATCCGCTGCGGCGAACCTGATGCCAGTATAAAATCTTTTACCTCGGTCGGATTTTGCATAAATTAAGCGCCGTTATCATCATCAAAAGTTTTTTCCATACGCTCGTGACGTTCCTGCGCCTCAATCGACAGGGTTGCCACCGGGCGGGCTTCCAGGCGATTAATCCCGATCGGTTCGCCGGTTTCTTCACAATAACCGTATGTACCTTCTTCAATTCTATCCAGGGCTTCGTCAATTTTCGTAATCAGCTTGCGAATTCTGTCTTTGGTGCGCAAGTCCAATGATTTATCGGTTTCCAGAGAAGCACGATCAATTTCATCCGGCTGATTAAGCCCTCCCTGACGTAAATCGTCCAATGTATCGGCCGATTGAGAAACAAGGGATTTCTTCCAATTTTCCAGCTTCTGACGGAAATACTCGAGTTGCATCTCGTTCATATATTCTTCGTCGGCTGACGGTTTATAATCCGGTGGTAATACAATAGACGTCATTTTACATCTCCTTTTATCTGATATAGTTTTACAATAATTAACAATAAACCGACATAACTTCAAGACTTATTCTGACTTAATAACATAAAGTTGTCAGTTAAATATCCACATTACCTCATTTTCGCGGTTATCTTTACACTGCGCACTGTTATCGCTTTTGTTTTTACCGGTCAGCATAACCCGACTTACCGGCAAGGCACAGGTAGGATTGGAACCGCCGGTACAACTGCCGCTGGCAACATTGACGGCATTACCGCTCGCATTACCGTAGGCTTGCCAATACCAGCTGCTTCCGGCCTTTGGCAACATAACCGCAAACAAATCGGCATACTGATTTCTGCGCCAATCTTTCATCGCCAGTTCAATGCATTGTTTTTTGGAAAGATTCAAAAACTTAACATAAAATTTTTCCGGGTCGTTATTATAAATATCCACCTGCACCTTGCCGCCGAATGCGTGGTAAATTGAGACCTTATTGCTTCCCGGCACTACCCGATACGTATTCGGAACAATGGTCTTTGCGCATTCCACCGTGACAGTCGTACTGTCTTTTTCGCACTTTCCGTTTACTTTATCTACCACTTCGGTATAATCAACATCAATTGCCGAAGAACGCACTATTGCTCCCACCAGTTCGCTCAGTTGCAGAGATGCCGTGCTGTATTTATGATTATCAAACGCGCTGCTGACAATCTTTCCCATGGCGATAATCACACCCATTGCCACCATAAGGTAGCCCATCATTTCAATCATTGACCTGCCGGCCTGTGTTTTTTTCATATCCATGTCTTTTACCCCTGTATGCCTCAGAATACCACAAAAAAACTTCATTAACAATAACTTTTATAAAATACTTTATTTTTTTTACAAGACGATTATAATAAAGCTATTGAATATGATTAAGGGATAATAAATGAAAAAGATTACAATTTTTTTAACAACCGCGCTTTTTACGGCCGCAATCGGTTTTTCGGCGCACGCCGACAGCTATAATTACGTGCCTTACGTAGGGGTTGATTATGTGTTCAGCCGCGCCAATGCGTTCGGCACACATCCCGAACACCACGGCGGAGTTTTGCGCTTAGGCTCGGAATACAGCAAATATTTTTCAACCGAGGTGTTCGTTACCCAAAGCACTCAAGATAAAAATAATATCGGAGCGGGCAGCTTAAAGACCTCTTATTTTGCTTACGGCTTGGATATTTTGGCTTATTCCCCGGCTCTTTCCGGTGTTGCCCTCTTGGCCACCGCAGGTATCGGCGAATATAATTACAAAACCAAATTCAGCCCGACCGATCGTCATCACGAACGCGGCTACGGCTATCGATTCGGCGGCGGCATCAAATATGCTTTTGATGAACATTGGCAAACCCGTTTCGTCAGCCGCTACGTAAATTTTGATAAACTGGACGGATATGACCACAGTATGGAATATTCTTTCGGTGTTGAATATCACTTTTGAATAAAGGAATAAAACAATGGGAAAAAAACTTTTTGTTATAATCGTAATGTTGTTTTTGTTCGGCTGGAGCTTAACGCTGCTCAATAAAAACAAGCCGGAACCGGTAACCGCGCAAACGGAAGATACGCCGGTGGTGCAAGTTGAAGAAGTTTTGCCGGAAACGGTCTATTCTTTCAACGCGCAGGATATTTCCGAAGAATGTTCGGAAGATGTCAACGGGATGCTGTGTGCGGTCGAAAAAGCGGTTAAATGTACGCTCAAGCCGGAAATGGAAATGTGCGCCAAATTAGACCTTCCGCCGTTCATTTTCATGAAAGACCCGACTGTTGAACGCCCGACGGAAATGAATTACAAATTCATCAACAAAATCGTGTTGCCGAACGGCACTACCGAAATTCATACCGAAAGTTCCTGCAACGGCGGTTGGTTCGGCTTGTGCCAGGGAACAATCATTTATGTTCTCGGCCAAAGCGGCGGCAAATGGAATGTTCGCGACATTTATGCCATCGAATAATCCGCGAAAATCTTAAAACTGACGAACGGCGTCCGCACAAGACGCCGTTTTGTTTTATCTTTTAAAAACCCTAAAATTTAGAAACGTTGCCGATACATTTGTCCGGATTTGCCGTGCAATAATCTTTGTCATTGCCGTACATGGCTTTTCTTTCTTCGCTCAAGCGGTCGGCCACAAATGCCGAGCACGCCGAAATCAATAAAATTGCCGTAAACATCAATAGTTTTTTCATAATTATCTCCGCATATCGTCAACAAACTAAAACGATGACACTATGTCAATATAAGGTCTAATTCCTAAACTTTGTTTAAATTCGGAAATATATTTCAACATATCGCCCCACTCGGTCCATCTGTCCACGAATTTCTTGGCGAATTCCGGCGATTTGGAAAGCTGTACTTCTATGACTTTTTCCAGCAAACTGCGCGAACCCGACTTCATTTTGGCGAAGTCAACGTGCAGTTTTTTATCGTCATCAAACCAAAACGCGCCGTAATCGTGCAAATAGTTATATTCAATCAAATCGGCCATACGATGCGCCTCACGGTCCTGCGGATAAGCCTTCATAAAGTGGCGTTTGACAATCCAGGTAACATAAATTGCCTTCAGTTCCTCCTCGCTGATGATTCCGGCCTTAACATATTCCGGCATCATTGCCGCCGAAACCATATCGGCCTTGTGCTCCTCTATGATATGATGATAAATACCCAGCGCGGTCTGATAGGTACTGTCCGGTCCCAAAGAGTGCCCGTTTTCGTGGCCGATGGTAAACAGGTGGTCGTATTCGTTATCATAATATTTATGCAACTCCGGAATTACCAGTTTTTTAAGTATTTCTTGTATTTTATCGGATTCTCCGCTGCGCCGCACCTGACGATGATATACATTACGCCGCCCGCCGCCGTGAGCCAAACTCGGCTTGTCGTTATTCGGCAGATTCTGCGCCAGAGTGATACCGCCGCGACACAAAGCGTAGTCGCCGGTCAATGCTGCAATATCCGCATCAACCATAGTCTGTTTCAGCCCGTTTTTACCGCCGACATTCTGCTCGTATTTGTCGCTGTACGGCATCAAAGCCGCCAACTTGGTCATTTCGTTTTTGAACTTCAACAAAAGCTCGGTACCTTCTTTATTGACAATCCCAACTCTGATACCCAGCATATCTTTCGGTACCGGATTAATGTGTAATGCCTCCAGACGCGCACACAAAGCCTTATCGGAAAACAGCTGCGAAGTCAGCTTATCGTCATAATTTTCGCGGCTTAAGGTAAATTCCAGCGGGGTATCCTGCATTTTTGCCCAATGTTTATCAGCCAAAATATCCATTTCCTCATTGTTTTGCAGCAGCGCCTGCGCCTGCCAGCCGAGATAATCCTTAAACAACTCGTCGGTGGTAAAATGCGCCGCACATTCCAGCTCATTGGCAACTTCCGAAAACTCGTCGGCAAAATATTCGGTATAATCTATCGCTTTCAGATATTTGCCGTCGCGCCGCACCATGGTACGTGCACTCAAAATCTTCCGTACTTCGTCGGTTTTGCCGGCATCAAGCATTTTATTTATAATCCGGCTCAATTCTTCGGCATCCAAATCGGTCGGATAAAAATTGCAACCGGCATACTGATGAATTCCTTCAAAAATTTCCACCGGCTCCTTATCGATTCCGTTTGAACCGGCCACTCCGTTCAGCGAATTGAACAGTTTCAGCGTATTGGCGGCATACGGACTTTTTTCGGCGGCAACTTCCAGCGCCTGCTTTTGCACCAGGTTCATCGGATGGTCCATTTCGAGCGCCACATCATTGATAATACGTGCGGCATTTACCAAATATTTCAGCGCCTTTTTGTCGCCGTCGGAAAGTTTTTTATACGATTCGTTTTCCTTATCAATCAGCACCACCTGCCGCATTTGCTTATTAACTCTGTTTTTTATGTCGGCGGCCGAATACTTAATTTTAAAACCGTTAATTTTCATGTTCCATCTCCACTGTTTTGAAGCGATAAAATTCCAGCTGCGCATCGTCAACCTCGTCCGGAAGTTTAATACGATTGCGTATGGCGGCCATAAGCGCCGCTTCTTCATCCGGGCGCTCGTCTGCGGTCATCAGAGCGCTGCGTCTTTTGTATTGTACGTATACACCGTCATCGGTTTCCAAATAATTAATCAACGGCGAATTTATATCTTTTTCTATTTTTTCCAACTCGGTCAGCAAATAAATTTTGTAGGCGCTTATCGGCTGTATTTTCTTAGCGACGGCCTTACGCGCCAACTCGACGATTGCCACGATAATTCCCTTATTTTTGCCGATTTTGGCCCGCGAAAAAACTTCTTTGTTGCCATTGCCGAAAAAGCGAATATACACCGTACCGCGGTCAAACAAGCGATAGGTTTCCGGCGTTTTATCCGGCCAAATAGCCTCCTTATCCGCGGCCACATCCAGATTCATCGTAAAATATTGCAAAATATCGCTGCCGTAGTGATTTATATATTCCTGCAAATTCTTCTTTTGCCGTTGCAACTCGTTGACTTCATTGCCGCTTTCAAACCACGACGCATAATTATCCTCAAGCGCCTGTGCCAACTGCGTATCCACTTCGTCAAACACCCGAACCTTGTATGCGTGTTTCTGCGCCAGATAAACCGCCTCGTCAATCAAGAAAGTATCCTTATCGTCGCCGTAAAAATCGGCCCCGAATACCACCAGATTACCCTCCTGTTGTAAAAACTCATCAATCTCCTGCTCCGGAAAAACGTCATTATCGGAAAGTTTCGGCAAACGCACCTTTGCGCCGAAATTATGTTCGAGCAAATGCTTGTGTGCGTCGGGATTCCCGATAAACATTATTGATTTGAAAGTCGCCGCTTGTTTTATATCGTGATACAATTTAAGAATTTCCATCAGATTGCCGCCGGTAACGATCTTCGGCACAATCAGTATTTTCGGATTTTTCAGATTATTCACCTTCCAACGGCTTAAATAAGCGGACAGCGTTTTGCTTTTTGTTTGTTCCGTCCGGTAGAACACCGCAGCGATTACCGGCCGAATTACCTCTTTATCTTCACGCACCCTGCCGTAGTCCACCGCCTTTTCGTAATTGGCAAAATTGTTGTGGTAAAAACGATTGTAATTAACCCAAACCACCACCGCCGCAACCGCGAACCAAAAAAGGCGTATTCCCCATTTTTTAAGTTTTCTGCGCGTTGTTTGCAACATGATTTTCCACCCGCAAAAATTATGCTAAACCGCTATGCCGCACTTTTTAAGATTATTCAGCGACAATTCTATCGTGGCATCTTCCAATTTTTCGATAATCGGCTCGTCCAAAACCGCCACCACCTGCTTTTTCTCGGTGTTGATGGTCAAATATTGCGCCCCGTCCTCGCATTCGAGCCAATAGCGCACATCGCCGTTTTTATACTGATTGGCCTGCAAATTGGCGTCAACCTTATCGAGCGCGGTAACCAGACGCGATTCCGGCGTTTTTTTATCTTCGTATTCGCGCCACAAATCATAGATTCGCTCTCCGAGCTCGGCCGGCAAAACTTCCTTGTATTTCTGCATTGCCGCCAATTCCTGCTCATCTTTGAGTTTTTTGGCTTCCGGATTCGCCCGTTGCACCGCCTTCGGACAATCGCCGATTTCGGCCTCGGCAATATCATGCACCAGCGCCAGCTCCAACAGCCGCGTAAAATTATACTCGTGCTTTAAGTACGGATACACCATCATCAGCAGCCAGGCCAATTTAAAGCTGTGCGAAGAATCGGTTTCGCTGCTGCCGTCGGAAAGCAAGGTTGCCCGTTTCACCAGGCATACCTTGTCCAAAATCTTCATAAATTCGAGTATTTGCGCAACTTTATTTTGCATTTTTACCTATAAACTTTTTGCCGCCCAAGTACGGTTGCAATTTTGCCGGAATCCGCACCGTACCGTCGGCTTGTTGATGATTCTCGATAAACGGCACCAACGCACGCGGCGTAGCAATACCGGTATTATTCAGCGTGTGGCAAAAACGCACTTTGCCGTCGTTGCCGCGATAGCGCAAATTAGTGCGCCGTGCCTGCCATTCCGTAATATTGGAGCAGGAGTGGGTTTCGCGATAGCAATTCTGCGACGGCACCCAGGCTTCCAGGTCATATTGCCGATATTTCGGTGCGCCCATATCGCCGGTACAAACTTCCAGCACCTGATACGGCAATTCCAAATCCTGCAAAACTTCTTCAGAAATCTGCAGCAGCGTTTTATGCCATTTTTCGCTTTCCGCCATGTCGTTTTTGCAAATCACGAATTGCTCGGTTTTGAAGAACTGATGCACTCTGACCAAGCCGCGCGTATCCTTACCGGCAGCCCCGGCTTCGCGGCGGAAACACGGCGAAAATCCGGCATACAATACCGGCAAATCGGCTTCTGTCAGCATTTCATCGGCGCGAAGCGAGTTCAAAATCAACTCGGCCGTACCCGAAAGATAAATATCGTCGGCCGGCATATAATAAATCTCGTCGCGGGCAAACGGCAGATAACCCTGATTGTACAGCGGCTTTTCCTTAGAAAGTGCCGGCACCGTAATCAGCGTAAAGCCGTGTTCGCGCAGTTTATCCATAACCAACATGTGGATTGCCAGTTCGAGCTGCGCCAAATCATTTTTGATGGCATAGGTGCGCGAGCCGGAAACTTTGGCGATTCGCTCCATTTCGCTCCAATCGTTGATTTCCATCAGTTCGATATGATCTTTCGGCTGAAAATCAAAATGCGGAATTTCGCCGACTTTGCGACGCACCACATTGGCCGAATCATCAGGTCCGTCCGGACTTTCCTCACTCGGATAGTTCGGCATTCTGAGCATCATATCATTGAATTTTTCCTCGAGAGCAATCAGCTGTTCCTGTTCTTTTTTGAATTCTTCGCCCACCGCCTTACTTTTGGCGATAATGGCCGGTCTTTCTTCATTTGATGCGGACTTAATCGAATTGCTGAGCTTATTTTTTTCTTCTGCCAATGCCTGCGACGAAGTTTTGAGTTTGTTCATTTCATAAAATACCGTCAACAGTTCATCAACCTTTTCTGCCGGAAAGCCTTTGCGTCCCAAGCTCTTTTTCACCCAATCGGTGTTATCTGCAATAAATTTAATATCCAACATCTTTTTTTGCCTTAAAAAAATTATAGTTAAACCTTGGCAGATTATACGTTGTTTATCCGAGATTACAACACAAATTTTCAGGTTGTGACCGTTTTTCGCACGCAAAAATATTTTTTGGACAAAATTCGCCGTTTTTTACTTGATTTTTTGTAAAAAACCGGTTATACTGAAGCTGTTAAACCTAGGGATTATGTTTGAGATGTATATATAAATTATTGTACTTCTTGTTAAAGACATAGACCAACTTGTATGACGCTAAAATGTTTGAATGTTGTTTCTTTAAGTTAATAAGCGGCTTAAATTGAGACATACGGGATACATTCGGTGCGGTTGGATTTCTTTTGAGATTCATTTATATACGAGCCCTAGGTTTTTAATTGGAAGTTGAACAGATTGAATCGTTATGAAGTGCATTGTTTGGTGCTCTTTGCGAATTTAAGATTTTGAGTTATTTGTACTTTAGGCGTAAATCTATCATATATCACTCGTTAAAGAAGTTTCCGAACCTCGAGCATAAGCGTTGGAGAACGTGGGGGTCTGACTTGCGATAGCATGATCAGTGGAAGAGTATGATAAGTTTACAATTAGAGAGAATACAGATAATTTTCAGATTTTAGATTCCGAAGATGTCGCCTTAAATCAAAATTTGCTTCGGCAGTTTTGATACTTTGCGCGGATTAACGAGGAGGTCAAAAATTTAATAGGACTATGAAGAAGTTTTTCGTAATAGCTCTTATGGTCTTTTGTGTGAACACAGTTATGGCACAGGTTGTTATCCGCAACAACGGTTCAACCGTTACCATTTCCTTCAATATGGTACAGTACTATGATATCCCCTCTGAGGAGATACCTTACGCACAGTACCTGCGCCCCAGAACATTTTTCATCGCAGAGGTGGCTCGCTTAATCCCCGAGCGCTTCCGCTACAATGCCCAGTATTACTCCCCCATGGAGGCTGGTCAGGAAATGGCAATGGAATTGGCAAAGTTCAAAATGTTGAAGGCAAAGGTTGCAGCTCTCAAGGCTGGCAACAACGGTAATGGCAGAACCGCAGTTCGCGACAGCAACTACGAGAGCAGAAAGCATGCTGACGCAAAGCGCGCCGCTCAGGAGTATGCCCAAAAGCGTACTGCCCAGAGAACCGCTCAGCCGAGGACTTATACTGTTCCCACCACTAGCGATAGCTCACGCACTACGACTACTACAACCGGCAGCTTCGCTTCCGGTATGTAAAAAAAGAAAACTCCCTGATACCGAAAGGTTTAGGGAGTTTTCCGTTTTTAAAAGCCGCATCTTCCCCGCAAATTGTAACAAAATTTTCATACAAAAATAAGAAATACTATGTTATAAATTAAGATATAAGATGACAAGTATATAACAAGGAGTATTACCATGGCAGGAGATTTTGACGACGTAAACAGCCCGGAATTCCAAGAGGCTGTCAATAATGCGGTAAGACATGCCAAAGCATCGGCTCAAACCTATGGCAGAATTAATAAGTTAAAAGGACTATACAAAAGAACCGGTGCTTTAGCGCATTTGCTGATAGAGAACCCGGATGAATACAAAAAGCTCAAAGAAGAATACCCGGATGCATTTGATTATCTTTCGGCAGAAGGAGCCGTTCAAGCCGCGAAACACACTTATGAAGAAATCAGAAAAAAACATCCCGGCCAAACTCCGGAAGACAAACTTGCTCGTTTAAGAAGCGCAAACGCACTCTCCGAAGACGATAAAACAGACAGCCAACAAGCCGAACTCGTTCAAGCGTTGGGCAAAGTCAACGGTGATGAAGTTGATCCGGAAATAGCAAAAAGAGCATATGATGACTATATGAAAGGTTGGCAAAAAGATAAACCCGACGTAAGAGAGCGCAGAATAAAAGATTTGGGTATATTAAAAGTACAAAATCCCGAAGTTTTTGCGGCATTGCGGAACTATGTTAAGAGTAACGGTAATGAAACGCATTTGTTGTATAAAGGAGAGCAGTGGGCAGACAAAATTGAAGCCAGATTAAAAGAAACCGGCAGAAAACCGAATCGTCATACCGAATATATGCCGCCGCAATCAAAAGCATCCAAAACCGATGTTGCTCAAGACCGGGAACAAGTTAGTCACGGAAAAACCACGCAAGAAGAAAAACCTACCGATAATACTAAATCGGATGAAAAACCGGAAAAAGCAAGAAAAAGCAAGGAAAATACCGGCGCTTCCGCAACTGCTTCCGAGCCGGCAAAGACCGATGAAGGCGGCAACCGGGAACATTCTGACGGCCACCACGACGGTAATCAAGGGTTCATTTATATTTCCGATAATATGGAACACGCCCTCAAAATGGGGCCTACGGTCTTAAAAGAATATATGGAACAAGAGCTCGGTGTTGAGTTTCCGCGCGATATTATTCGCCACAATGCCGACGGCGGGGAATATATCCCGACCAGATTATTGCGCAAGTGGTTTGAAGAAAATTATCTGACCAGCGAACAAACCGATAAAATATATGCATTGGTTGATGATCGTGCGGCCTTTGATGCCAAAGTGCGCGAAATCAACGATCGCGACAACTATGTTGCGCCGACGCCGCAAAACGAACAATCCGCAGAACAGGCGGCAACAGCCGAAAAGCCTGAAGCCGCACCCAAAGGATGTTCGCTTAAAATGGAAAATGACGGCACCGCCATCTGGACCGTCAGCGGTCTTGAGGAAAACGCGGACAGCCCGCTCAAGAACGGCACATATACCTTCTACAAAAACGAAAAAGGCATGTATATCCAATATGTCAGCCCGGACGTATCCGAATCCCCGAAATACGGCCCGATGACCGCAGAAGAAATGGCCGAACACCCGATTGTTAAAGCTCTGGAAAAAGAAGCCGCTGCCGCAACCAACAAACAATATCAGTTTAAGTATTGGCAACCGATGACAGAGGATGAAAAACGGGCGTATGATGCCGAAAAAGCAGACAGAGAATATGCAGCTTATATTTCGGCCCTGAAACCGGAAGAAATAGAAAAAGAAAAAGCCGAACTTACGCAAAAAGCAAAACAGGGCGATAAAGATGCCGAACACAAGTTAGCCGTATTGGAGCAAGAAGTACAGCAACAGAAAAAGGCCCAGGAAGCCCAAAAACGCCAGGAAGACATCGAAAAAATGCGCGAACTTTTACGCAATAACCCGAAAAAATTCGAAGATGTCAAAAACGCTTATAAGGCCGCAATGAAAGACGATGCCGTCAAAGAACAGGCCGCTTATTATCTGGGCGTAATCGACGAAGTGGAAAAAGATGAGGCCACCAAAGAAAAAGTACGCCAGGAAAAAGAGCGCTCCCTCAAAAAGCTCGAAAAAGAAATCAAGCGGTTGGAAAAGCAGGCCAAGAAAATGAAAGAAAAAGGCGAAAAAGCCAAGGCCGAACAACTGGAAGCTCAGGCTAAGGAAAAGCGCGCCACTTTGGAACAAATGCGTAACGACCGCGCCAAAGCTCGGGCAACCGACGGCGCCAGAACTGATGCTGCCCCGCATGCAGACAGAACCGCCACCCAAACCAGGGCCGTCGAGCAGCAAATATTGGATGCTCGCAAGAGAGGCGGCAATTCCATGGCATAAACCGAAAGCGGCAACCATGCAAGGTTGCCGCTTTTTTTAATTTCACAATCTAGATAATCTTACGACAAAGATAATCCGTGCAAAATCGCCTCAAAATCATCGTGTTGCGGCGAACAGATATAGGCGCCGATTTTCATTTCGTCGTTATCGTTCAGCAAATAAAACTTGCGCAACTGCACATAATTCTGCCCGTCCAGCGAATAACTGGCAATATAGCATCCTTTTTTCTTTTTTAAGCGATACCATATGTGCTTAACCCCCTGCGGCAACGGCACCGTCGCCAAATCGGAAAAACCGGCGTTGGTCAACGAAGTCGCCAACATCGGCGTATTTTCGTCTTCATACATAACCGCGGCCTTAAACCAGTTATTGACGTCCGTTCGCACCATTACGCCGCACTGGTCAAACACTCCGAAATTTTCGCAGCTCCAATCCAAATCGCAGCAAAAATCGCCCAAAACATAACTGAAGAAAAAATGCCCGTCGTCTTTTTGAAAACCGTAACGTTCGCAACACCAAAAGTCGGTGCGATATTTGGCCGCAACGTGCATACCGTCTTCATCAAAGCGCACGCGTTGCGGTTCGTTCATCCAATCAAATTCTTTCAGTGTTTCCAACAGCATTAAAAACTCCTCACGGCATAATTGGTAATTTTATCGACGGCCTCCGCCAGTTTATCGTCCTTTTCGTGCGGCAACATAATTTGCAGCGTGATTATCTCATCGCCCTGCCCGTTTTTAGCCTTGATTCCCTGACCTTTCAGGCGCAGTTTATCACCGCTTGACGACATCGGCGGCACCTTAACCATAACCTTGCCGTTAACGGTCGGCACCGTAATTTTGGCGCCTTTTACCGCTTCTACCACCGAAATCGGCAAATCGAGCAAAACATTCAGACCGTCCGCCTTAAAATACTGATGTTCGCCCACGTTTACCGTAATCAAAACATCGCCGGCGGCGCCGCCGTTGATACCGGCATTTCCCATTCCTTTCAGCCGTAAAGTCTGACCGCTCTGCGTACCGGCCGGAATTTTGACATTGACGCTTTTACCGCCCAAATTAACTTGCTTTTCAATTCCTTTAGCGGCATCCAAAAAGTCAATATTCATATTATATGACACATTTTGCCCTTTGCGTGCAGTCGCACGACCGCCCTGCGTTCCGCCGGTAAACTGCGAAAAAATATCTTCGCCGAAAATCGAGGAAAAATCGAATCCTTGTGCTCCGCCGAAACCACCGCCGGCGCCGCGTTTGAATCCGCCGAACGGATTGCCTCCGCCGAAATCATACCCTCCGGCATCTCCGCCGAAACCCGCACCGAACCCGGTCGGTTTTCCGTCGGCATCTATTTCGTTGTTGTCGTATTTTGCGCGCTTTTCCTTATTGCCGATAATATCGTAAGCATTCGAAATTTCCTTAAATTTCTCCGCCGCATTCTTATCATCTTTATTCAAATCCGGATGATATTTGCGTGCAAGCTTACGATATGCCGATTTAATTTCGGCATCCGTTGCAGTTTTACTGACTCCCAAAATCTGATATAAGTCCTTTACCATAACCGTTTACTCCCTATTAAAAATTATATAGGGATATTTTTAACGGGTTGCAAGGTCAACACAGTCAAACGTTGCGCGTCTTTTATGATTTTTTTGCAGATATATATCGCGTAAATATGCGCTTTTTCCCGGATTTGTTTCATAGCAATACTGCGCCGCCAACGTAGCAACTTTATCAACCCGAACATCGACATATTCATAAATTACATAATCATCGCCCATGGTTTTGACCACAATATTGCTGCGATAAAAATCGGCATCCGAAACGGCAACCGTTCCCGCCGCTGTTCCCGGCGTATAGGTATAAACTTGCGATGTATCAATATTTGCGGCGGCCGGCTGTTGCACAACTTCAGCTTCCGGTCGAGCTAAACAAGAACCGCATAATGCGGCGGCTAACGCGATTAAACCAATTTTTTTCATAATCCCTCTCTTTATAACCTGCGGGTTATCATTAAAAAGACTATAAACCACAAGGGGTTAAGGATTACTTAACGGCGTTTTGCCCAGCCCGTGACAAAAATTCTTGCCATATTTCAGAGATGGCATATATTGAAACCGTAAACAAAAAAGCGGAGAGCAAAATGGTAAAAACTGTTTGGAGTTTAATGGATAATCGGCGCGGCAGCGTAAATCAGGCTTTAGGTGTTCTTAAAGCCCTGAACCCGTCGCAATTTGAAATTATCGAAAAAAAGATAGACTATACCAAACTGGCCGCTTTGCCGAATTGGATTCGCGGACGTTCGCTTTTGGGGATTACCGCGGCAAGCAAACAACAAATCGCCGCACCGTATCCGGACTATGTGCTTTCCATCAGCCGCCGCACCGCACCGATTGCCCGCTATATCAAAAAACAATCGCCGACCACCAAAATAATTCAGCTTATGCACCCGGGGAATGCCGGTCTGGCCGAATTTGACCTCGTAATCGTGCCGGAGCATGATAAAAACAAAAAAACCGGTGCCAATATTCACTATATTGTCGGTTGCCCGCACCAGATTACCCCGCAATATTTAGCCGACGCACGCGCCAAATGGACCGATAAATTTGCTCATCTGCCGAGGCCGCTCACCGCGGTTATTATCGGCGGCTCGATTAAAGGCAAACCTTTCCCGACCGAAGATGTGGAAGCACTGTGCCACGGCATTAAAGAATTGAAGCAAAAAATCGGCGGTTCGATTTTGGTAACCACCTCGCGCCGCACCGGTACCGAGCCGGAAAAAATCATTAAAGAAGCTTTGCGTGATATTCCGCAATATCCGTATTATTGGGGCACCGAGGGCGATAACCCGTACTCCGGATTTTTGGCCTTAGCCGACAACATCGTGATTACGGCCGATTCGGTTTCGATGTGTTGCGAAGCCACCGGTGCCGGCAAGCCGCTGTATTTATTTGTCGGCGGTGATAAATGGCTCACCCCGAAGCATAAGCGCTTTGCCCAATCATTACTGAACAAAAAATGTGCGATCCTGCTCGGCGATAATGCCGATATTTCGGCACCGCAACCGCTCAATGCCGCCGCCGAAGTCGCCGCTCTGATTGAAAAACTGTAAACCTGCACTTCAATATAAAATGATTTTTTAGTCTCCGGATAAATCCGCTTCAGGTTCTCTTGCTTGCTGCGCCTGCTTTGCTTTAGCCTTCTCTCTGATTCGAGTCATCAACTCTTTTGAAACCTGTGACTTTTTAGCCATAAAATCTTTCTTAAATTTATCACCTCTTATTCCTTCGGCTTTCTTAAGACAATCTTCCAAAGTTACATTAAGCGAGGCTTCACTTTGTTGTGCATCATCCAAGGCGCCCAAAGAACGCATAAATTCTATTAATTCTTTCTCTTGCGAACCGATGGCATAATGCAGAGGAGTATGATTATTATTGTTCACTGCATTGATATCCGCACCATGCGAAAGCAATAAACACATTATATCAATATTTCCTTTCTCAAACACAGAAAAAAACGGTGTTTTAATCATATATCCCGCCGCTTCGAACATAGGTGTTACACCCTTATTATTCTTTGCATTGACATCTGCCCCGTGCTCCAGCAAAAACTTAACAATATCCCTTTGTTTATGCCTTGCGGCATAATGCAACGGTGTATCTCCGTCATTATCTTTGGCATTAATGTTTGCACCTTGCTCTGCCAACATTTTTATAGCCGGAAAATTGCTTTGCATAGACGCATACAACAATGCTGTGGTGCCGGTGCCGCTGGCCGGAGCATTGACTCCTTCATCTTCATCTGCCCATAAACGCATGGCTTCCATATCATCTATAAGATTTTCTTCAAATACCGTTTTTTCCATGGGAGGATTATATTTCAAGATAACCGGCAAACATTTTGATTCCTTCGGGCTGCGAAGCACATGATAAAATAACGGCCCGCTGTAACCGCGCGTATTTTTCACACCACCGATTTGTGCATATAAATCCACATCGTTATTTTGGCTGAGAATGTCGTCGATTTTTTCACAATCACCGGCCTCAACGGCTTGAAAAATATCGGCCAAAACCTTTTCCGTTTCTTTTCCTTCTTCATCGCATCGTACGGCACGACCGGTTATCTCATTGTATTTATACCCCCATATATCAGCATATTCTTCTTGTACCAAGAACTTTCCGTCGCATTTTTCTGCAGAATTCGTTACTGCCGCCACAACCGACTTTATTGTTCCCAAAAACAATGATACTACAATTATTATATAATACAGTTTTTTCATTTTATACTCCTTTCCTACTCCTTTGCGCCGTATTGCCGCAGCAACTCGACGATTTTATCGTGCCCCTTCTCTTTGGCAATTTGTAACGGCGTTTTACCTTTTTCGGTCTTAGCGTTAACATCGGCGCCATGCTCCAATAAAATCTTTGTCGTGCTGTAAATATTATACTTTACGGATATATGTATCGGTTTTTCTCCGTATCTATCCGTGATATTTACATCGGCACCGTACTTAAGCAACAATTTTACAAAGCTGTCCCTTACTCTGTAAAAAGGGAAATGCACAAAATGTCCCAACAACGACTCGTAGCCGTAATTGGTATTTACCTCCGCACCGTTTTTCAGCAATAGTTCGGCGACTTTCGGATGTCGGTTGCTCAAAGCCAGCCCCAACGCACTATACATCCCCCATAGCTTCGCGTTCGGATTGGCACCGTGTTCAAGCAATAATTCTACAACACCGTATTTTGTATTATTATAGCATATTGCCGCAATCAGCAGGGTCTCCCCATATTTAGCATCAATGTCCGCGCCGTTTTCTACAAGCAGCTTTACTATTCCGTAATCTCCCTGTAGTGCGGCCTCGAATAGTGCGTTATTTCCGTGTCGCCTATCTATACCGAGGTTAACATCGGCGCCGTGCTCTATCATAAATTTTACCAGATTATGTACTCTTCTTATTGCGGTTTTATTTCTCATTGATGACGCAAACATTTCATTCCTGCGAATCGGGTCGATTTTCATTCTTCGCAACTGCCAATACCTTGATTGGCTGTTATTATTTGAATCAATATTTTCAAAAAAGGACACAGCCTTCACCAAAGGAGTTTCACCGTCTTCATCCGAAACATTCAGTTCCGCACCGTTTTCTATCAGTATTTTGGCCGTTTCCGCACACTCATATTTTCCGTAATCGCCGTCCGGAAGTTCCAAAAGCGGTGTCTGGCCTTTTTCGTTTTCGGCATTAACATCAAAACCGTTTTGTAAAGCTATTTTAAGCAATTCCGGCAGAAAACGACGATAAGAGCACATACTGACTATCCGTCTCCCGACCAGATTTTTATCTTCTTGGCTGAGTTTTTTATAACCCTCGGTAAATTGTACCGCATCAACGGTATTTTCTTCCAACGCGCGCCAACCGAATAAATTTTCATCTACTTCCGCTCTTGCACCCAAAACCGGCAAACACCACAAAACCGCCGATATTAACCAAAACCACTTCATCGTTCTACTCCTTTGCCCCGTATTGCAGCAGCAACTCGACGATTTTATCGTACCCCTTCTCTTTGGCAATTTTTAGCGGCGTCCGACCGAAATTATCCTTAACATTAACCTCGGCACCGTTTTCCAGCAACAGTTTTACCAGTTTCACATAGCCGTTTTTCATAAACATACTTTCAAAGCCCGCCGCCGCCGACAAAGCCGTTCCGCCGAACTTGTTTTTGGCATTGACATCAGCCCCGTGTTCAATCAGCAATTCCGCCATACCGATTGCGGCAAAAGGCGCTACCATCAGCGGCGTATCCTGATTGCCGTTATCTCTGGCATTAACGTCGGCGCCGTGTTCCAACAACAACTCGGCAACTTCGTATTCCCCGTTTGATACCGCCGCATGCAAAGCCGTTCTGCCGGAAAAAGAGCTGTCCCTGACATTTACGTCCGCGCCCATCTCTATCAGCTGTTTTGCCATTTCTTCTTTTTTGAAAACAATCGCTTCTATCAGCGGCGACCGGCCGGTCATCATTGATTTTATTTTCATAATTGCTTTTTGTTTGGGGTCTTTTATTTCCGTATCATCCGGCATTTCGGCTTTAGCAACGGAATTCACGCTATATCCCTTTTTTGCCAACAATGTTACGATATCTCCCCGATTAAAGCCGACGGCGCATTGTAACAACGTTCTGCCGTCCTTGGCGCGCGCATTCAAATCGGCGCCGTGCTCCGACAAAATTTTGAAGATATTTGCCTTATCCCCTCTGATGGCACGTTCCAATAAAGAATACCCGTCGCTTGAAACGGAATCCGCACTCAACCCGCGCTGCAACATCCACTCAATCATATCATCGTCATCATACAAAATAGCTTTGTTAACAACTAATTCCACTTCCGCATCTTTTTCGTTTATGCTTGTTTTATGCAACAACATTGATTTGATAATATCTGTTTTTTTTCTGGTATAGGCATATTCCAACGGGCTCATCCGGTTGTATTGTATAAAACCGTATTCAACATCTGCGGCAAAAATTTCATCCATACATTCCGGAAAATTATCGATAATATAATACAACAGCGGATACTTCTTGTTTCTCCCGCCGTTAACTTCCGCCGCCAACAACGACTCATCCCGCTTCCACAACTTTGCCGCCTTTTTGCAATTTGCCTCGTCCAGCGCCGCACCGATTTCTCTTAACGCATATTCTTGCGGATTTTCTTTTTTATCTCGTCTTTCCGCCGCACCGCATTTAATAATCCTGCCGGTAAGAGGATGGTGTTGTTCCACCCAAACATCTCCGTTGCAAATACGCGTTTCCAACCCAAACTCACAATAACGAGGGTGATATTTCATCAGTTTGCCGTCGATACACTTTGTGTGTTCGGAATCTTCTCCTCGATACGACGATGTATATTTGTCGTAGCCTTGCCACAACAACACCGGTAAAAACCCGCAAAAAAATCCCCATAAAAATTTCTTTTTCATTGTTTTACTCCCTGTTTCGCTTATCCTTGCTGCGGCAATAAGCATAAATCGGGCATTTCTCACACAGCGGCCTTTGCGCCTTGCAAATATAGCGCCCGAACAACACCAGCCAATGATTGGTATTGACTATCGCTTCCGGCGGCAACACCTTAACCAAATCTTTTTCCACCTCCAACGGCGTTTTTCCCTTGCTGAAATCCAGCCGGTGCGCGATTCGCATAACGTGCGTATCCACCGCCAAAGTCGGCTGATGATACCACACGTTCATTACCACATTGGCGGTTTTGCGCCCCACTCCGGCGAGCGTGGTCAACACATCGCGGTCGGCCGGCACTTCACCGTCATAATCGGCTATAAGTTGTCGGCTCATTGCCATAATATTTTTGGCTTTGTTGTTAAACAGCCCGATGGTTTTGATATGTTCTTTGAGTTTTTCTTCGCCCAAATTCAGCATTTTTTGCGGTGAATCGGCAATTTTAAACAGCGCTTCGGTGGCGCGGTTTACCCCCTTATCGGTGCTCTGCGCCGACAACATAACCGCCACCAACAGCGTATACGGATTATGAAAATTGAGTTCGCATTGCGGATTGGGATTTTCGCGGGCAAAAATCTGCATAATCTCCGCTATTTCCGCCTTTGCGCGTGTCATGCCTTAACTCCGCCCGCCCCCGGCGCTTTCGGCGCTGTTTCATCAAGCGGCCAACGCGGACGCGGCTTAAAGTCAAGCTCATTGGTATAACCCAAACGAAAACGCTCCAACCCGGCCCAGGCCACCATCACTCCGTTATCGGTGCAAAACCTGATCGGCGGCGCCGCAAATTCCAAATCGTTATCGGCCGCCAGTTGTTTGAGTGCGTTGCGCAGATATGTATTCGAGGCCACCCCGCCGGAAACCACCAAATGCTCGCCGTCCGGATATTTTTGTTTGAAATATTTGATGGCGCGCTCCAACTTGCGTATCAGACAATCGGTCGCCGTCATCTGAAAACAGGCGCAAATATCGGCCACATCCTGCTTTGGCAAAATCGCGTGCTCGACCACACCGTCCGGCGAATAGGATTCGATAATTTTGCGCACCGCGGTTTTCAGACCGGAAAAAGACAAATTGCAATCGCCTGAATTCAACAGCGGACGCGGCAACGTAAAGCGCGAATCATCGCCGATAGCGGCCATCTTCTCAATCATCGGTCCGCCCGGATAGCCCAGGCCCAGCATTTTTGCCACCTTATCAAAGGCCTCGCCGGCGGCATCATCGATGGTTGTGCCCAAACGCTCGTATTCGCCGACGTTTTTAACCACCAAAATTTGACAATGTCCCCCCGAAACCAGCAGTAACAGATACGGAAATTCGATATCGTTGGCGATTCGCGCACATAAAGCATGGCCTTCCAAGTGATTAACCGCCACAAACGGCTTATTTAACGCCAACGCCAGCGCCTTTGCCGTCATGGCACCGACCACCACACCGCCGATAAGCCCCGGTCCGCACGAAGCCGCCACCGCATCTATATCTTTAAGCTCCAGGTGCGCCCGTTGCAAACACAGCGCCACCATCTCGTCAACATGCTCCAAATGTGCCCGCGCGGCAATTTCCGGCACCACTCCGCCGTATTGCTTGTGTTCTTCCTGCGATTGCAAGGCCTCGCCTAATATCTCCTTTTTATCGGTCACGATTGCCGCACCGGTGTCATCGCAACTGCTTTCTATCCCCAAAACAATCATCGTTTTCCTTAAAAAATGATTTTTTTTATTCTCTTTAAACTATTTATGTTATAAATATATGAAATATATTCGGTTCAAATGTCAAGAAAAAGGATACGAAAATGGCTAAAAATGATAAAAAAACTACCCCGAACCCGGACGAAGAAAAAAAGCCGGAAGTAATTTCGACACCGGAAAAAGTTACCGATTCGCTCAAAGCCGCGCAACCGAAGCCGGAACCGCATAAACCGCCGCATCCGGCCGAACCGCCGCATAAAAAAGGCAGCGGTTGGGGCAAATTCTTCCTGTTTATTATCCTTTTAATGGCAGGTGCCGTCGCTTATTTGGTCACGCAACTGAAGCAAACCGAAAAACTCAACACCGAAGCACTGAGCAAATTGCAATCGTCTTATGAAGAAAAACTCAACGCGGTCAACAACCGTATCAATGTGTTGGATCGCGAAGTCGTCGGGCTCAAAAATCGCCCGATTGTCGAGCACGCCGCCGGCATCAGCGAAGACCGGCTTAATCAGAAACTGGCCGCCCTGCGTGCTGAATTGTTAAATCGCAGCGATGAGGCTCCTGTATCCGCAGAAAATACCGAAGAAACCGCCGCTTCCGCTCCGGCTCCGCTGTCAATTCCGACTCCGACCATCGCGGCCGAAAATCAAAAACTGGCTAACGAGCTTTTGCTCGCCAGCGGTGCCATCATTGTCCGCGATATGGCCGAACAGGGCGTTTCTTTTGCTTATGAAGCCGAGGTGCTGCAAATTTTGGCGCAAGGCAACGATTTGGCCGCGAAAAATGTCGCCATCGTCCGCAGTTATGCCAACACCGGCGTTACCGGCAAGCAAAAATTAATCCGCAATTTTGATAAAATATTTGCCGAACTCAACACCGCCGAACTCAAAGCCGAAACCGCCAAATCAGAGCCGTCCGCCGAGACTAAAACCGAGTGGTATTACAAGGTTATGAATTGGCTCAAACAGCAGGTTACCGCTAAAAAACGCACGAAAAAACCGGTATTTACGCCGCAAAAAGATGAGGTTTTGGAACTGGTTAACGACGGTCGAATCAAAGACGCACTCGATGCGCTGAAAATCAGCGAAAAATATGCCAAAGTTCATTCGGAACCGCTTTCACAATGGATTTATCAGGCCGAGCGTTATCTCGAGTTTGATAATGCCGTCAATGCCATCATTATGAACGCGCTGGCCAATATCCGTCTCAAAGAAATGGAACACTAGGCAAATGAGCGCCGATTTGCGGGAAAACTGGCACCGAATATATGAAACAGTGCCGGAACAGTTGCAGCGTATTGCCGAAGTCGGTTGCGTCGCTTCCGCTTTCAATACCAATATCGATGCCGTTGTTAAAATCAGCGGAGAAAAAATAGCCGAGCTGGCAGATTCGGTCGGACTTGCGCCGGAAGATTTGCTTAATCCGCAAAACCGGATAACCTCGCCCAAAGACGCGGTACGCGGCATTATTAAGTGTTTTACGCAAGGTATTGCCGAAGAATGGCTCTGCGCCGACAAAAGTACCGACGAATGGCTCGAAAATAATTTAGGATCGGCCCGTCTGCAAATGGGCGGACAAGCCGGTATAATCGCCAATGTTTTGGCTGTGCTCGGCGTGCAAAAAGTTTGCGTACACACCGCTTCGCACCCGCAAATGCAGGCCGAGCGCTTTTTAAACAGCGACAATTTATTGGCGTTTGCTGAAGATGGCAACCTCGAAAAAGCCTGTAATGTTAATCGCGTCGCCGACGAACCGCTGGTCCATCGCATTATTGAATTTGCCGCCGGCGATTCATTTGAATTTTGCGGCCGCACTTATACCTGTCCGCGCGCCAATCGCTTTATCGCCACTTATGATACTGCCAATCTCGAGCTGAAAATCGATGCCCGTTTTGTACAACATCTCGACCGATTCGGCTTTGATTATCTGTTGCTTTCCGGCTTCCATAACTTAACCGTGGAGCATTCCGGTCTGCAACGTATTGCGGCGGTTGTGCCGATGTTGCAACGCTGGAAACGGCTTAATCCGCACGGAATTATTCATCTGGAGTTGGCCTCAACCCAAGATAAAGCCGTGCGCACCGCTATTTTGCAAGAGCTGACACCCCTTGCCGATTCGCTCGGGATGAACGAGCGCGAAGCCCTGGAAGCGCTGGAAATCTGCGCCCCGCAAATGTATGCCGATGTCTGCCGTAAACCCCTGAGCGCTCCGCTGTTGCTCGATATTTTGCAAACGCTTAAACTCAAGTTGCAAACGCCGCGCATACAACTGCATTTTTTGGGAATGTATCTGACTTTGCAGGATAAACAATTCGCCATAACTCCCGAGCAAAACCGGCGCGGAATGATGTTGGCGGCGACAGTTGCCGCGGCCAAGGCCGGTTTGGGCAGTATTGAAAATCATAAAAATTTAATGTGGGCACACGGCCGATATATCGGCGATCAAGCGGCGGAAAATCTGGATAAGCTGGCAAAATATCTGCATAATCCGAATTTTGCATTGAACGGCCTGGCTTCTTTGGGCGATTTTGACCTGATTGCCGTACCGACGATTCTGATAGATAAACCGCTGACTCTGGTCGGTATGGGCGATACGATTTCTTCGGTTTCGCTCGTCGGTGCACGTTAAAAACAAAAGTATTGCTTCATTACATAAAAAACACTTGCTTTTTCAAAAGATTCTGTGTATAAACTTTTCACAATGAAAAAGTTTAACAATAAGGTGTAAAAAATGGCTAGAGTAACAGTTGAAGATTGTATTGATAAACTTCCGAATCGTTATGAATTGGTTTTGGTTGCGGCACAACGCGCCAAAGATATTTCCGCCGGTTCCATGATAACGGTTGACCGCGATAACGATAAAAACTCGGTAGTTGCTTTGCGTGAAATATCCGAAAATCGCGTCAGCATCGAAGATTTGCAGGAATCCCTGGTTAAGAATCAACAAAAACTGGTTGAAATTCAAGAACCGGAAGATGAAGAAGTTGAGATTATTTCGGCCGAAAAAGAATTGGCTGCTTTGGATTCTCAATTCTCCAGCGATATGATCAGCGATGAAGATTTAAACAATGTTATGCAAATCCATGACGGCAGCGACGATGACGATAATCTGGACCTGGATGCCGACGTTGATGATATTGATTTTGACGACGGTGCCGATTTCGGAGATGAATCGTACGACGAAGATATGGATGATTTAGAATAA
>JAEEMQ010000019.1 GCA_016283295.1 Alphaproteobacteria bacterium
CAATCAGGAAGCGGCCGCGGCTTGGGTTGACGGCCCGTCGTTTGCCGGCGGTAAGGCTGGCGAAATTGCCGACGGTTTAGCCGGTTTGGCGCAGAATAACGGCACATCCTTTAACGAGGCTCTGACCGCACTTGCGCCGAACAGTGCGCCGGTGGCTCAGATAATGGCAATGGAAACGATGAATCGCATTTTCGGCGGCGTTAGTGCGCATTTGGCAAAACCGAACAGCGGCTTGGCTTCCGGTGATGCCTTAAACGGAGTTTCGGCTTGGGGCAGTATTTATTACGGCAACGCTAAATTGGATGACCGTGCGGACGGCGCTTACGGTTTTGATGCCGACAGCAAGGGTATTACGGCCGGTGTTGATAAACAAATCACATCTTCGCTTAAACTCGGCTTAGGCTTACAGTATGATAAATCGGATATTGACGCGTTTAAGTCCGATATTGACGTAGATACGATTTCCGTATTCGGTTACGGCGAATATCGTCCGAATGACTGGTTTGTCAGCGGGGTTATGACATACGGACGCTCCGACTATGACGAGAAAAAGTATGTTGCCGCCCAAACGGTCAAGGCAAATTATTCGGCTGATTTGTTCGGGGCTCAGGCTATTACAGGCTATGAGCTTGCCACGCGTTACGCCGCTATAACGCCGAGTACCGGATTGCGCTATAACTACATTAAACGCCACGGCTATGAGGATGATGCCGCTCAGAAGGTTTCGGGCAGCAATACCGATGTTCTCACCGGTGTCGTCGGCTTACGTGCGGCCAATAATTACGGCGGTTTCCGTCCGAGTGTGTATATTAACTTCACGTATGATATGATTTCGGATAGAGATAACTCAACCGTCAGCCTGGCCAACGGCTCAAGCTATGCGGTAGCGGGTAAACGCTTAAATCAATTCGGTACCGAAGTCGGCGTGGCTCTTGAATATAATTACGGCAACTGGGATTTTGCGGCTAACTATGACTATACCGGTCGCCGCCACTTCAACAGCCATAGCGGTATGTTGAACGCCAAATATCATTTCTAAACAAAAGTTCCGATTTGTTTGGGGTTAAGACGTCCTGTCGTTTTTAGCGGCAGGGCGTTTTTGCATAAGTAACTGATTTTTATTGCATTATATAAACCAAAATATTATTATGAGCGCAAGTTCTGATTTTTGGGGGTAAAATAATGAACAAACTGTTTAAAGGAATGATAATCGCCGGCATTATTTTTGTTATATTGCTGCTTTTGGGCGGTTATATCGCGTATATTAACCGTGCGGCGATCGCCGGTAAGGCCATGAATTATGCCATGCAACGCATAACCGGTTCGCCGGAAGACGGCACCCAGACTTGGCTCGGTGCGTTGATTGAAGGCGATTCGTCGCAAGATGTAAAAAATGCGTTGATTAAATCGGTGCTTAATCGCGAGCCGGAAAAAAAGACCGATTCTTCCAAACGCAAACCGGGGTTGGCTACCATGGCCGAAATGCTGGCAAACGGTGCCGGCGAAGATACCGACTTGGGCCAGTTGGCTCAGGCATTTTTGGGCGGCTTGAGTGTTGATGCCGAGCAGGAAGATGCAACCTCTTATAAAAGAACGGTGGCAGAGAATGTTCACGACATCAATGCCCGCGATACCAAGGGACGTACGCTGTTGATGAACGTATGCCGGGTTGACGTGTCGCCGAAAGTAATTAAAATGCTGCTGCGTTACGGCGCCGATATCAATGCGGTAGATAACAAAGGCCGTAGTGCGCTGATGTATGCCGTTGCCTTAAACGAAGACCCGGATGTGGTGGAAATGCTGTTGCAAAGCGGTGCCGACGGACGTCTGAAAGATAACGATGGCAAAAAAGTCATTGAATACGCCAAAACGCCGGAAATGGAAAGTCTGATTAAAAAATACACCAAATCGGGATGGTTCTTTTAAGCTGCGTCAACGATTTTTTTGACTTATTAATATGGACTTTGGTATATATTCCTCTTTTATTGCGTTAAAAGGGGAATATTTTTTTGCTCGAACAGGAGATAATAAAATGCCAAAACAAAGTATTGCCAATATATTGCTCTATGGTATGGCGCAACAACATACACCGGCGGAATTCGGGGTGGACGACCGTATTATCAGCGAGGTGGTCGAGGGCTGGAATCGCCACATATATATTTTTCCGCAAAACGGTATCAGGTTGCAAAAAAATCGGCAAAAGAAATATGATTTAATGTAACGGTTGCCGCGGATTCGGCGTTCAATATGGCCGATGAGCCATATTTATAATCGGCACGGCGGCGGTTATTTTTTACCTTGTTTGATTATTGTAGGCGAGGGAAAAATGCGAAAAATACATGATAACGAATATATCAACTTAAAAGACAGCCTGATGTTTGCCGGCACGATTTATGAGAGTTTTGAGGCTCTGGAAGAAGTTATGGGTAAGCTCCAACTGGAGCGGCCGCTGTTTCTGATTTATTTGGCCAAGAAGGAATTTGCCGATGCCGTGTTCAAAGCGGCCGGAGAAACACCGCCCGACGGCAGAACCGTTGCGGAAAACCCGCCGTCGTATATCGAGATTTTTAACTCCGACTATCAGAATCTGCAATAAAAAGTATATTAAGAAAAGTCGCCGATGCCTGTCGGCGTTTTTTTTCGTTTCCGTTTTGCAAAGGGCTTGACTTGTGGACAAAAAGATAATATACTACCGACGGAAAGAATAAAAATGACAAACTGGTTTGATAATTTACATCGCTATTTTAAAATCGCCGCCGTTACCGCCGGAGGTCTTTTGGCTTCGGGCGAAGTCAAGGCGCAAAATACCGCGGCGGGCAATTCTTCGGCATCGAGTGAAAACGTAATCTCGGTACCGCAGGAATATATTGATTATCAGTTTGTAGATACCAAACTATACTATCAGGTTGATACGGTTTACAATACCGCCATTATCGATAAGGTGAAAAAAGGCACTTATGCCGGTAACGTGGCATATTATGACTTTGATGACAACATTACCATAAAATATCACTTTGCCGGAGTCGAAGAGCAGCCGCACAGCGGTACACCGGTATCGGTTGATGTGCATGAAGGCACTCACAGCAGATATTCCAACCTGTACGGAATGCCGTTCGGTAAAATTTCGCCGAAGCAGGCCTACAGTTTGGGTATTGCCGTTGAATTCAACGCCTATTTGTATCAAACCATGTATGAAATGAATAAAAGTGCCGAGGCAGACAGTATTGTCGGGCTGTTGCACGACGCCAATTTTGACTTTGGCAATTTGTTGCAAAAAGGCTGGCTGTACAGATATACTTCCGACAAGCAAAAGGATAGGGAAAGACTGCTTACTTTGATGGTGAACAATGTTTTTGCCCACACCTATTCGATGATGACGGCATCGGAGAGCTATACCAAACAGCTTATGCAGACGGTTCATTCAATGTCGGATACTTCCGGTATTCCGGCCAAAATCAAAGAAGAAAACTATCGACGCGCCATTGATGCGGCCTTTACTATTCAGGTTTGCGATTCCGCCGGCAAAGTTTTTGATTTGAACGTTTATAATTATCTGACGCCGGAAAATAAGCAGCTGCTGACCAAAGTGGCACCGCGGCATCAAATAAAAATCAGCGAGATTATTGCGCAAAACCGTGAGGAAATTATTGAAAACACGCAGCAACGCTTGGCCGATTGGCATAAAGTGGCCGAGCAGATTGCCAACGGTAATCCGAATATGACGGTGGAAGATGTTTTGAAATCGCAGCACGATGATTTTATGAAAGCGGCACGGGAATTTACTTTTCCGGGCAAAGTGCACGGTCGCCGCCATGATATCAAACATCGCGTTTCCGAGGTTATGGTTATGCCGAAATACGATGTGTATTTCCACCTGGCGCCGGATTATTACGATTATATGGCCGCCAAAGAAGCCGCGGAAGTCAATAAACAGAAAATCGAACAAGCCAAAGGGCGCGTACAGGGGCAAAATAACACCGCGACCGATAAAAAGACGACAAACGGCAAAAAACAATACCAAAATACCGTCGCACGACACTCTCGGACGGAGTATCAATAACCGGGCAAAATTTGCGAACATTAAGGCCTTCGCGGCGGTAAAAATGCAGAGTTTCAAAAATATTATTATTCAAATTTTTTAGATATGAAAGAGATTAACTTTAGAACTCAGGATTGGCAGGATGCTCAAACCGTGTTTGACTTCTTTCGCCAGGAGACGGATTGTCTGGACAGAGCAGGCAGATTGATTGTTGAACCGTGTTATGTGGTGGCAATCGGAGATGACCCGTTGTCGGCCTATTATGCCGCAACCATTGCCAAACAGGCTAGGCGGCAGTTCGGTAAATTTCCGAAGATTCTGTGTGTCGGCGGCTACGGATGGCTTTCTAAGCACCTTAACCGACTTGGCGACGGAACTCAGATCAGCGAGGGCACAAAATTGCGTATGACCGCATTGCGATTGGGGAATTTCCCGGCCACGGTGTTGGACAGAAGCAATAACCTCGGTGCCGGCATCGAAGAAATTATCAACTACATGGCGTGGAACAACAAGGCCGGTTATCCGATTATCTTCTGTGTGACCCAGCGCCTCAGCAAGCGTTTGGAACGTACCGTGGCTTTTTCGACCGTGCAATTCCCGAATACTCAGCCCTTGAACGCATATTATTACGTTCCGGGCGAGGATATAAAGGAAGTGTGTCAGTTCTACAACGGTATGGCGCTTGCCGACGGATTGCCGTTGTTGACCGAAGCGGCTGCCGTGTATGACCGAGTCGGAACCGGCCGTTACACCAACCTCTATATGGCGGAGCCTGACAAGATGGTCCCCAAATACGTCATCCAGGCCGGTATGCACCTGATGGAGCGTTATCCGCTGAGGATTCACTCGCCGTTGGTTGCACCGCGACAGTACCTGAAGATGTATTTCGGTCTTCGCAATCATCGTAAGGAAGTGGAGACGGCTTTAGAGCAGAAAGTCTTTGATTGGATTGCCAGAATCTGAAAATACCCCTTGTCCGTAAAATCGGGCAGGGGCATTTTTTTTGCCCGAAACCGGCTTGACATTTTGATTGTGCAATGCTATACCGTAATTACGTTCTAGATTATTATAATATTATAATTAAACATTATCGGTGTAGGGCGTTGGGAAACGTTTTACGTCGGCAAACGATCCAATCGTTTGTGATAGGTAAATAATTACGTAATATGCCCGTCGGTTGTGAAATCGGCGTTCATTACTCGGTGCGGCTGTCGGCAGATACCCCCATCGGGTCTGGCTTGTAGTATCAAAAGTTTTTAGTTATTGTCGAGCATGGCGTTGCTCTTTTCATAATCCCCCGTTTATAGTTTTTCGGGGGATTATTTTTATGCCCGAAAATTATACATACCATCAAGTTAAATTTTTTGATTGATTTATTGTTCTTTCGTTTATATATTATGTTCTCAGGGAATGAAAAAATGAAAAAGATATTTAGAATTTTAAGTTATACGACCTGTTTGGTAACATTGCTTGCCGCGCCGGTTAAAGCCGAAGAAGAAAACGATGATGAAGGCGCGTTGGAAAGCTATAATCGCGCCATGTTTGCGGTTAATGCCACGGCCGATTATTTTGTGATTAAGCCGGTGGCAAAGGGTTACCGCGCCGTTACCAATGACTTTGTTCGCGAACGCGTGCGAAACTTCTTTGACAATATGAAAGAACCGATTTCTGCGGTAAATCACACGTTACAGGGAGATTTGCTTGATTCCGGAAAATCACTGGGGCGCTTTTTGATAAATTCAACCATCGGTTTACTCGGTACTTTTGACGTGGCCTCCGGCTGGGGAATCTCCAAGAACCCGACCGACTTTGACCGAACGCTTGCCGCTTGGTGTGTGCCGGACGGACCGTTCTTTATATTGCCGTTATTCGGACCAAGCACTCCGCGTGCCACAGCCTCTATGGTGGCTGATGCTTATACCCACCCGGTTTATTGGGTCGGCCGTTATTCTTCGTTTGGCGAAGATTGGAAACGCTATTCGTTCTACTATGGTATCAGCGCCCTCGGTTTTGTCAGTCTGCGCGAGGCAAATATCGAATTTTTGGATAACTTAACCGCCAATTCGGTTGACCCGTACAGCACCATCAAATCGGCGTATATTCAGAATCGCCTTAAAATCGGGGTTTGCGGCAAAAAAGAAGTTTCGGCGGAAGATGCCGGTTATGATTTTGATTTTGACGACATGGATGATGAATAATTTATTTGAAAGGAATTTAAAATGAAAAAGTTATTTGCATTTTTATTTGCCGGTTTATTTATGTTCGGAGCAGAGGCAAACGCCGCCGTCAATGCTGCCAAGGCCGAACAGTTTATTAAAGACGTTACCAAACAGGGTATTGAAGAACTGGTTAATTCCGATATATCGGAAAGCGAAAAGCGGGCCCGTTTTACCAAGTTGTTCAATCAGGATTTGGATTTGGACTTTATCGGCAAGTTTGTGCTCGGACGTTATTGGCGTACGGCTACCCAGAAACAGCGCGACGAGTTTATCGATGTGTATCGTAAGCTGAACGTACAAACCTGGTCGGAACGCTTTAATGACTTCAAAGGCAAGCATTTTGAATTTTTGGGAACGGAAAATTCCAAGTCGCCGGACCAGGTGTTTGTTAACTCGCAAGTACCGATGCAAGAGGGAAAACCGGCTTCGGTAAAATGGCGGGTTAAGGAAACCGACGGCAATATGCACATTGTCGATATCATTATCGAAAACGTCAGCTTGGCGCAAACATCGCGCAGCGAATATACGTCGTATATTCAAAAGTCGCCGAACGGAATTGACGGTTTGATTGCCGATTTGAAGGCAAAACTGAAATAATCCGTAAGTTATAAAAAAAACGGCCGTCACTCAATTCGGGTGGCGGCTTTTTTGTATCGTAAATCGGCCGTATATTCTGCTTGACTTGCCGACGTTTTTATACTAAAATCGCGCCTAATGTTTTATAATTTAAAAATTATTGATTATGGAAAATTTCAAAAAGATTATGCCGCTCAACTCTGCCGAACAGAATGAGAAATTGGCATGGTACTGCTTGGAACATCACGAAATCGGACGCTTTAAGCGCCTGGTGCAAAGCAAAATGCCGCTGACGGCCGATATGTTGACGACAATGGCTTTTTTTGATTACTCTGCTGATGCAATCAAAGAGGTATTGACGCTGGTCACCAAATATACGCCGCCGGTTATTCAATGGATGCAGGCTTACTTCACCGTTGAGGAACTGGCCGATGTTTTGCCGCACTATCAGGACAATTTGCCGAATGAGTGGCCGACCGATGAGGAATGTGTGCAACTGAAATTGTGGGAAACTCTGTGTCAGCGCCATAAATTCGATTTGGTGGCACAAAATGCTCCGGAATTTTTGGAGCAAGACAAATGGATGGCACTTTCTGATGTGTGTATTGCCTTGTTGCGGCGCGACTTTGCCAAGTATGCACCGCTGATGTTGCAGCAAAAGCGCCCCGGCGTATTACTCTATTCGGAAGATGGTTGGAAGTATTTGGTTGACAACGGTATGGCGCCGTGGCTCTTAAAATTGGGAGCTGCCTGCGGTTTGTTGCCCAAAGACGAAATCATCGACTATTGCCTGCAAAAAGGCTTGGTTGAGGAACTCTATCGCGAGGCCTGTTTTGACAAGCTTTTGGAGAACAAGCGGTTTGAAGTGTTTGTAAAAAATCACAGTCTTTATTGGGGATTTTTGACCGGTTATCCGGAAGAAGTCAACTGGGAAGATTTGTGGGATTATTACAAGGACGATGAGGCCAAACATGAGCAAATCATTAAGGCGGCCAAGTTCAACAGAACCGTGCCGAATTGCTATGAATTTTTAACGGAGCATTTGAACCTGTGGGGACTGTTGCGCCTGTTTATCTGATGAAATTTTAGTGTTATTATTTTATGAAAAAAGTGAAATTTGTCGGTACGGTGGATACGCTCTACTTTGTACCTGACGGCGAAGACGAAACGGGCATTCTGTATTTGAATGTAACCGAAGAACAGAAACTTCCCGACGGGAAGAATGAAAAATTGGAGAAGCCGAGGTGTATGCGTTTTATGCTGAGCGCACGCGAAATGCGCGGTTTGAACAATGCAAAAAGCATCTTCAAAGGCGATAGGATGTCAATCTACGTCAATGAAGATTCCGCCGGCGAACTCTCGTACAGTATCGGGCTGGTTGAGCATAATACCGCGGTTGTTGATGCCAAGGAATACGCCAAACATTTGACCGATTAAGTGAAGAAACAAACGCTCTGTTGTAAAAAACGGGCGTTTGATTTTTTATTACAAAAGTTATTAAGTCGGCGAAAATGCTTGTTTTTTGAAAAAAAGCCCCTTAATATACGCGTAATTGAGACTACTTATATGAGAGTTTTTATTTTGTTTGGGATGGTTATATGAAGTTTGGTAAAAGCGCTTTTATTTGGATTTTGATTCTTATCTGCCTGACAGTCTTTTTCAGTATGGCGGAAAAACGGACGATGACGGCCAACACCGAAAACGTGTTGTTTTCTGATTTTATGGATAATGTCAAGGAAAAACGGGTTACTAACGTTTCCATCAGCGGAGCGGAAATATCCGGTATGACTACGGATGGCAAAAAGTTTACGACTTATGCGCCGTACAGCCCGACCACGGTTGATACGCTGCTCGAAAATAATGTTAAGGTTGAGGCAAAGCCGCAAGATACGTCAACCGAAACGTTTTGGAGTATGGTTATTTCGTGGTTGCCGATGCTGATTTTGGTTGGTGTGTGGGTGTTCTTTATGCGCCAAGCCAGCGCCGGCAACAACAAAGCCTTGAGTTTCGGCAAATCGCGCGCCAGACTGATTGAAAACAATAAAAAGGTTACGTTTGCCGATGTGGCCGGTGCCGATGAATCCAAGCAGGAACTGGAAGAAATTATCGACTTTTTGAAAGACCCGATTAAGTTCCAGCGTTTGGGCGGCAAAATTCCGAAGGGTGTTTTGTTGGTAGGTCCTCCGGGAACCGGTAAAACCTTGCTGGCCAAAGCGGTTGCCGGCGAGGCCGATGTGCCGTTTTTCTCGATTTCCGGCTCCGATTTTGTGGAAATGTTTGTCGGTGTCGGCGCTTCGCGCGTACGCGATATGTTCGAACAGGCCAAGAAAAACGCACCTTGTATTTTATTTATCGATGAGATTGATGCGGTCGGACGCCATCGCGGCGCCGGTTTGGGCGGCGGTAACGACGAGCGCGAACAAACACTTAATCAACTGTTGGTGGAAATGGATGGTTTTGAACCTAACGAAAACGTTATTCTGATTGCAGCCACCAACCGTCCGGACGTGTTGGATCCGGCGTTGTTGCGACCGGGGCGTTTTGACCGTCAGGTTGTGGTCAGCAATCCGGATATTAAAGGGCGTGAAGCTATTCTTCATGTTCATGCACGCAAAGTTCCGCTGGCTAAAGACGTGGATTTATCGGTTATTGCTCGCGGTACTCCGGGATTTTCCGGCGCCGATTTGGCCAATTTGGTTAATGAGGCGGCCCTGTTGGCGGCACGACGCAACAAGCGCAAAGTGACCGCCGCCGATTTTGACAATGCCAAAGATAAGGTGTTGATGGGTAACGAGCGCAAATCAATGGCGATGGATGAGGAAGAAAAGAAGCTGACGGCTTATCACGAAGCCGGTCACGCCATTTGCTCGTTGCATGTACCGGAAACCGACCCTATTCATAAGGCGACGATTATTCCGCGGGGACGTGCTCTCGGTATGGTGCAACAGTTGCCGGAAAAAGACCAATATTCGTACACCCGCGCCAAAATGTTATCGCGTTTGGTGATATGTATGGGCGGTCGGGCCAGCGAGGAGCTGAAGTTCGGCTACGATAAAGTAACGTCGGGGGCTTCGGCGGATATTTCCGCAGCCACCAACCTGGCTCGTTCCATGGTTACCGAATGGGGAATGAGCGATTTGTTGGGGCCGGTTTTGTATGCCGAAAATTCCAATGAGGTATTTTTGGGCCGCGCCGTTACGCAAAACAAAAATATGAGCGAAGAAACCGCACGCCTGGTTGATGCCGAAATCAAACGTCTTTTGACTGAAGCGCACGCTCAGGCTACCGAAATTTTGAAAAAACATGATAAAGAACTCGAAACATTGGCGCAAGCTCTGATTGAGTACGAAACTCTCTCCGGCGACGAAATCAAAGACGTTATTGCCGGAAAGCCGCTCAATCGCTCGGAGTATTCTCCGGTTCCGCCGGAAAAGCAGACCAAAGTTTCATTACCGGAAGTATAAGAGGTTAAAAATGGATTTTAAAGAACTGGGATTATCCGAAAAAACAATACAAGCCATTACCGAGGCCGGCATAACTACGCCGACAACGGTGCAATCCGACGTTATACCGTCGATTTTGCACGGCAAAGACGTGTTTACGATTGCTCCGGCCGGGTGCGGTAAAACTTATTCCTATGTGTTGCCGCTGATTGATATTATTGCCGATAAAAAGGCGCATAACATCTTGATTATTACTTCGGGAGCGCAGGCTTCGGTTACCGTTTCCGACCGCTTTGCCGTGTTCAACAAATATCACGAAATCACGGCCGGCGAGGTTGACGATGCCGAGGAAAACATCGAGGATGAGGCCAATGTTATTATTGCGTCGCCGAAGTTGCTTTCCGACTTGTTGGACGAGGATAAAATCGACCTATCACAAACCGATGTTTTGGTGGTTGACGACATTAACCTGATTAAAAAAACACATCAGTTGGAACAGCTGGAAAAAGTTTTGGCGGTTTTGCCGTCCGAAAAGCAGAATATTGTTTATACTAACCGTCGTTCCAAAGAAACGCAGACGTTGCTCGATAAAATTTTGCAAACGCCGGAAGAAATAAAAATCAACAAAGATAAGGAACAGGAAGCGGAAACCGAAGAAACCGCGGCTGTCGTTGCCGAAACCAAAAAAGAGGTTATGCCGAAAGAAGCGGCGCAACCGACGCCTGCTCAATCGGCAGAGCCGAAAAAAGAAAAGGCTCGCAAAGAAGCTAAAGCCGAACCGAAGAAGGTTTTGCCGCGTCGCGAAAGCGGTAAAGATGCCGAAGCCCTTAATTTGGTGAAAAAATATCATACTTTCGGGCGCAATACACCGGCATTTCTGCTGGCGGCCACCGAGTTGGTTGAAGATAATCAATAAAATGTGTATTTTTTTGCAAAAAAAACTTGAAAAAATACCAACAAATAAGTTATAAAAGCGCATAACAGACGATTGAATTTAGGAGATAAAAATGTCAGGACATTCGCAATTTAAAAACATTATGTATCGCAAGGGCGCTCAGGACGCCAAAAAAGCGCGTGTATTTGCCAAGCTCGCACGCGAAATTACCGTTGCCGCCAAGAGCGGTTTGCCGGAGCCTGATAAAAACCCGCGTTTGCGTTTGGCTATTCAGGCCGCACGTGCCGAAAGTATGCCGAAAGATAACATTGAACGCGCTATTGCCAAAGCAACCACGGTTGCCGGCGGTGCCGATTTCGTATCTATGCGCTATGAAGGCTTTTCGCCGAACAAAGTTTCGGTTATTGTTGAAGCTTTGACCGATAATAAAAACCGCACGGCCGGTAATGTTCGGACGATTTTCGGTAAGCGCGGCGGTCAGATGGGTGAAAGCGGTTCGGTATTGTTTAATTTTGAGCGTATCGGCTATATCCAATATCCGGTCAGCGTTGCCAGTGCCGACGAAATGTTTGAAGCGGCTCTGGAAGCCGGTGCCAATGAAGTTGTTACCGATGACGAGAATCACGAAATCGAAACTCTGCCGGATGATTTGTCGGCGGTTACTTCGGCTCTGGAAGCAAAATACGGCACTCCGTCGGCTTCGCGCTTGGATTGGAAACCGATGGTAAAAGTTGATATTACCGACATTGAAACCGCGCGCAAGTTTTTGGACTTTATCGACGCGCTCGAAGATGACGAAGACGTGCAACACGTTTATCACAATGCGGAAATTGCCGAAGATGTGATGAACGCGCTCGCCGGAGAAGAATAAAAATATGCGCATCTTAGGCTTAGATCCGAGTTTAACCTCGACCGGCTGGGGTGTGATTGATGTAAACGGAAACCGTCTGCAATATATTGCGGACGGTTTTATTCCTACCGACCCGAAAATGCCGATTGAAGACCGCTTGGAGATTATTTTCAAAACTCTTAACGAGGTGATTACCACATATCAACCGCAGGAAGCGGCGATTGAAAAAACTTTTTTGAATAAAAATCCGGAAACTTCGCTCAAATTGAGTATGGCGCGCGGTGTGGTAATTTTGGCCGTGGGGCACAATCATTTACCGCTGTATGAATTTGACCCGACCAAGGTTAAAAAGGCGCTCGTCGGGGTAGGGCGTGCCGAAAAAACGCAGGTGGAAACCATGGTGAAGATATTATTGCCGGGATGTCAGCCCCAAAATAACGATTCGTCCGATGCTTTGGCCATGGCCATTACCCGCAGCCATTACCGCACCGCCGAAAGATAACAAAAAAACGCTTAAGATTTGCTCTTAAGCGTTTTTTTTTTATCGGTTCAGCCCAGCGCATCGCGCAGCCACAGAAATACTTTCAGCATCGGTGTCGAACCGGCGGCATACATATCCTCCGGGTGCCATTGTACGCACAAAATGCGCTTTTCCTCCGAGCCCCAAGCTTCGGGTGAGCCGTCGTTTGCTTCGGCATAGATGTCGAGCGGCAGTTGCTCCTTACCCAGTATTTCGCGTTGTACCTTAATCGGAGCAAGCAACTCCTGATGTCGGGAATTGACGAAGAACAGGTTGTGCCCGCCGAACATTCGCTCCAACGGCGTATTCGGGAAGATGTTGAGGCGATGAGCCTCGGCCGCGTCGGTACTGTGTTTAATCGGCGTTTCGATATAGTCAAAGCTGCGATACAGCTTCATACCGAACTCTCCCGCCACCATCTGTGCGCCGGCACATATTCCCAAAATCGGCATCTGTCGTTGCAGAGCGGTACGGATACAGGTGATGTAGGCCTTGCTGCGAAGCGTCGGAAATTCGGCATCATCTCGCGGGTCGGTATAGAATGCTTCGGGAGAAACAAACATACCGCCGGGAAGAATCAGGCACTGACAGGCCTCCAGCTGAGTCTCACAATGCTCGTAAGTCAGAAAACGAACTTCAAAACCGGCATCAACCATAGCCATAACGTAATTCAGGCCGGCCGCATAGCAATCGCCGTCGCGTCCCAGCAGAAAACCTGCAATCGGGGCATTTTCGAGCGGTACTTTGCAACCGAAACGTTGGTAAGTGCGCGGACTTAGTCCGAATTGAGCCTGTTTACCGCATTCATTACAGATCATGTCGTTGATCACAAACGTCTTAATATCAGACGCATACGTTAAATAATAACAATCCATAAGCAGAAGATTTTAGTGATTAATAATAGATATAAATATTTGTTTTGTGCCCCGAGTGTAAGAGATTGCATTGTGTTTGTCAATGTTTTTTACCGGTTTGGGAATATCAACGGAACATCTTGATTTTTTTATATAATTATGCTAAAAAGCACAAAAATTTAACAATTTACAGAAAAGAAACGTACAATGAAAAAAGAAAATTTCTCCGGTAAATGGGGCTTTATTCTCACAGCGGCCGGTTCAGCCATCGGTTTGGGAAACATCTGGCGCTTTCCGTATTTATGCGGGCAACACGGCGGATTGAGTTTTATTTTGGTATATCTGCTGATTTTGCTCTTGATTTGCAATCCGCTAATGGTGGCGGAAATTTCCATCGGCCGCACCGCCAAAAGCAACTGCGTTGATTCTTATAAGCTCATCGGCGAGCAAATCGGGATGAAACACCTAAATCTTTGGTCGTTTTTCGGCGGATGGGTTTCCGCATTCGGCGTGTTTTTGTGCCTGTCGTTCTATTTTTTGGTAGCCAGTTGGGTATTGTATTATTTTCTCGAGGCGGTCAGCGGCAAACTGTTGCTGATAACCCAGGATAATCTTGAAAACGAATTTCAGGCGCTGACGCAGAACTTTACGGTGCAATACAGCAGCGGCTTAATCTTTTTGCTGGCCACGGCGGTTATCGTTATCGGCGGCGTACGCAAGGGAATTGAGAAAACCGGGCTTTATCTGATGCCGATTCTGTTTGTGATTTTTATTCTGCTGAGTGTGCGGGCGTTGACCTTAAACGGGGCGGAGAAGGGGATTGATTTTCTGCTGACTATTGATAAGACGCATTTGGGATTTACGGCCGACGGTTTCCGTTGGACCCCGCTGTTCAAGACCTTTACCGCCGCTTTGGGACAGGCCTTTATTTCGCTGTCGCTCGGCTTTGGCATTTTGCTGGTTTACGGCTCATATTTTTCGCCGCGAGAGAATTTGTTTAAGGCCGTGCGCAGTATTGAGTTTTTTGATACGTTGGCGGCGCTTTTGAGCGCGGTGATTATCATACCGGCAATTTTTTCGGCCGGGCTCTCCGCCGGTTCCGGTCCGGGGCTGACCTTCATCAGCCTGCCTTTGGTGTTTCAACAATTAAACGGCGGACACTTCTGGGCATTGGCTTTTTATTTGCTGCTGATGTTGGCGACCGTAACTTCGACGGTTTCGCTGTTTGAAATGCCGACCAATTTGCTGATGGATAAATTGAATATTTCGCGCTTTGCCGCGGCAATGTTGGTAATGTTGCTGGCCGGTGTGGGCTTTACGGCCGTTACCGTTTCGTTTTCGGGCGTGGCGGATTTGAAGATTTTTGGCCGTGATTTGTTCACGTTTGCCGACTGGCTGGCCTCAACCTATACCGCTACGATTGTGTCGCTGACAATGGCGCTGTTTGTCGGCTATAAGGCGATGAAGCCGATTATTCACAATATTCGCCGCAGTGCACACGTTTCGAGCGGATTTACCCGTTATTTTCTGGTAACGTTGCGCTATATCGCGCCGCTCGGGCTGGGGCTATTATTGATTATGTCGTTTTTTGATTAACAAAAAAGGCTCTCCGCGGAGAGCCTTAAATTTTATATTCTCGCCGCATAACCGCCCGCCTAAAAATTATTGCAAAAAAATTTTTCTTTTGTTATTCTGATTTCAATTAAGATTTCTTGCCAGTAGTTTGTTTGAATAGGGACACAGATATGAAATTCAAAATCGGGGATGTGGTATATCACGATGTATACGGAATGGGTCAAGTGTTAAGCACAATGCCTTACGATAATGATATATATTACAGAGTTAAATTTGAAAAACGAGAAGATATTTTAATTCTTAATTGTAAGACCATGAATAATATGGTTATACTCACAAAATTTGAAAAATTTAGAAATCAAGATTATATAACCCAAGACGAAGTTAGAGAGTTTATAAAAAATAATGCTCTGGAGGAAGAAACCTACTCTACAGTTAAGGATTTAGTTGCAGAACATAATAAGAGATTCATACAATCTGAACTTAGGAAAAGGTTTGAGAATACCGAATACATCACAATTGAGAACAAACGTGAATTTTGCTATAATAGAATCCTAAATGATGACGATATCAAAACAATAGATGATTTCATAAAGAAGCATAATCAAGAAAAATTACCAACTATTTTATTGAAATATTTTAACAATGAAGAAATTACAGAATCTAAGATATATGAATATTTGAATAAATTAAATGTGTCTCGCGATGGCATAGTTATAAATTGGCCTTTAATAAAAAAACACAATAGTCAGTTTTTAATAAAACAACTACAAGCAGAAATTGATTCAAAAAACTATATTTCTATAGCAGAAGCAGAATTATTATCTGAGAATAATCAATCTATCATTGATAAGACTTCTTTAGAGAATCAAATAAACGAGCATAATAATAAATACTATGAATCTGAGTGTAAAAAGTATAAAGACGTGTTTATTATAAAAAAAGACAATGCCGAATTTACAGAAGATGAAGTCAAAGAATATGAATTAAATGATGAACAGAAAAGAGCTGTTATTACGGATGAGGATAGTTGTTTAGTCATTGCCGGTGCGGGTTGTGGTAAAACAAGTATGATTTTAGCAAAAGTTGATTATTTAATCCATAAGGGTGTTGATCCTAAGAAAATCTTAGTTCTGTCATATACAAAGAAAACAGTTGAAGATTTAAATATAAAATTGGAAAAACTAAATACAGGAGTAAAAGCAAAGACTTTCCACAGTCTGGGATGCGAATTTGTAGGACAAAGGTATAATGATAATATAAATGTCGGCTATATCTTAAAACAGATACTACATCCGGAGTCGCAAAGTAAAGCAAACAACAAAAATGAAATCAAAATCGAAAATAAAAATAATTTATTTGAAAAAATTAAGGAATTATTTTTGAAGTTTATTGCATATAATGCAGAAAATAAAGAAGATGTTTCAAATCCCGTAGCCGATACGATTAAAAAATATGCAATTGATGTTTATGAAAAGCAACACTTTCCCACATTACAATCGGAGATAAATTATTTTGAAAACCAGAATAAATCCATCCAAGGTGAAAGCGTAAAAAGTTTGGCTGAAGTCAAAATAGCAAATTTTCTGTTTTTAAATGATATCAAATATAAATACGAAGACGTTTATGACAAACAATATTTGGGTGAGGAAATTGTTACAAATAAGCAATATAGACCAGATTTTCATATAAAGAGCGGCGAAAAAGAGTTATGGCTTGAACATTTTGGCGTAACAACTGACGAGCAAGGCAATAAACATGCAGCATGGTGTAGCGAAGAAGATAAATATTTGCAACAAATGGAAGAAAAAATAAAAACATTCAAAGAGAATTTTATTTATACAACCCAAGATATGTTGAATAATAATACATTGTTAGATGAATTACGAGAAAAACTTGAAAATAATGGAATTATACTTAATCCAATCGGCGATGATAAAATTAAAGAATGTTTGGATAAATTATTTGAAATGCAGAAGTATAAGCGGCTTATTGATCGAGTGGAGCGTGCAATAAATTTATTTAAATCGCAAAATAAATTTAAGGATATTTTAAGTTGGAAGCATGAAGTGTTACGTAGTGTTCCCATAACAAAATATACAGCCATACTTAACTTATTTGATATTATAAAGAATGTATATGAAATATATGAAGATACGCTAGAAAAAAATAAAAGTATAGATTTTAATGATATGATTGCTTTAGCGATTGATAATATACAAGCAAATAAAAATTTGGATAATTATAGATATGATTACATATTAATAGATGAATACCAAGATATTACGAATATGCGGTATAAATTTATAAAAGCACTTAAAGAGATTAATAATGCCAAAGTTTTGGCGGTGGGTGATGATTGGCAATCAATTTATGGTTTTAACGGAAGTGATATTTCTTTATTTACAGAATTTTCCGTTTTTTTCAAGCAATCTAAAGAATTATATATCACACAGACACATAGAAATTCTCAACAATTATTAGAGATAACGAAAGACTTTATTGGACAAAATACGTTTCAAAAACCTAAAGAACTTAAATCCTATCCCGGTGATGATGAATATCCAATTAAAGCTGTTTTGTATCATCAAGACAAGAAAAATACTGAAACAGTTCAAGGATGCGAAAATATTAGCAAAGCCTTGATGATAGCATTAGATGACATCTTAGCTAAAAGGAAGGATGAAGAAACGGTATGTGTCATTGGAAGGTATAATATAAATAAACCGAATATGTACGGTATTAAAAAAGAAACAAACAACGAAATCTACTATATAGAAAATACCTATAATATGGGGAGTAAGACGGAAAAATTTTACCAAATATTTTACCAGGGAGAATATTTTAATTATTCAACAATACATAAAGCAAAAGGGCTTGAATGGGATTATACAATATTCTTAGATGGGATGTTTGATGAAAATAAAACAAATTCATTTCCGTGTGCCTTGCCGGATGATAATATTGTTGCCCCATTGTTACACAGCACAGATACATATCCATATTCAGAAGAACGAAGGATTCTTTATGTTGCTTTGACCAGATGTAAAAAGCTATGTTATTGGCTGATTTCAGAAAAACAACCAACCCTATTTTATACGGAAAAGGGAATGATTGATAGAATAAAAATAATCAATGATACTTTTGAAGAGTATTGTAAAAAAACAGGGAAACAGCTTTGTCCGATGTGCCATAATGGAATTATTACACAATCTGAGAACAACAGAATCAGATGCAGTAACTTTCAATCTTGTAATTGTTCGATCAATGCTTACGATAATATAATTTATCTTAATCATGAAAAACTTTCTTGCGGCAGTAGTCGGGCTATTATTTATAACTCCGCGAAAAAAGAATGGTTTGTTGGATGTGCTAATTGGAGTAAATGCTCTAAAAAGCAAGAATGTAATGAAAAATATCATAATTTTGACAGACATTATAAAGATATCCTAGATTTAATAAAACCACAAATAAATGATACTATAAGTATCAATGAAAAAAGAGAAAAACTCAAAAAATTATTATCAAAATAATCTAATTAACCCCGAAGGAGACTAAAATGAAGAAAAATTTTAAGAATACTTTTTTATATACCGCCGTTTTGTTAGGAATATGCGGAATTTCTGCATGTAACCATATAACGGATATATTTACCTCAAAAAAATCGTCGTATTATAATGATAAGATGATTTCGGCTGATAAATTTGCAGCTCTTACCAAAATAACGGATAAAGGGGTTAAAAAGTTTCAAGCGCAGAATGGTCTCTTTATATTGATGGATGCTTCCGACTCCACAATAATCGCTTCTTATACAACAGATAACTCTGCTGCCGTTACTGATAAATTATACGATTCCGGCTCGGTATTTAAGACATTTGACGTTGCCATGGGATTAGAAAGCGGTAAAGTAAAAAACAGCGATAAATTTGATACATCTAAACCGTTTGTTATTGATGGTCTCAGAGTTACCGATCCTCATGGCTCGCATAAATCACTAAGTCCGGAAAGAATTTTGGTGGAATCCTCAAATATCGGCGCGGCTAAAATTGCGGCAAAAGTCGGCGGAGAATATCAGTATAACTTCTTTGATAAATTAGGATTATTATCTAAAATCAATTCCTATAATATAGAAAGTGCAACTCCGGTATTTATGCCTAAAGAAGAATGGATAAATAACAAAAAAGTCATTACAACCGTTTCTTTCGGTTATGGAGTGGCTGACACACCTTTGCATATAATTACGGCTTATGCGGCAATAATCAACGGCGGAAAATATTATAAGCCGAGTTTGGATAAAATCGCCAATAAAGAAGGATCTTATGTAATATCCGAAAAGAATTCTGCACTTATGCGCGGATATTTACGAAAAGTAGTGACCGACGGAACGGCAAGAAGAGCAGATTCCGATAAATATGTTTTAATGGGAAAAACCGGCTCTGCCGATAAACTCAACCTTGCTACAAAAGAATACAACCATGATAACGCAATTACGACTTTCGTCGGCAATTTCGAACATAATGGGGTTGATTATGCTATATTGGTTATGCTAGACAGCCCGAAGGCTCTTAAGGAAACATACGGATATAATACGGCCGGTTGGAATGTCGTGCCGATAACCGGAAATATAATTGAAGAGTTTATTAAATAAAAAAAAGCCCTGCGATATTTTAGCGCAGGGCTTTTTTTCAGGCTTATGATTGATAATATTATTTTTGCATATCTGCCAGAACTTTCATCGAAACGATTACATCAGGTTCAATAACCGTGCCGTTGGCCGCCGGATTGCCGCGTTTGATGTTATCAACAAATTCCATACCTTTGATAACCTGTCCCCAAACGGTGTATTGGCCGTCGAGAAAACCCGCATCCTTAAAGCAGATAAAGAACTGGCTGTCGGCAGAATCCGGATCGGCGGCTCTGGCCATAGAAACCGTGCCGCGGCCGTGATGTTTATCATTAAATTCGGCCTTGAGTTTTTGACCGCTACCGCCGGTACCGTTACCGCGCGGATCGCCGGTTTGTGCCATAAATCCCTCAATCACGCGATGGAACTTCAAGCCGTCGTAAAAGCCCTGACGCACCAATTCCTTAATGCGGGCCACGTGGTTGGGAGCAACATCCGGGAAAGTTTGGATATAAACATCGCCGTCCTTGAGTTTAAGCACGATAACGTCTTCCGGATTAACCTCCTGTGCCGAAGTGTTGAAAGAGGCCAAGAAAAGCGCCATACAGGCAAGTAAAAGTTTTTTCATGTTTTTTTCCTTTCTGTTTATGATTATTGTTTTAGTGAGTTTACCCTGAAAAACAGCGGCAAAATCCGGTAGTTGCCTTCATGATAATAAACGTACAGCGGAATGGCATCGCGGCCGTAAGACGACAGCGCAATTCCAAAATCTTCCTGATGTTCGGTTAAATCGGCAACAAACAGAGCCACATCGTTTTCCTTTACAAAATCTTTGAAGTTTTGACTTTTTAGTATAAATCTCTCGTTGAACTGGCAAGTCAAACACCAATCGGCGGTAAAGTCCACAAAAATATTGCGCCCTTGCTCGTTAAGTTCGGCAATTTTCTCGGCGTCGAACGGTTGCCAATCAAGCTCGGTGGTGTCGGCGGCATAAGTATCGGTTTGAACCTGCGTATACCAGATGGAACCGAGCCAAACCGCCGTCAGCAAAATCGGAATCGAAAGAATGATTTTTATTTTCTGCATCCACGCGCCCGGCTTCGGCAAAATCTGGTGTAAAGCCTGCGGAAACATTTCTATCAGCGCATAAGGCAAGGCATAGCCGAGCGCCAACGCAGTAAAAATCGCCAGAACTTCGGTATTGGTCCGCATAAAGGCATAACCGATGGCCGCACCCATAAACGGTCCGGCGCACGGGCTGGCTATCAATACCGCAAAAAATCCGGTGGTAAATTCGTTGAAGCCCGACAGGCGATGCACGGTATTGCCGGCAAAATTCGGAAAATGCAGAATGTCGGCCATAAATAAAAACAACAGCAAAAATACCGCCGCCATAATCCCCACAAACCACGCTGATTGCAGTTGAAAACCCCAGCCGATGTTGTTGCCTTCGGTCTTCAGCCACAGCATAATCATTGCCAGAACAAGAAATGACAGCAATACGCCGAGTGTGTAGAAAAGGGCGTTTTTATACGGCGTTATCCCGTTTTGCGGCTTTTTCAGCAGCGTAAATATTTTCAGGCTCAAAATCGGAAATACGCAAGGCATGGCATTGAGAATAATGCCGCCGATAAAGGCCAGAATAATCATATACAGCAGAGTATCTGTCAGCGTGTTTTTGTATTCTATATCGGCCAGATAGGCTTTGTCCGGCGTTATAATCAGCGCCTGTTTAAGCTGTTGCGGCTTATCAGATTGCCACTTAACGCTGATGCCGTCGGCATTAGGCTCGGTTTCAATGCTCATTTCATCGATAATATCTTTTTGAGTCGGAGCAAAATAAAGCGGCGTATGCGCGTCCACATCGAGTTGCAAGCGATTTTCGCTGCGCGGGCTGGTTAAGGTTATTTTCTGCGGAAAAGTCGCCTCCGCCCGTTGTTGCAATTCCAGCCATTGTAAGCTTGGAGAAGCCGCGATTTCCGCCATTTTGAAAGTAAGAGACTCCGGCTTGCAGACATCGTTACATTCCACAAAACTGAAGGTTATTTCCGCCTTATCGAGATTATCCACCTGCAACGCGTAATAAGCCGTATTTTCATACAAATATTCATGCATAACGTCGTAGATGGTGCGTGCGACCGGAATCGATTGGTCCGTTACTTCAACCGCGGAATTAACTGCCGTTACCTCGGTAGGCTGTCCCACATCGCCCGGGTTGCTCCATGAAATATGCCAGTCCGGCTGCATAATAAACTCGGCCAACACTTTATCTTTGCCGTTGTGATAAAGATGGATGGTGGTATTTTCCGTACTTTTTACGGCATCATCGGCCCGTGCGGTTGAAAAACTCAACAAACCGCACAAAATCGCCAAAGCCAGACATATTTTACGTATCATTATTTACCCCTTAATGGCAATATAATAATCCCAAAAGATAAATAAAAGATTAGCGATATTTATTTTGATGGCAATAAATCATCGGATACGGCCGATTTTTTAATACAGGAGTTGGAAAAGTATCAGTAAAAAACAAATTCCAGAGAATTATCTTTTATATCGGAACAGGCATGGGCGGCGGCTTCTTTGAGCATGATGCCGTTTCTGGCGCAATGGATGGCCGAGCCCATTCGGTTAGCCGGGGTTTGTATGCAGTTGGTTTGCCGGAAATCAAGCGGTGTCGGCATATTGATAACCACGCCGATATAGCCCGTATCATTGGTTGCATCCCACGGAACGGTTGCCAATTCTATGCATGCCGGTTTCGGAATATAATCGTACTTGATGGCGAAGGCCGCCCGGTCGCCTTCCTTCAGCTTGTCGATATTGCGTATTTTTAAGTTGCCCTTAAACTTATTTTTGAAAGTATAGGGTTTAAGCACATTGCCTTTTTGGTCACGTGCAAAGCACTCCGGAGGAATAATGTTGGCTCCGACCATAACGGAATTTACATCACTTTCGTCATCACCCATTCCGCTGTAATCTTTCTGCCCGATGAATGCCAGACGAATACGCGCGACGGTATGCGAAATCTGATTTACGGTGCTGTTGATTTTGTATTTGAGCATGGCTTTGGAAAAACCGGCTATACCTCCGACGGAAAGTACGCCTATAATAGCCAATACACCCAGCATTTCTATCATTGAACGGCCTGTTTGCGGGCTTTTTTGCATAGATGAATTCCTCATTAAAACCATGAACTGTATTCGATTATATAGCATTTATCGCAATTGTAAAGCACTTTGTAAGTATATTACTCATGTTATAAAAAAATCATTAAAAAAAGAAGCAATTTCTTGCTTCTTTTTTATGATCTTACGGTTCGGCTCAGTGCTGATGCAGATTTCTTACTGCCTGCAGGTTGGTTATGAACTTTTGCTTCAAATCTTTTGAAGCGCGGTCATAAGCACTGTGTTTGCCGAGTTTGCGGCCGTGAGAAGCGGCAAGCCTTTTAACACCGACACCGTTTTCTCCCGCTGTTTTAACGGCTTCGTTTATCGCCAGTTGCTGATAAGCCGTAAGCTTGTGTTGTCCTTCAATAACCGCATCCATCGGCGAGTTGAGGCCGTAAGCTTTATACATCAGGTGCGTATATACAAAGCGCTCAATGCTGGCGCCTTCCGGCATTACGAAAATTCCGGCTTTTTGCTGCTCGGCAACCTTCTTATACAAATCCTGAAGGTTGATACCGGCATCGGCGGCCTGCATTTCGTTTTTGGTGTCGTAAAAGTTTTTCCAGATTTTCTGCTCATGGGTCAATTCCGCTTCTTGTTGCATAAAAGCGTCGGTCTTAACGGAAGTATCCTGCTTCGGTTCGGCGGTTTTCTTAAGTTCCATATCCGGAGCGGTTCGCGTATCCTTTGCCACGGAGTCGGATTTAAACAAAGACATACCGGCCAGGGCGAAAACAGCCGAAACAACGGCCACATCGGCCCAGTTGCGGCGGTTCATCTTAATAACAACGGCACGCTTCGGCTTGAAGCTGTTTTTCAGCCCGGCAACCATACCGTTCCACTTATTTTTAACCGATTGCTTGAATACCTGCCAGCGGGAAGGCTTGGTTTCGGCAAAGTCTTCGAGCGGAGTTTCGCGAATTTTTTGCACCGCGTTATGAATGTTATCGGAATATTGCAGACTTTGGAAAGTTTGCAGATATTCTTTCAAAGCCGGAACTTCGCTGCGCGTAACATCCAGATTGCCTTGCAAAAAGTTAGAAGCATAACTTTCGGCTTCATTTTCCAAAATGCACTGCTTTCTATATTCTTTTTCCTTATGATACCAGCCGTTTGCCAATTTATCATTAAGGCGGTTATATTTGCGAATACGGCGATTTAACCCGGCGACCGTAACCCGTTTTACGCGATTCGGGTCGAGGTTGAGCAGTCTTTCCCAATACGTGCGCTTGCCGTTAATCAAGTGTTTTTTAACATCAAAAAATGAATTGTGTTGCAATTTATTAAGCAAATTTTCACGACGTTCTTCATCGCCGGCAAACGTATCAATATATTCGGCCAACACCTTCTTATCACGGTCGTGTACATTGAGTACACCGTCGGCATATTGTTCAAGAATCAATCCGCTGCGCTTGATAACTTCTTCAAGTTTCAGGTTGGTTTTTTTGCTTTTCAAACGGCGATAGTCAAAAATGTCGCCTTTGAGTTTCGTTCCGCTGATAAATTTCACTTTCTTCTCCCTCAGTTAATTATCGTGTTTGCATAAAAACGGGCGCAATTTAAGCCGTTCCTTATTTGCATAAGGTCGGAATTAAGCAGAAACCGAGATATTTGCACTCAAGCCGGTTTTAAACAGGCCGTTAAGATACAACACGATAGATAATATTGCGTAAATATAATGTATTGTAGTGCATTATACATAAAGGGATTATATTTGTCAATAATTTTTTTGGCAAAAAATCACAATTTAAAATATTTCTGTACTTGCTCAAAATCCGGATACTTGCGCAAGTTGCCGAGAAGGGTATAAGTCATCGGGCTGCTGAAGATTTGCCGCGCCGCCGCCATCACGTCATCTTTGCTTATTCCTTCGATAATATCGATGATTTCTTCCATAGAAACGAAACGGTTGTGCAACATATTGCGCCGTGCCACCACCTCGGCCGTAGACGACGAGCTTTCGAGCGCCATCAGCATTCCGGCCTTATACTGCACTTTTACGCGGTTCAATTCAACATCGCTGACCGGCTCGTTGACAATGCGTTTAACTTCATCCGCCACCACCGGAATATAGTTTTTGATTTCGTCGGCTTCCAAACCGGCATAAATCCCGAACAAACCGCTATGAAAATGGTTGTTGTTATATGAATAAACGCTATAAACCAGGCCGCGTTTTTCTCTGATCTCCTGGAACAAACGTGACGACATATTGCCGCCCAAAATTGTGGACATGATGGAAACCGGATATCTTTTTTCGTTATAATAATTCGTACCCTCAAAACCCAGCAAAACCTGAGCCTGTTCGATATCGCGCTTTTTGATAAACGAACCGCCGGTATAAATCTGCTTATCTTTCACAAAATCGGTGTGCGGTTGCAATTCCGACATTCTGGCCGCGGTCATTTTTACCAACTCGTCGTGTTTTAAGTTGCCGACGGCACAAACAATGATATTTTCCGCGGCATAGTTATGTTTCATATAGTCGCGCAAGGTTGCGGCATCAAACGAGCGGACTTTTTCGGCCGGTCCGAGAATACTGCGGCCGAGAGCCTGATTTTGAAAGGCGGTTTCCTGAAAATAATCAAACACGATATCATTAGGGTCGTCATTGGTTTGTTTGATTTCCTGCACCACGACTTCGCGTTCTTTAACCAATTCGTCTTCGGCAAAACTCGGAGCCATAACCATATCGGCCAAAACATCGAGTGCCAACTCCAAATCGTTTTTGAGCATTTTGGCATAAAAAACCGTAAATTCGCGCGAGGTATAAGCATTGGTGCTGCCGCCGACATTTTCGATATCTTCGGAAATTTGCAGAGCGGTGCGTTTTTGCGTGCCTTTGAACACCATGTGCTCCAAAAAGTGCGAAATTCCGTTATTTTCCGGCTTTTCACAAGCGCTTCCGGTGTTAATCCAAATTCCGACCGAAACGGTTTCCGTTTGCGGTCTTTCTACCGAAACAACGCGTAAACCGTTATTTAACGTCGTCAAATTTACATCCATTAAAATATTCCTCCGCTCTAAAAAAATTGATTTGACAGCATTATATTGTCTGATTAGGATAAATCAACAGAAATATTAAAAAAAGGAGTATATAAATGAACAAAAATCCACATTTTGCCGTAGTTCTTTCCGGTTGCGGACGTGCCGACGGTTCGGAGATTCACGAGGCCGTGTTTGCGCTGTTGTGTGTTGAAAATATGGGGTGTACCTACCAATGTTTTGCTCCGAATATCAATCAGGCGGCGGTAATCAATCATCTCAATAACAAGCCGATGCCGGAAACGCGTAATGTTTTGGTTGAATCGGCCCGTATCGCTCGCGGCAATATTCGGGATTTGAGTGAATTTAAGGCCGAAGACTTTGACGGGATAATCTTTCCGGGCGGCCTGGGAGCCGTTACCAACTGGTGTGATTTTGCCGCCAAAGGTACGGATTGCGATATTAACCGCGGTATTTATAACGTTATCCGCGAATGCTACGATAAAAAGCTGGTTATCGGCGCCATGTGTATTGCTCCGGCTATGGTGGCAATGGCTTTGGCTGATAAAAAAATTCACTTTACGCTGGGTGCGGGCGGGGCAACCGCCGAAAAAATCGAGGAACTGGGGCCGGTGCATGAAGAAGTGGGCGTAACCGAGGTTTGTGTTGACCGCGAAAACCGCATTTGTACCACTCCGGCTTATATGCTTGCTACCAATATGACCGACGTTTGTCAGGGGGCGCAAAATTTAGTCGGAGCCATGTGTCAGCTGATTCAAGCGTAAAATATATATAAAATGCTTGCATTCCTTATTTTTTGCTTTTATTCTGTATGGCAATCGGATATTATAAAATAAGGAAGAAAAAATGAAAACCAGAACCAGATTTGCGCCGAGCCCGACCGGATATATGCATATCGGCAATTTGCGTACGGCGCTTTACGAGTACTTAATCGCCAAATCAGACGGCGGCGATTTTATTTTGCGTATAGAAGATACCGACCAAAAGCGCTATGTTGAAGGCGCTACCGACATTATTTACAAAACTTTGAAACGCGTCGGTATGAATTGGGACGAAGGGCCGGATATCGGCGGCAATTACGGGCCGTATGTGCAATCGGAACGTAAACCGTTATATGCCGAATATGCTCATAAATTGGTTGAACTTGGTGGCGCACACTATTGTTTTTGCGCACAAAAAGAAGAAGATAAAGATGCTGATGAAGATACTCCGGAAGCACATATTAAATTAAAAGACCCGTGCAAGCATATTCCGCTTGAGGAGGCTAAAGCGCGTATTGCCGCCGGCGAACCGTTCGTGGTGCGCCAGAACATTAATAAGAAGGGTACGTCGATTTTTCACGACGTGGTTTACGGCGATATTGAGATTGATTACGATGAGCTGGATGAGGGAGTTTTGCTTAAAAGTGACGGTCTGCCGACCTATAACTTTGCCAATGTTATCGACGACCATTTGATGCAGATAACTCACGTGGTGCGCGGTAATGAATATATTTCTTCAACTCCGAAATATAACCTGATTTATGAGGCTTTCGGCTGGACACCGCCGGTTTATGTTCACGTTCCGCCGGTAATGAAAGATGCCCAACATAAGCTGAGCAAACGTAACGGCGATGCTTCGTTCCAGGATTTGGTGGCCAAAGGCTATTTGCCGGAGGCAATTTTGAACTATATCGCGTTACTCGGATGGAATCCGGGAGATGAAAGGGAAATCTTTTCGCTTCAAGAACTTGAAAAATGTTTTTCAAGTGAAAGATTAAATAAATCACCGGCAATTTTTGATATTACCAAACTGACTTGGATGAACGGTTGTTATATCCGCAATCTGTCGGCCGAGGAATTTCATGAGCTGGCGTTGCCTTATTATGCGAATTTGCCGCAAACTCTTGATTTTAGGGTATTGAGTGCGGTGTTGCAGCCGCGGGTCGAAACTCTGGGACAAATTCCGGCCGAAACGGCGTTTTTGGCTGAGGTTCCGGAATATGCAAACGAACTTTACATCAATAAAAAGATGAAAACCGATACGGATATTGCCTTAAAGGCTCTGCAGCTGGTTTTGCCGGTTTTGGAAAATACGACCGAGTGGACCAACGAAAATTTGTTTGAAACCATGAAAGCGGTTGCTCAGGAAAACGAAATGAAAAACGGGCAGATTCTCTATCCGGTGCGGATTGCGCTTTCCGGCCAGGAAACCACTCCGGGCGGCGCGACCGAACTGGCTTGCGTTTTGGGTAAAAACGAAACCTTGCAACGTATTAAAAACGCTATCAATAAACTCAATAAATAAGGAGGAAAAATGAAATATTTGATTGTTACTTTAGCCGCTGTTTTGCTGGCATCTCCGGCCTTTGCCGACCGCGCTTCGCAAGATTTTGAGGCGACCGATATCAACGGAGACGGCTATATCACTCTTGAAGAAATTGCCGTAATCCAGGATAAATCGATGGACCAGCAAAACTCCGAGACCTTTAAGCTGTTGGATGCCGATAAAGATGGTGCGGTCGATAAAGCCGAATATGTCGAGTTTTATTCAAAAATGGCGGCGGCTCAGTCCGAAAAGGCCCCGGATTTGGATAAAAACTTCGAGGCATTGGATATTGACCACAACGGTAAATTATCCGAAGAAGAGCTGCGGACATTCCGTACCAATACCAAAGATGCCACCAATCAGACGGCAATCGACGTTATGGATGCCAACAAAGACGGCAAAGTATCGCGTGAAGAATACGATAACTTTGTTAAGTCGATGGAAGAAATTTTCAAAGATTTTCAATATTAGGCAGTCGCAACGTAAATGTATTACAGCCTGTTTGAAATATTTTCCGTCGGTATCGGGCCGTCAAGTTCTCATACTGTCGGTCCGATGAAGGCGGCCAAGCGCTTTGCCGATAATTTGCAGGCGCAGAATTTGCTGACCGAAGTTGCGTGCCTCAAAACGCATTTATACGGATCGTTGGCGCTGACCGGTATCGGCCACGGCACTCTTAATGCCGTTGTCTACGGTTTATCCGGGCTGACGGCGGAAGATATTGACCCGCAAACCGATTATATCGCGCAAATCAAGGAGAGCGGAAAACTTAATCTCGGCGGCCGGTATATGATAGATTTTTCGTATGACGACGATATTGTTTTGGAAAAGAAAATCTGCTTAACCGAGCACTCCAACGGCATGATGTTTACCGCTTACGATGCGTCCGGCAAAGTTTTGCTTGAAGAAACTTATTTTTCCATCGGCGGCGGCACCATCGTCCGACGCGACGAAATTTCGCGCCGTATCGACCGTCAGCCCTATGATGTGCCTTATCAGTTCGATACTTGCGCCGAATTGATGCGGATTTGCAAGCAAAATAAAATGACGATTGCCGAGCTGGTGTTGCAAAACGAAAAAAAGATTTGGGGTAAGCAGTTTTCCATAACCAGGCAGATTTTGAAATTGGCGCAGATTATGCAGGAAAATATCGACCTCGGTATGCAGCATGAAGGCTATCTGCCGGGTGGGTTGAAGGTTAAGCGCCACGCCAAAGAAATGTATAAACGCCTGCAAAATCGCTTTAACAGCAACGATACCGATTCTCTGACGGCGATTGATTGGATAAATATCTGGGCGTTTGCCGTGGCGGAGGAAAATGCCTGCGGCGGACGGATGGTAACCGCTCCGACCATGGGCTCTGCCGGCCTGATTCCGGCGGTTATGCGCTATATGGCTCGCTACGGCAAATTCCTCAATGATACCGAAAAGAAAAATGCTTCAATTACCTTTTTAGCCACGGCATCGGCCATTTGCAGCCTGTATCGCACCAATGCTTCTATTTCCGGCGCCGAAGTCGGTTGTCAGGGCGAGGTAGGGGTGGCTTGCTCGATGGCAGCCGGCGGTTTGGCGGCGGCTTTCGGCGGCAATAACGCGCAAATCGAAAATGCGGCGGAAATCGCGATGGAGCATAATCTCGGCCTGACTTGCGACCCGATTAACGGCTTGGTGCAAGTGCCGTGTATCGAGCGTAATGCCATGGGCGCGATTAAGGCGGTTAATGCCGCGCGTCTGGCTTTGCAACGCACCGGCACGCATATCGTGAGCCTGGACAGCATTATCAAAACCATGTACGAAACCGGCCTGAGCTTAAATCAGGATTATAAAGAAACCTCCCTGGCAGGTATTGCCAAGAATGCGATGAATTGCTAAAAACGGCTGCTCTTTAATCATATTTTTACTTTGTGGCAGATATAATGCGCTCAAACAAACAAAGGAGCAGGCTATGTCGCGAGCTGAAGATATTTTTGAAAAGCTGATTTATTTCGGCGAAGATGCGTTGGATGAGTTTATTCGCAGTCGCCAAACCGAGGAGCTGTTTATGGATTTTAAGCAGGCCTCGTCCACCGGCAAACACGGTTGGTCTTTGAGCCCGGATGATCGGCGCAATTTAGCCAAATGTATTTCCGGCTTCGGCAACTCCGAGGGCGGGGTAATCGTCTGGGGCGTGGAATGTTCGCGCGATATAGATATCGGCGATGTGGCCAAGGCTAAAGTCAAGGTCAAGAACGTGCATCGCTTTATGAGCTGGGTAGAAAGCGCCATCTCCGGCTGCACCATTCCGAGCCACAACCGGGTACGCAACCATATTATTTGCGAAGATAAAAACGGCGACGGCTATCTGGCAACCTATATCCCTAAGTCGGAAATCGCGCCGCTGATGACCACCGTCGGCAACACCATGTATATCCGCTCCGGTTCCAACAATGTGCCGGCACCTTATGCGGTAATTGCCGGAATGTTCGGTCGTCGTCCGCAGCCTAATGTGTCGCTGGAGTTGGAAAACCGCAGTTTGGAAGTGGTGGAAAACGACGAAGAAGACATACTGTATCCGAAAACCATCGATACCCCGCCGCAAAAATACGTTAAAATCGGCTTTGACGTGCATTGTATCAACGACAGCAACGCCATCGCGCGCGAGCTGTATTTGACTTGCACCACCGATAACACCGGCGGCGAATATAACCGCGTGCGTTTTTCCGATTATAACATGACGGCGAATATGCTCGGTCTGGAGGGACACCTTAACCTGATTACCAAGCCGGAGTTGCGTCTGCCGCCGCGCGGAATTATGAAGTTTGCGCATATTGAGATTGTGCTTTCGGAGTTTATTGAAGATGATCTGTTGATTAACGGGGTTATCGGTGCCGACGGGGCAATGCCTAAATCCTTCCGCATTTACGGGGCAAAGAATAATCTGCGCTCGTTTGTGGCGAAGGTTTTGCGTTCGGAAGACAGTTCCGATTTGTTGCTCAATGAATTTTTCAGCGAATTTTTGAAGGAAGTCGAATGACGGCACGAGTGGAAATTTTTACGGACGGTGCTTGTTCCGGTAATCCCGGAGCCGGCGGTTGGGGCGCGATTCTGCGCTATAAGGACGTAGAAAAAGAATTAAGCGGCGGCGAAGAGAATACCACCAACAACCGGATGGAGCTGATGGCGGTAATATCGGCGCTGAGTGCTTTGAAGAAAACCTGCAATATTTCGCTGTATACCGACAGCCAGTATGTGATGAAAGGTATTACCGAGTGGATGGTAAACTGGAAGCAAAACGGCTGGCATACGGCGCATAAAAAGCAGGAAGTTAAAAATATCGACCTGTGGCAACAGCTCGACGAGCTGGTAAATAAGCACGAAATTCGCTGGGTGTGGGTAAAAGGGCATAACGGCCATGCCGAAAACGAGCGTTGCGACGCACTTGCCCGCGCAGAAGTGGAAAAAATCAAAGCTATATAAATTTTTGCTGTATCAACGTTTGGCTTTGAAGAATTCTTTGAGCAAAGCGCCGCACTCGTCGGCACAAATTCCGCCGACAACGTTCGGACGATGGTGGCAGGTAGGGGCCTCAAAAAATTTAACCCCGCTGACAACGGCGCCGCCTTTTTCATCCGCCGCGCCGAAATAAAGGTTGCGGATGCGGGCAAACGAAATTGCCGCCGCACACATGGTACACGGCTCGAGCGTAACATACATATCCAAATCCCACAAACGGGTGGTGCCGAGCTTTTCGCAGGCGCGGCGAATGGCTAAAACTTCGGCATGCGCCGTAGCATCGGAACCGTGCGCGCTTTCGTTGGCGGCTGAGGTAATAATCTCGCCTGTGGTCGGGTTAACCACTAGCGCCGCAATCGGTACTTCGTCGTTTTGTGCCGCCTGTCGCGCCAAATTCAGCGCAATTTGCATATATTCTTCGTTAGTCATTGTTCACTCTTTTTTTAGACTTGTCTGCTACTATAAAACATATTTATCAAAAAAGGAAGAAAAATGACGGAACGGATTGCAAAATTTATGGCGCGGAGCGGAGTTTGTTCGCGAAGGCAGGCCGAGGAGCTGATTAAGCAAAAGCGGGTGACGGTTGACGGCAAACTCGTCGAAAGTCCGGCTTTTAACGTTGAGGGCAGCGAAAAAATCTTGCTCGACGGCGAAAAACTGCCGACAATCGAGCAAACGCGGCTGTGGCTGTATCATAAACCGACCGGCTTGCTGACCACTCACAGAGATACGGAAAATCGTCCGACGGTGTTTGATAATCTGCCGCCGGAAATGCCGCGGGTTATCAGTGTGGGTCGGCTTGATTTGAACTCGGAAGGTTTGCTTTTGCTGACCAACAGCGGCGAGCTTTCGCGCAAACTGGAACTGCCGGCCAACGGTTGGAGTCGTCGCTATAAAATACGGGTGCACGGCAAAGTTGAACCGAAAAAATTGGCGGAACTGGAAAAGGGCGTGGTTATTGACGGTGTGCAATACGGTAAGGTCAAAATAGAAATGGAAAGCCAAAACGGATCCAACAGTTGGCTTTTGATTACGCTTAACGAAGGTAAAAATCGCGAAGTGCGCAAACTGATGAAGTCAATCGGACTGGAAGTGGCACGGCTGATTCGTCTTTCTTACGGGCCGTTTCAACTCGGCAGCTTGAAAAAAGGCGAAGTAAAAGAAGTGCCGCAAAAAGTGCTTAAAGAACAACTCGGAGATAAGCTATGAGAATCGTCGGCGGAAAATATCGCGGCAAAAAATTATGGACGCCGGAAGGCAAAGAGGTCCGGCCGACCTCGGAGCGGGCACGCGAGGCGATTTTTAATATCTTATTTTCCAGACTCGGCGGCGATTACGGCAAATTGAGTCTGCTCGACATTTTTTGCGGTACCGGCGCTTTCGGCTTTGAGGCGTTGTCGCGCGGTTTCGGCCATGTTACGTTTATCGACATTGATACGGTACCGGTCAATAAAAATGCCAAATTGTTTGCCGCCGAAAAAGAACGTTTTGATATTATAAAGGCTGATGCTACCCGTCTGCCGCGGTCGCGCCGTCAATACAATATGATTTTTGCGGATGCGCCGTATGCCAAAGGGCTTACGGAACAGGCTTTGGAGCAGTTACTTGCGCAAAATTGGCTCGGCGAGCAGGCAATTTGTGTGGTTGAGGTGCGTAAAGACGAGCTTTTTCCTCTGCCGGAAGCGTTTGAACTGCTGGATGAGCGGATTTACGGCCTGGCTCGTGTTTTATTTCTGCGTAAGCGTTAATTTTTTGTCAAAAGTTGTTGCTATTTGCAAAAAAGTGTGTTATATTACGGGCAAAGTTAAGAAAATGGGGGGTATTCATGGCCGAAAATCAAATGGAAAAAGATGACGTAATCGTTGCGCAATCTTACCTTGAAAATAAAGGACTAAGCCGGCTTCCGAAGGACTATTCGGAGGAGGAATTGCAAAAGAAGTTTGCAACAACCATGGAATCATTGAAGGAAGAACTCGACGAGTATGAAGAATATCGTCGGGAGCTCGACGTAATCAGCAAAGAGGAAAACGAAGATAAAAGAGGTTTTTCCGACGAACAGCTGAGCCGTGAATATATTTATCTCAACCGTTCGCGTCAGCCGGTGCAAAAAGAATATGATTCGGTTAAAAAATATGCCGATTATCTCCATGAATACGGCGACGAATTTGCCCAGCTTTATCGCATTAAGGACAATAATGAAAAATACGGCAATCCCGAAGAAATACAGTTTGTAGAGGTGGATATTACCGACAACGGCGATATGCTGACCCAAGACCAGTATTTCAAGATGCGTGCCGATCGCGACGAGCGGGTTAAGCAGTTGGCTTTACATGTCAGCGACAAAGAGGCCGAGGTGGAATACAATATCGGTATGATGGAATACAATCAGCCGAATATGCCGCCGCAGATTAAGATGCAGCTTTCGTTTGACGAAGAAACGCAAAATAATCTGGACGATGAAAAACTTAAATCCGTTTTTGCATTTTGCGAAGCGCACGGGCTTTCGATTTCCGATATGGAAATCCGCAATTTTGACGGCACCCTGGCCGAATCAGCCATCAGAGAAAAAATCGAGCAGGCATTAACCGAAGCTAAGGCCGCCAAAGAGGCGGAAATTGCCGAAGCCAATGCCAAAGAATATGCCGCGCAGAAGAAACGCGAAAAAGAGCTTGAAGCCGAATTGCAGAATATCAGCCTGACCACCGACGGCAAATTGCCGGAAGGCGTATCTAAGGAAGATATATCTTACGATTTGCCGGAAGAAGATTTTGTTTCTTCCGCCGTTCCGGAGTCGTTGTATCAGGATTATGACAGCGAAACGGCAGTAGCCGAGAATGCACCGGAAAATATCGGCAAAATACAGCGCCTGGCCAGAGGTGTGGCAACCGCGGCGGTTCCGGACAGCGATGTTCCGGATAATCTTGATGCGCATGCGGCCGAAGAAAACGATAATATCAACAATGTCAACGCGGCACAGTCTGTATCTGTACCGGTACCGGCGCAAAATGCGGCAGCTCCCGCACCGAAGAAAACAAGCAAAAAGAAGGCGGTAGCTCTCTTTGAAAAACTGCTACACGAAGGCTGGAGCAAAGAGAAAAACTTATCTTATTGGAAAACCAGTACCGGCTTTTTCGGAGGAGGCTGGACCGAGTTTATCATTTATGACAGCGAAGATGACGACAACCGCAAAAAAGACGGCGTAAAAACCAAAGACGGCGGCGTTAAATATACTTATGCGCTTAAGCTGTTTATCGATGTTGACGACAACGGCGTTTTGCACTTTGCCTATCGTACCCCTAACCACAAAAAGATTGATGAAAGTTATCTGGGAGATATCGTCGGTCAGTTGAAGGATTTGGGATATACCGCGATTACCTTCCCGCCGGGAATGCCGAAGAATGACGAAAAAGGTATGTGGCGTAAGGCTATGGGCGAAAAAGGTATTGTTCCTATCGGTATGGGGCTTGATAAATCCAAGGCCGAAGGTATGCTGAAAGCGGCCAAAGAAAAACTCAGCGCCGAAGATTATGCCAATTATCAATATCGTTTGGCCAAGCAAATGAATAAGTATAATCACGAAAAAGGCAAAACCGTCAGTGAAAGTGAGCAGACCTTTATCGACGGCTTAATCAACACTTATCGTTATTCGGCCTTTACCGATGCTTATTCAAAAGTGTTCAAGAGTAAAGTTAAAGGTATTTTGCGTTCTCAAGACCCTTATGAGGGTGCGGTTAAGAAAATTGCCGCCTATAGGGCTTTATTGAAAACGTTTGAAGTATATAAGTCGGCTCTCGAACGCGGCGGCGGCGATATTATGAACGCAGTCGGCATCAGGGGCTTATCGGATGCCGAAAAAGCCCAGTTACGCGCTTTGGGCAGTCCGATACATAAGTTTAACAATCAGCAGATGGAAAGAGTGTTTGATATTTTGTATCAGCACGATTTGAATACCAAACATACCGAATTTTATCTGCGCGACCAAATGATTGAAAAATCATACGGTGATGCTTCGGTTTACGGTCCGCGAGCCGCCCCGCATATTGCTTTGCGTGAGGCTTGTAACACCGCCATCGGTAACTGCGACAGTATTAACGACGACTTGACCGCCCTGGGTGTGGAAAAGATTGAGCTCATCAAAATCGGTAACGTTCGCCTTGAATTTAAGAAGTTCAATGACGTATATCTGCCGGAATATCGTCGCACTCACCCGAAGCAGAATTCGGCAACGCAAGCGGCCGAGGAAAGTGAATATTCGGGCGAGGAAAGTCGTTCGCAAACCGTGAAAACCGGAACCGCATCGGGAAAAGCCGCAGCAGAAAAGACCGCGCCGGCCAAATCCGATAAGCCGGTTGTCCGTAATATAGCGCCTAACAAAGGTAATGTTTATAATTAATAATTTAGCAAAGGAGTAATAAAATGGTAAAACCGCAAACACCTGCAGAAGCAATGAAGCACACTCGCGAAAAGACAACGGTTGAAGTTGCCAAAGATGAAGTTGCTTTGGAAAACGAAACCCGAGTAAATCGCGGTGAAGAAAAGATGTCTGTTATGGAACAAAGAAGAAGACAGGCGGAAATCTACGAAAGAATGCAGGGTATCAACCGCGAGGACAGAGATTAATCTCTAACTCAATTTAAAAAGAAGCGCCGATATTTTGTCGGCGTTCTTTTTTTGGGCGTCGTTGCCTGAAATCAATTCATCAACAATTCCATATTTTCTATTTCAACATCGCTGTCTAAGACAATCCCTTGCGGATATTGCCGGGTATAAAGAATATAAAACGGCAAATCATATTGTTCTTTTTCGCGCATATATTGTGCCACATACGGCGTTTGCGACACACGTACGATCTTCATATCATAGCGGTCCTGCCATTGTTTCAGCATCAGCGGATTAAGAGTCCACCAGCGATTGACCTGACATTTGAAACACCAGTCGGCGCCGACGATAATCATAACCGGTTTATCCTGTCGCTCGGCAATTATTTGCGCAACATCCTGTGGTGAGGTCGAATTTACGGTTCGGCCGGCGCGGGCATGGTCGGCCAGATAAATACCGCCGCCGAGGAACAAAATAAGGACAATCCCCATAAAGACCACACTGCCGCGACGGAAGCTTTGAATTTGCTCGACGCTGATGCTCTCATCCAGCGCCCCGTCAAGATAATCCAAAAACCTTTGGTACAGTTCGCACATAAACATCCAAACCACAACGATTAAGGCCAGCAACAGCGCATACGGCAAACCGCACAAAAAGGCGCAAAACAGCCAGATATATATCAGCGAAGCCCAAACGGCGTAATAAATGAATTTATAAATATCCTGCTGGCTTCCGAACAAACTGCGCTGCATTTGCGGTTTAGTCAGCAAATAATATACAAGCAGCGGTATTGCCGCCATACCGATTACCAGCGGTAGCAATATCGCTAATGCCTGTAATACGGAAACGGATACGGCAATATTCATAAGCCGCGATAAATACGGCGCAACGGCGAATATAAACATAACTCCGCCGATCAGTCCGCAACCGAAAAATACCGTGTTCCGTTCGGCGGCGGTGTCGGTAATGTAGGTCTGTATATTCGGCAAAAGTTTTAATAGGGTGGCAAATCCGAACAGCAGAAGAAGCAGCGGAACGGTGCGGTCATATTGTATTCCCCAGATTATGTCGCGGCCCGTATATTTTTGACCGATGAAGATAAGCGCCGCCGTCAACAAACCGACGCCGCATCCCTTGATACAACTCAGCGCGACCTTGCGCAACGCTTCCGGTTTCTTTTTGGAAAGGCGGATAAACATCAGCATAATCATCAACATAAACGGAGCCAGACACGGCAAAAAGTTCAGCATTATGCCGCTTATGAGAGCATAAAAAACAGTTTTAACCGTTGTCGGAATATTCGTGTTTTGCGGAACGGAAACGATATTCGGCACCAGATTATCCCGATAAAAAATGCGGTTGTTCAAAACAAGAGAGACGATGTAGTCGGTATTGCTCAAATCGGTATTTTCGTCATTTTGCAACGGCTTGAAATAAATTTTAACGACATCGTCGCCCACAATATAATTGGGAGCCGCAAATTGCGTAAAACCTTCGGCATTTTCAATGTATGCCTCGATGCTTTTGATTTTTTTGGAGGTGGCTATTTCCAAGAAAAGTTGCTGTCCGTCCGGAGTATCGACAACGTTAAATTGCCGCAGCGTTAAGAACTTCTGTTGTGGCAACGGAACCCGCCGCAAACTGTTGAAAAAGAGGTTATCGAAACCGTTATCGAACTTGTCGGGGCCGCTCACGTCGGAATGTAATCGCAGGTTGAATTTTTGCGGTCGGCAGTTGAGATTATAATCGCACAGCGTCAGCTTTATGTCGGTACTTAGCGTAACGCCTTCGTCGCGTTTTTGCGGCGTTACTTTCAGCGGAATTATGAAATTGCCGAAATATTTGTGGGCTTGCGGCAAAGCGTTGGTTTTCCGCGGCATCGGGTACATAACATCAACCTCGGCAACATTTTCCGAACCGCTAAAGTCTATTTGCGGCTTTAAGGTATTTTCATCAAGGTTGTTGGCCAACACAAAATACTTGGCATGAGTAACTATCTGAATACCGTAATCGAGAGTTTCTTTGCCCTCGGTATAAGTGTCGCGCGCCAACAGACGCACGTTTACTCCGTCGCCGCGTTGCGATTCGCCGATACCCAGCTCGGAAAACAGCGGATTTTGATATTCCGTGCCGTAGAGCCAGACCTTTTTCCAATCCACTTTTTCCGCAATCCGGTCAATCTGCGTCAAAATATCGTCATTTTTCTCGCTGTTGCGTTTGAAATCGGAAATAGCGTTCAGCTCGTCGGAATTATTGCTGTAAGTGAGGAATTTTTTGAAGTTATATACCTTGACGTATTCATCGTCGGCAGCCGGAATATACGGTACCTCGTGCGGATGGTCAAACTCGGATTCATCGTGCACCTTGCGATAAACGTGCGGCACCAGATATTTGTTGGCTATTTCCACATATAAGTCGCATCCCATCTGATATAAGGAAGCGGTGTTGATCAAGTATTTGTGTTTTTTCTTCAGCAATTCCTCGCTGTCATAAGGAAAAAATACCCGAACTTTATCAACAAAATCGTCCTCGATTATTTCTTCCCACGGATATTTTTGATACAAATACGAGCCGATTTCATAATAAATATTCAGGTTTTGCAAAAAGGTCGTTTCGTAGGTATCGTCTTCGATATAATTGGCAATATACTCGCGGGTCAGCTTGCCTTCAAAGTCGTCGGGAAGCTGCGGCGGCTCCAAAGCGTCGGCCGTGCGGTTGAAAAGTGCCAAAAAGCAAACTATATAAAAAAACAGGTGTTTCATTGTTTATTTTAAACTTTTAATTCATAATAAAATATGATATACTCAAAAAGTAAAGAAAAGATTATTTAACTTGTGTGCAAACATGGAAAACTTTGATGAGAAATATGCCTTGAACGGCAAATTATTAGTAGCAACTCCGACGCTCTCGGATGATGAAATATTCCGGCGCTCGGTGGTGTATATTTGCTCGCACACCAAACGCGGTGCCATGGGGATAATCATCAATAAGCCGCTCGATAAATACACCTTTTCCGATTTAACCATGCAGTTGCCGTTGCAAAGTTATGAAAAACTCAACGAAATCAATTTATATACCGGCGGTCCGCTCGAGCAGGTCAGGGGAATGGTGTTGCATTCCACCGATTATTTCAAGGACGGCACAATCATTGTCGGCAACGGTATTGCTATTTCTTCTACCACCGAAATTATCGCCGATATAGCCTTTGATCACGGTCCGGATGAAAAACTGGTGGCACTCGGCTATTCGTTTTGGCAACCGAAACAGCTGGAAACGGAAATTTACAACAACGATTGGATTGTGGTAAATGCCAATAAAGAGCTGATGTTTCGCACCAAAGATGCCGATAAGTGGCAGCGTTCTCTGGACGAACTCGGCCTTAAATTTGACCGCTTTGTCGGTATAACCGGTAACGCCTAAAAAAATCAAATTTTTTATTGACAACTGCCTTTGTTTTGTCTAGAATAAACTCAGCAAATCAATATTTAGATATTATGATGGAAGGTTGTTTATTAAGCCAGACCGGTAGTTTGGCAATGTTGTTGGCTATGGTGGTATGTGTGGTTATAACTGCCACTTGTGTTGCATTTGACAGTCATGAGGGACGCGGCGGCTTGTTTATGCTCAAGCACGGTTCAACCTCTCTGGCTTGTCGCATCTGCACGGTCATGTTTCTGTTCCTTTCTATCGTGTGGGCCATTTTGGTTCCGGTAGTCAGGGTAAAACACATCTTATTGGTTATCCCGACCAAGATTATCGCTTTCGGAGGTGTATGGTTCTGTGCCGTTCTTCTGTTTGTGATGGTGGTCGGCGTCGCCAGTTTTTTCGTAAAGAAATAGAGAAACTTCCGTCGATGAATAATCGGCGGGATTTTCTTTTTATGAGCATAATTCGGCAATAATTTGATTTAAGACCGCAAAACCCTGCCGGGTAGCAAAGAGATGGGTAGAGTTTTCTTTGAGTAAACCAAGCTCTTTTAGCATCGCCGCTTTGTCACGGTTGATGCACTCGTTGATATCCAAGCCGCAAATTTGTTTGAAAGTCGTCTTATCAATACCTTTTACCAGGCGCAAACCCATTAAAATCAGTTCTTCCGCCCGTTCTTTTTCGGTCAGTTGTTCGTGCACAAACGGATATTCGGCGGCGTAGTGTTTGCCGGCGATTTTAAAACGACCGTGCGCCGACTTACCGATACCTATGTAGTCACCGCCTTGCCAATAAGTAAGATTATGTTGCGATTCGCAACCGTGTGCGGCAAAATTCGATACTTCATATTGCGGATAGCCGCGCTCGGCCAAAAAGTCGCGGGTAAAATCATACATTGCAACGGCGGCCTCATCCTCAAGCGGCTTAACATTTTTGCGGGCAAAAACCGTATTGTCTTCAATGGTCAGCTGATACAGCGATAAGTGTTTCAACCCGTAAGAGGTTATTTCTTCCAGCTCTTTTTTCCAGGCGGTGAGGGATTGTTGCGGCCGGGCATAAATCAAATCGGCGGAATGATTATCAAAGATTTTAACGATTTCTTCAAGGCATTGTCGCGCCGCGGCCAGGTCGTGAGTGCGTCCCAAAAAGCGTAAGTCCGCGTCGTTTAAGGCTTGCACTCCGAGCGAAAGGCGGTTAATGCCGGCATTTTTAAAATCTCGGAACAATGTTTCCGAGCGGGTATTGGGATTTGCTTCCAAACTGATTTCGGCATTTGTTTTCAGCGGCCAGAGTTTGCCGATTTCCGCAATTATTTTTGCAATGTTGCGCGGCTCCATTAACGAAGGGGTGCCGCCGCCGAAAAAAACGGATTTTACGGTGCGCTCCGGCAAAATTTCGTGATATTTTCTTAAAGCAGAGATATATTCGGCCATAATCTCGTCCTGATTTACATTGCGCGCTAATTCCTTATAAAAGTCGCAATACGGACATTTACTTTTGCAATAAGGCCAATGAATATATACGGCAAGTTCGGCTAAATCACTCATCTTGTTTCTCGGTTATAACTGTTGCGTTTCAGCATAACCGATTTTTGCGTTCGGTCAATCATAATGTGTATTTTTTTATAAAAAGTACTTGAAAATATATAAAAAATGGATAACATAGGCAACGAAAATCAAATATAAGGAGATTATAATGTCTAACGAAAACAGAATGAATTACGGTTTAATCTTTTTGGTAGCTATCGTTGCCGCCGTTTTGGGTTCATTGATCACATACAAAACAGTTTGCGCCAACAAGGCTGCTTTTGCGGTTGTTGATTTGCAACGCGTTGTATTGTCTTCCGAAGAAATTAAAGCTTTGAGCAATAATCGTCAGCAACAGTTGCAGGAATTGCGCAAAATGGCTGATGAGGCTAACGAAAAAATCAGTGCCGAAAAGAAAGAAGATGCAAAAAAGGAATTGTCGCAAAAATATCTGGCCGAAATCAATGCCAAAAAAGATACGTTTGATAAGATACATGCTTCCGGTTTGCAGGCTGCCGAACAAAATCTTAACAATATCATCAACGATATTGCCAAGTCTGAAGGTATGACCGTGGTTCTGACCAAATCTTCCGTTGTAAACGGCGGTAAAGACATAACCGATGCGGTTGTGGAATTGGTTAAATAATAAAACCGTTTATCACATTAAAACTCCCCGACTACATTCGGGGAGTTTTTTTGTATGCCGGTTTCGGTCTTGAAAAAACGCTTATACTGACTACAATATAATGTATGTTATGGGTGGCAAACGGTTTAATATACGGCTTTTTTACGGCAATATATCTGCTGTTTAATCAGCATTTTAAAATTAACGGCTATATATTGGGAATTTGGCGCGGTTTCGGAATATGTTTGTTCTTTTTGCCGTGTCTGTTGTTTTATCCGCTGCCGCGTGACGGTTATTATTGGCTGCTGCTGATAGCGCAGGGGTTATGTATCGGTATTTATGATTCGCACATATTCTTTGCCGCGGCCGAGTTCGGTGCCGGTCCGACTTCGCGTTTTATGGCGGTTACGGTTTTGCTGACCACCTTCGGCTGGTGGCTTTTAACGCCGGAGAAGTTTATACTTTTGTTAAATCAGGGCAATTTGTTTGTCACATTGATGTTGATTTTATGCGGCTTCAGCTATTGTTATTGGCAAATGCTGGACAGCCGCGTTTCCCGTGCCGCCGCGCTGTATACTCTGCCGGCGGTTTTTGCCCTGTCGGCTATGAGTATCATTACCAAATATATTGCGGTGCAGGCACATTCATTGGGGCAGGGACTGGCTTATTATTTGACGGTTTCCACCTTTGTCAGCGGCTTGTATAATCTGTTTTTCTATTATAAGCAGACGGCAACAAATCGGCAAAACCTTTTCAAAAGAATCATCTCGTGCAAAACCCGCCGCATCGGCTGTATATTGGTGAGTTTCAGCTCATTATTGATTATTGCGAAAACCATGGCGCTCAGAATTGCCCCCAACCCCGGCTATGTTACGGCCTTGCTGTTGGTGGCGCCGGTGTTTGTATATGCCTTAAACCGCAACTATAAAATTGCCGATAACGTTTCGGTTAAGGCCGGTTTTGCCATGATGTTTTTTCTGGCGCTGTTGGTGCTGGTGGTTAACGGCAATTACGGGATATCGGAATAATTTACGTCCGCGGTTGTGCGCAAATTGATTTAGCTCTTGTCTTTTTTGTATATTTTCGATAAACTGCCTGCAGAAAAGTTTTATTAATGAAAGGGAATACCATGAAGAATATACTTTCTGTTTTTGCTCTTGTATTGCTGCTCGGCGGTTGTTGCTGCAATCAAGGTTCGTTGTTTGAAGGACCGGATTGCAATCGCACATTGGTTCCGGCACCGCAGCCGTGCATTACACAGCCTGTTCAACCGGTTGTTGTCAGAACATCGCATTTGGCCGGTATCATTTATTTTGCCGACGGTTCTGACTATCTGAACCCGACGGAAATCGCTCAACTGGGACAAATCGCTCAGGTGGCACGTGCCAACAATGCCGCGGTAAAAATTGCCGGTCATGCTTCGCACAAAGTAAATACCAACATTTTGAGCCGTAAAGAGGCGATTAATATGGATATTTCCGCCAGAAGAACGCTCAAAGTTGCCAATACTTTGGCCGGAATGGGCGTTGACCCGCAGATGATGTCCGGTGCGGCCTTCTCCGATTATCGCCCGGTAGCGGTTGAAACCAACGCCAAAGGCGAGGCCTTAAACCGCAGAGTTGAGGTTTATTTGGAATATTAAATGCGGAAAATCTTTTTATTAAAAGGCATATCGGTGTGATATGCCTTTTTTTGTGCTCAAATTTTGCTCAAGTATTCGCTCATTATTTTTTTGCGGCCGCAATCGTCAAATTCCACCTCGCACATTTTGCCAGACATCTTTACGATTTTGCCGTAGCCGAAACTTTCGTGATAAACGCGTGCGCCGATATATGATGATGCCGAGCCGGCACTGTAATCGTACGAATTGTAGTCCGTCGGCTCATAAGAATACGAATGTTCTTCGTCGCTTTCATAATATGTTTGGTAACTCGGTTTGGTGGAAAACGCCTGTTTATACGATTTTTTCTTGCCGTAACCGTATTTGTTGTAAGAATAGCCGCGCTTGTTGTATCCGCTTTGGGTGTAACCGTCATCATATCCGCCGTAGCGGCTGCCGCTGCCGTTAAAGCAGTTATTGGTCTGATTATTCAGTTGCAAACACACCGGCGGAATTTCGTTCAAAAAGCGCGAAGGCTGATTGTTGCGCCATTCACCGTAAATACGACGATTTAAGGTGGTGGTAATGTATAAACGATGTTTGGCACGGGTGAGGGCAACATAGGCCAGACGTCGTTCTTCTTCCAGCGAATTTTCTCCGCCTTCATCCAAACTTTTTTGGTGCGGAAACAGGGCTTCTTCCCATCCCGGCAAAAATACCGTCTCAAATTCCAATCCTTTGGCCGAATGCAAGGTAATCAGCATAACTTTATTGGTATCAAGATTGCTGTCGTTATCCATTACCAGGCTGACGTGTTCCATAAACTCCGCCAGGGTCGGATAATGTTCGGTGTCGGTCATAACGTTAATGAGTTCGCGCAGGTTTTCAATTCGTCCCTCGGATTCGGCCGAAGTATCATTTTTAAGCATATCCATATAGCCGGAATCGTTAATGACGTCCTCGGCCAAATCGGCCGGATCAACCAGGTTGACAATGCGCCGCCACTCCGCAAATTTTTGCACCAAATCTTCAAGATTGGCCTTAGCTTTGCCGCTTAAGCCGCCGGCATTCAACAGCGCTTGTACCGCCGCAAACATCGAAGTCCGCTCGCTACGGGCAACCTGTTGCAGTTTTTCCACGGTTTTGGCGCCGATACCTCGGGCCGGCTTGTTGATAATGCGCTCAAAGGCCAAATCGTCATTAGGTTGCAAAATTACGCGAAAATAGGCCAAAATATCACGGATTTCGGCGCGTTCATAAAACTTGGGACCGCCGATGACCTGATAAGGTATGGCTTCGGAGATAAAGCGCTCCTCAAATTCGCGGGTTTGAAAGGCGGTGCGTACCAATACCGCCATATCCGAATACGGAGTGCCGCGACGGTGCAAGGTATCGATTTCATCAGCCACCCATTTGGCTTCTTCTTCGCCGTTATACAGGCTGACTACTTTGATTTTGTCGTTACTGCATTTGGTGGCAGGGCTGTTTTCCGCCACTTTTAGCGTTTTTCCGAGACGCGTGGTGTTATGTGCAATAAGGGCGGAAGCCGCGGTCAGAATGTTGGCGGTCGAACGATAGTTGCGTTCGAGCCGGATAATCTTGGCATCAACAAAATCCTTTTGAAAACGCATTATATTTTCAATTTCGGCGCCGCGCCACGAATAAATGGATTGGTCATCATCACCGACACAACACAAATTGTGCGATTGTTGCGATAACAGGCGCAAAAACAGATATTGCGTAACATTGGTATCTTGGTACTCGTCAACCATAATGTATTTGAACTTATCCTGATATATTTTCAAAATATCGGGATTGCTCATCAACAGCGTCAGCGTATACAGCAGGATATCACCGAAATCGACACAGTTAAGTTCCAATAATCTGGTTTGATATTTTTTGTAAATCGATAACAGGACGGTCGAACGGAAACTCTGTTCGGCTTTTTCCACGGTTATGCCTTTATCCTTGAGGCGGGAAATGCTGTCAACAAAACTTTGCGGCGTATATTTCTTCTCGTCCAGACCTTCGTTTTCCAGAATATGTTTGATCAGGCGTTTTTGGTCATCTTCGCCCAAAATCGTAAAATTGGCGTGAAGCCCCACCAATTCGGCATGAGCCCGTAATATTTTAACGCAAACGCGGTGAAAAGTGCCGAGCCAGACGGAATTGGCCGCATCGCCGATAAGATTTTGCACGCGCTCTTTCATTTCGTTGGCGGCACGGTTGGTAAAGGTTACCACCAGACAATTCCACGGCTGTACCGGCAACGTGGAGAGAATATAAGCCAAACGCGTGGTCAATACCTTGGTTTTGCCGGTGCCGGCGCCGGAGAGTACCAACAGCGGCCCTTCAGTGGTTTCAACCGCCTGCCGTTGCTCCGGATTAAGCTCATCGAGCCACGGCAAAGAACGTTTGAGCGCACTGATGTTATCATAAACCGGTGCGGTGCCGTCTTCATCCAAATCAAAAATTCCGTCAGACATTAGTTTAAAATTTTGCTTGTATTTATTTTTTTAACAAATTATATATAGATTTATAATATTATCGCTTCAATGCAACGCGTTTTTGCGTTTTACAAACAAGTTTTTGAAAGGTTTGATATGTCTGAAATCAGAGAAAAAATTATCGGTTTACAACAATATATGCAACAAAATATCATCGGGCAGGAAGAACTGCTGCAAAAACTGATTATCACCATGCTGGCCGACGGCCACGCGTTGGTGGAAGGCGCACCGGGCCTGGCTAAAACCAAGGCCATTAAAAAACTTTCCGATTGCATTGAGGGAACCTTCAACCGTATTCAATTTACGCCGGATTTGCTGCCGTCGGATATTACCGGCAGTGAAATTTATGTGGCTTCTACCGGTTATTTTGAATTTCGCTCCGGTCCGATTTTTGCCAATATGGTACTGGCCGATGAAATCAACCGTGCTCCGGCCAAAGTGCAATCGGCACTTTTGGAAGCTATGGCCGAGCGTCAGGTGAGTATCGGCGGCAAACAATATAAATTGCCGCGTCTGTTCATGGTTATGGCTACCCAAAACCCGATTGAACACGAAGGAACTTACAATTTGCCGGAAGCGCAACTTGACCGTTTTCTGATGTATATCCGTATCGAACAGCCGGATATCGGGGTGGAACGTCGGATTTTGCATTTGGTGCGTGACGAAGAAATGGATGCGCTGGATAATAAGAAACAGGAAAATATTTGTGCCATCAGCATGAAAGACATTTTTGATGCCCGCCGTGAAGCATTTTCCGTACAGTTCAGCAACTCGATGGAAGAATATCTGGTGCAGCTGGTTATGGCTACCCGCCATCCGGAAAAATATGACGCCAGCCTGAAAAACTCGTTGGCTTACGGTGCCAGCCCGCGTGCCACCATCGCTTTGGATAAATGTTCGAAAATTCATGCCTGGATGGCCGGCCGCGACTATGTTACGCCGGAAGATATCCATGCCGTGGTGTTTGATGTGTTGCGTCACCGCATTATTTTGAGCTTTGAAGCTCAGGCCAACGGAATTACGGCAGACGACGTAATTGCCCGCTTGCTGAAATTGGTACCTCTGCCGTAGGAAAAAATATGACCGGATTTGCAGAAAAAACACCTGACGATATTCACGAAAATAAGGGGTTGGCTGTTACCGTAGAGGAGCTGATTGCCCAACAGCAATATTTGCCTTATATGGCATATCGGCAAAACAAACCGACTTCACAACGTTCAGGCAACAACAAATCGGCCTTTCGCGGCCGCGGTATGGAATTTGAGGAAGTGCGTGCCTATATTTTCGGCGATGACGTGAGAGATATCGATTGGCGGGTTACCGCGCGCAAATCCGAGCCTTATACCAAAGTTTTTAATGAGGAAAAAGACCGCGAGATTATCGTGGTTTTGGACTTGTCGGCTTCAATGGTGTTCGGTACCCGCAAAGAGCTTAAATCGGTTACGGCTGCCAAAGTTGCCGCTCTTATCGGCTGGCTGACCGTCAAGCATAAAGACAGATTCGGAATGTTGCTGTTTGACGGCGAGAATACGACTTATTTTCGGCCGCAGAACAATTTGAAAAATTTGATGAATATTTTTACGCAAATCAGCAAAAAAACTCACGAAATATTGCTGGAACAACATCATGCCGACCTTAGCGAGGCCTTAAAAATGCTGCAGTTTCATCAAAAAGGGCAGGGAACGGTATTTATTTTGAGCGATTTCAGCCACTTTGACAACGAAAAATTCCGCAAAATCGCCATTCTTTCCAAAAAACATCAGGTATGTTGCATCAATATTTTTGATGTTTTGGAAGAAATTGCCCCGCAAGACGGCGTTTATGCCGCGCAATACGATGAACAGAAGGCCGTGTTTGATACCGGAGTGGAAGAATTTACCGCCAATTATCAGCAATATTTCCATCAGCAACGTGAATTAATGCGGCAGAATTGTCAAAAGTTTTTGTGTCAATATATCGAAGTAAGAACAGATGTGCCTATTTTCAAACAGTTATCGATACTATAAAAAACTTGACATAACTATCTTTATGTGATATTCCTTATACAATTATTCTGTAAAGAAAGAGGTAAAAATGGTTAAATTAAATGAAAATACATCATATAAGAGAGGACAGGAACTTCTTGATTCCGGTCAGTATGAAGAAGCGGTAGAGCGCTTTTCCGAAGTTATCGCGGAGAATCCGCGTGCGTGGAAAGCATTGAATTCACAAGGTTTTGCATATCAAAAAATGAGTAAATATACGGATGCGGTAGCGTGCTTTGATAAGGCATTGGCTATTAATCCGAAGTCGGTTGAGGTCCTGAATAATAAGGGCGTAACCTTGAGTATGCGCGGCTTGTATAAAGAAGCCATTACCTGTTTTGACGAGGCTTTTGCCAACGACAGAACATCTTTGGAGGCATTGAACGGTAAGGCCATCGCTTTGCAACACATGTTCTCTTATAAAGAAGCTCTGGATGTTTTGGAAGAAGCCATGAAAATAGATAACAAACATCCGCAAACCCTCTTGAGTATTGCCGTAACCTTGCAAAAGCTCAAACAATACGACCGCTCAATCTCTTTCTTCAAAAAAGTCTTATCCGGCGATAAATTCAATACAAAAGCCTGGAACGGCATCGGTGTAACCTATCAGTTGATGGGCGATAACGATTCGGCTTTAAAGTGCTTTACCAAAATTCTGAACATCAACAGTTCTGATTTGCAGGCCTGGATAAGCATCGGTTACGTATATCAAAAAATGTTTAAGTTCAAAGATGCCCTGAAGTGCTACAAAAAGGCACAGGCCGTTGTCAACGGACGCTATACGCATAAGCTCTATGACGGCTTGGCATCATGTCTGACCAAATTATCCGAATTTGACCAGGCAATAGAAGTTTATAAAGTTATTTATCAAAGTGAGGAAGGTAAGCGCAAATGGGATGCTCAGCGCTCCATCAAGTTTGTTAACAAACTCAAACGCAAACAGGCAATCGGCGCCTTGCCGGATATTATTCCTCATGACGATGAAGAAGAATAAAGTTTCAATAAAACAACGGCGCTGCAGATATGCGGCGCCTTTTTGTTGCTAC
>JAEEMQ010000020.1 GCA_016283295.1 Alphaproteobacteria bacterium
GTATCAGACTATCTCGCGGTGGTTCCAAAAAACGTCCTTATTATCACATTGTTGCGGCTGATCAAAGAGCGCCGCGCGACGGTCGTTATATCGAAAAATTGGGTGCATACAATCCGTTGTTGCCTCAAGACCATAAAGACCGTTTGGTTTTGGATACCGAAAAAGTTTCCGCATGGCTTTCCAAAGGTGCTCAACCGACCGAAAGATTGCAGAAATTGTTTGCTAACTTAGGTTTGTGCGCCGCTCCGAAAATCGGCAATCAACCGAAGAAATCAGCGCCTAAAGCTAAGGCTCTGGAAAGAATCAAAGAAAAAGAAGCTAAAGCTCAGGCTGCCGCCGAAGCTGCTGCCGCTGCTAATGCAAGCGCTGCCGAACCGGCCGAAGAACCTGCTTCTGCTGAATAATTTTCGGTTAAATAATTAAGAGAGTTATTTTGAGTCTGTAAGAAAGGCTTTGTTATGGAAAAAAGAGTTTGCATCGGTAAAATCGTGGCTGCACACGGTATCAAGGGCGAAGTTAAAGTTCGCAGCAACAACCAAAATCCGCTGGATTTGGACAGATACGGTGCGGTTGAAAATGACGACGGCAGCAAAAAATTTTCCATCAAAGTCGTGGGACTGGTTTCAACCAATGCACGGGTGAAGATTGCGGGCGTAACTACGCGTAACGACGCGGAAGCGCTCATCGGAACCGAGCTTTATGTGCCGCGTTCGGCGTTGCCGGAGTTGGATGAGGAGGAGTTTTATCTGTCGGATTTAATCGGGCTTGATGTCTGCCTGAAAACGCCGGATAAAAAAATCGGTAAAGTTGCCGCGTTTCAAAATTTTGGTGCCGGCGATATTATCGAAATCAAACTCAAAGGGCAGAAAGAAACGGAAATGTTGCCGTTTACCAAAGCCTATGTTCCGACCATCAATATTGATGAAGGATATATTATCGTATCCAGCGCAACCATGATTTTTGCGGCAGATGACGAGGGCGACAATGGTGCTGAAGGCTAAAATCTTAACCATTTTTCCGGAGATTTTTCCGGGTTTTCTCGGCACCTCGCTGACCGGGAAGGCGCTGGAAGACGGGATTTGGCAGCTGGAAGCAATCAATATTCGCGATTATGCGTTTGATAAGCACGGTTCGGTGGACGATACACCATGCGGCGGCGGTGCCGGAATGATTATGCGGCCGGATGTTTTGGGTGCGGCAATCGAACATAATCACCAAGGCGGTAAAATCATTTATATGAGCCCGAAGGGGATGCCGCTGACGCAAGCCAAAGTGCATGAGTTGAGCAAATTGGAAAATCTGACGATTATTTGCGGTCGGTTTGAGGGAATAGATGAGCGCGTGCTTGAGGAGTACTCGATTGAGGAAATAAGCATCGGCGACTATATCCTGACCGGCGGCGAGCAGGCGGCAATGATTATGCTTGATGCGGTGGTGCGTTTGTTACCGGGAGTTCTCGGCAACGCGCAATCTACCGAAAACGAAAGTTTTGAGCAGAACTTGCTGGAATATCCGCAATATACGCGGCCGATTGAATGGAAAGGGCGCAAAGTACCGGATGTTTTAATGAGCGGTCACCACGAAAATATTACCAAATGGCAAAGACAGCAGGCTCTTCAAATAACCGCAAAACGACGCCCCGATTTATTGGAAAAAATGCTTGATTCTGAATAAATTGTGGTGTATAGGAATAACAAATTAACTTAAAAGGTAATAAAAAAATGAACATTATCGAAAATATTGAAAAAGAGCAAATTGAAAAGCTGATGGAAGGCAAAAATATGCCGACTTTCAAGCCGGGCGACACTTTGCGTGTTCACACCAAAGTTAAAGAAGGCGACAGAGAACGTATCCAAATTTATGAAGGCGTTTGCATTGCCCGCAAAAACGACGGCTTGAATTCTTCTTTTACCGTTCGTAAGATTTCTTTCGGTGAAGGCGTTGAGCGTGTGTTCCCGCTGTATTCCCCGAATGTGGCCAAAATCGAAGTATCCCGCGTGGGTAAGGTTCGTCGCGCCAAATTGTACTTCTTGCGTGCTTTGCGCGGTCGTTCGGCTCGTATTGCCGACGATTTGTCCGTATCGGTTAAGGATGTTAACAACCCGACCAGCAAATAATTTTTGCTTTAATACACTGAATAAAAGGAGCGTGAGCGGTTTGCAGCGCTCCTTTTTGCTTATGGATTTTTATAAAAATACCTTCACGGCACACACAAAAACTTCTGTATAACTTTAAAAAATGGTTGAGTTAAAGTTTTATAACCTATTTAAATAACGTATAAAAATTAATTTTGGTAAGGAAAAATATATGTATGAAATTTTGCAAACCGTCAGCTCTCCGGCAGACGTGAAAAAATTGAATATTGAACAACTGAAAACTCTGGCCGGCGATATTCGCGAGGCGCTGTTTAATCGTCTGACTAAAATCGGCGGGCACTGCGGTCCGAATTTCGGGATTGTGGAGGCAACGATTGCCTTGCATTATGTGTTTGATTCGCCGCGCGATAAGTTTGTGTTTGATGTATCGCATCAGAGTTATCCGCATAAAATGCTGACCGGACGTAAGCAAGGATATATTGACGATACGCATTTTAGTGAAGATTCCGGCTACACCAATCCGGAGGAGAGTGAGCACGATTTGTTTAATGTCGGCCATACTTCAACTTCCGTCAGTTTGGCCTGCGGTTTGGCTAAGGCACGCGATTTGCAAGGGAAAAAGCATAATGTAATCGCCATAATCGGCGACGGTTCGCTCGGTGGCGGTGAGGCGTTGGAAGGTCTTAATTTTGCCGGCTCGGAATTGCGGTCGAATTTAATCATTATCGTTAATGACAATCAACAGTCGATTGCCGAGGTTCACGGTGGTTTATATCAGAATTTGACCGAGTTGCGACAGAGCAAGGGTAAGGCGGAACATAACTTTTTCAAAGCCCTGGGACTTGATTACGTTTATGAGGATAACGGCAACGACATCGCGGCAATGATTAAGGTTTTGCAAAAGCTGAAAGATATTGACCATCCGGTGGTTTTGCATATTAATACGCAGAAAGGCAAGGGATTTGAGTTGGCGGAGAAAAATCGCGAAACATGGCATTGGTGCACTGCGTTTGACCGACAAACCGGCAAATGGAACGTGAATTTTCCGGCCGAAAGCTACACCGGCCTGACTGCGCAATATATTATGAATAAAGCCAAACAGGATAAGAATTTTGTAACGATAACGCCGGCAATGCCGATGACGGCCGGTTTGTCGCCTGATTTGCGACAACAGCTCGGTGCACAATATATCGATACCGGTATCACCGAAGAACACGCTGTGGCGATGGCTTCGGGGATTGCCAAAGCCGGCGGTAAACCGCTGATTGTTACCAATGCAACTTTTATGCAACGCACTTATGACCAGATTTCGCAAGATGTTTGCATTAACAATAACCCGGTAACTATCGTGCTGAATTATGCGTCGTTTGACGGTTTGACCGATGTTACGCACTTGGGCATTTTTGCAATTGCCGCTTTTTCAAATATCCCGAATTTAGTGATGTTGGCGCCGACTTCAAAAGAAGAATACTTGAATATGCTTGATTGGTCGGTGGAACAAAAAGAGCATCCGGTAATGATTTTAATGCCGGGGAATATGGTAACGTCGCGCGCGGCAGATAAAGATTTCGGAGCTTTGAACACATATAAAGTAGAACAAGCGGGCGAAAAAGTCGCTGTTTTGGCGTTGGGCGATTTTTATCAACGCGGCGAAGAATTGGCACGGGCGATAGCCGGAGAACTCGGTTTTAAGCCGACGCTGATTAACCCGCGTTTTGCTTCCGGCCTGGATGAAAAGTTGCTGAACGAATTGACGCAAAATCACCGGTTGGTAATTACGCTCGAAGACGGTATTCTCGACGGCGGTTTCGGGCAGAAAGTTGCGGCATTTTATGCAATAACTCCGATGAAAGTGAAAAATTACGGCCTCAAAAAGGAATTCTACGACCGCTATAATCCTCAGGAATTACTCAAACAAATGGGAATGTCCACGGAGCAAATCATCGCGGATATCAAAAAACTGTTGTAAGTTGTGTCGTTGCTAAATGACCATAGAAGAAAAAATATTTATGCGCGCCGTTGCCGATTTCGGTAAGCTGACCGGCTACGGTTTTGTTCGTTCCTCCGCCGGTCTGGTTTATGAAAAAGAGTTTATGCACGGCGATTTTAAGGCGGCTGTGGCAGTTGATGAAGCGGGCAAAGTTTCCGGCGAAGTTTATGAAACCGACAGCAACGATATTTATTTCCCGCTACGGGTGGAAAGTATGGAGGCCGGCTTTGTCGGCGAAGTGCGGGCCGCCTACGAGCAGATTTTGCTGGATATACGCGCGCATTGTTTCAATATGAATTGCTTTGTGTATTCGCAAGCCAATCGGTTGACGCGGGAGATTTTTGTGCGCTACGGCGATTCTCCGGAATTTCCATGGGATAAATTCAATCGTCACGGGGTTTTTCGCAACCCGGACAGCCGTAAATGGTATGCGCTGATTTTGAGTATAGACAGGAGCCGGCTGGATAAAAAATTGTCCGGCGGGGTTGAAGTGGTCAATATAAAAGCAGACGCCGACAAAATACCGGAATTGCTGGAACTTGACGGATTCTATCCGGCGTATCACATGAATAAAAAAAGCTGGATAAGTATTGTGTTGGACGGCACCGTACCGGACGAAGTTTTGTTTGCGCTGGTTGAAGAAAGTCACGCTTTTGCCGCGGTCAAAAAAGCAAATCGTAAGAAATAATGCAAAAAAAAGCCGCCTCAAACGAGGCGGCCGTTTAGGGTGTTATGTGCTTAATTCAAGCGATATTCGATATATTCCGGCGTATAATAAATTATTTCAAAGCTTACGCCGTTGATGTTGACAAAGCGCTGTGCCGGATAAACCGTACGCTTGGTTTTGGTACCGGATGCCGCATCATAAACCAGGAAAGAAAGCATACCGTTCTCGATTCCGTCATAGCGAATATCAAAATTAAGCTGTTTGCCGGAAGCCGATTGTGATACGTTCTCGGCCCGAATCAACTTCATATATTTCGGGTTGTATACGATGACGTCGTTGCCGACATACAACTTACCGCCGTGAGCGATGCCCATCTTATCATAGATTTTGCCTTTCTCGTCGATAAGCAGTGTGTAGGCGGTGTTATCGAGCCGCAGGAGCATAAAATTCGCTTCATTGATGCTTACTTCGCCATACGGGCGGAACAAATCATCGGTGTGAATCTTGAAATCGTGCGTTTTGCTGGAAATCACTCCCTTGGTATTGAAGCTGTAGGCTTCACCGGTAATGGTATGAGTGGTCAGAGTATAAGTCGTCGAATCGTACATGCGTTGTCCGCGGTTGGCCGAAACCACAACGCCGCGCTGATATTCGTGAGCATTAACCGTTTGCTCGCTGGCCATACCTACATCGTCGCACGGGGCAGGTTCCGGATACATCACAATCGGATATACGCGATAGGTTCTGAAACGATTTTTCCAATAAGATTCATTGCCCGGTTTATCAAAAATATCTTCAAACAACGGCGGGTCCTCTTCCGGACAACCCTGTAATCCACAGCGGCCCTGATACGCCGGATTTACGTAAGTTTCGGTGTATTGCGCCTGCGAAGACACGGCCCAACCGGTTAATAAAAGTGTTATTGCTGGAATAAATATTTTTTTCATGATAAGCTCTTTTTAAAGTTTATGTACATATACTGGATTTACATTAAACCCGCTTTGGTAAAAAAAGTTATAACGAAAGTAAAAAAAATGGAACAAAAATTCGGAAACTGCAAAATTATTAAATTCAAACCGTGCGAACAGGTGCCGGAACAGCTGGAAAATTTTGCCGAAGAATTTTTTGAGGTGGTAGAGCTTAATTATACCGACGACGGCAACGAACAGCTTGTCGGTTATATGCGCGCAGATGCCGATGTTTCGGCGATGGAAGCTGACGCCGCGGCCATGAACGTCGAGTTGCCGGAATATACGGTCGAGCTGTTGCGGGGAAGGGATTGGCTTAAAGAAAACGTGATTAAATTTGCGCCGGTAGAGGCCGGAGATTTTTATGTTTACGGCATTCATGAAACGGCGCCGGATACTCACGGCAAAATCGGCATAAAAGTATATGCGGCCACGGCTTTCGGCTCCGAGCATCAAACCACCAAGTGTTGCCTGCTGGGTATTTCCGAAATTAAGGCAGCGGGTTGCCGTGCGCAAAAAGTTTTGGATGTCGGTACCGGTTCGGGTATTTTGTCGCTGGCGGCGGCCAAACTCTGGCCGCAAGCGGCAATAGTGGCGGTGGATATTGACGACGAATCGGTAAACGTCACGGCGCAAAACGCGATTGATAACGCTGTGGCGGCGCAAATTACGGCCTTATACAGCGACGGTTATTCCGCCCCGAAAGTGCGCGAAAACGCACCGTATGACATAATCTTGGCCAATATTTTGGCGCGTCCGTTGATTGCCATGGCACCGGAGATGGCATCGCACTTGAAAATCGGCGGTTATGCGGTTATCTCCGGATTTATTGAGGACCAGGCCGAGTGGGTTATCGGCGAGCACGAAAAACACGGATTGGCTTTGCAAAAAATTTATGAAGACGGGCAATGGCGCGCCGCTTTGTTGAAAAGGGTAAAATAGATGATGATACAAGAGATTCGCAAAAAAATGCAAATTGCCGGTGTGGAGGCTTATGTCGTCAGTCACGGCAATCGTTTTTTGGGACAGGATGTGTTGCCGGAAGAACATAAACTCAAGGCACTGTGCGGATTCAGCGGTTCGGCCGGTATTGCGGTTATTACGGCCGATGAGGCTTTTCTGCTGGTGGACGGCCGTTACGAGTTACAGGCTCGCCTGGAAACCAAAGCCGAGGAAATAACCGTGGTTGACGAGATGCCGCGTTTTAAGTCGGTATGTGATTTGTTGCGGCAAAAAAATATCGCCTCGGTTGGGTATGATGCCTGGTGTCACAGTATTGCCGAAACGGAGTATTTGAAACGCCGCTATCGCGAGATGCGTTTTGTTGATGTCGGCGAATTGATGCCGCCGGCGCCCGAGCGCGAGATTGAAGTGATGCAGCGTGAGGAGCGCTTTGCCGGCCGAAGCCGTGCCGAAAAACTGGCTCTGATAACCGAAATATTGCATGAGCAGAATGCCGATGCCTGCCTGATTACATCGGCCGACAGCGTTTCCTGGCTGCTCAACATATATGCGAGAGATTTGCCGTGTACGCCGATTGTGCGGGCCTATGCTCTGGTTGAAGCAAACGGCGGTGTTACTCTGTTTGCCGATAATCTTAAGGCCGATTTGCCGGTAAAAAATTGGCAAAGTTTTGCCGAATATTTGGCTGCTGCCGCAGATAAAAAAATTATGTACGATGCGCATACAACGCCGGAAAAAATCAAAAATCTTGCCGCCGCGACCGCAGTTTTGTATAAGGCGCCGGATATTTGCGCTCTGTCTAAGGCGGAAAAAAATCCGACCGAACTGCAAGGGATAATAAATTGCCATATTCGCGACGGGGCGGCGTTGGTTAAATTGTTTGCCCGGCTGGAAAATAATTGGCGCGGTTTGAAAGAATTGGATGTGGTTGAAAAATTGCACGAGTTGCGTGCCGAGCAGGAATATTTTTTCAGCGAAAGTTTTGAAACCATCGCCGGTTGTGGTGCAAACGGGGCAATCGTACATTATCAGCCTGATGCCGAACATAATTCGCCGCTGACGGAAAATACGCTTTTACTGCTTGACAGCGGCGGACAATATTTTGACGGCACCACCGACGTTACCAGAACAATCGCTTTGGGCGAGCCGACGGCGGAGATGGTTGCCGATTTTACGGCGGTGCTGAAAGCACACATTGCCCTGGCGCAGATGCGTTTTCCGCTCGGAACACCGGGAACCAGGTTGGATATAATCGCCCGCTCAAAATTATGGCAGAGTTGCCAAGACTATAAACACGGCACCGGACACGGAGTTGCCTGTTTCGGCAATGTGCACGAAGGGCCGATTAGTATTTCTGCGGGCGGTTCCGATTACGGCTTCAAACCGAATATGGTAACCTCAAACGAGCCGGGAGTGTATAAAGAAGGAAAATACGGGATTCGTATTGAAAATCTGCAATATACGACCGTATCGCCGCAAAACGAAAACTTTTTGGAATTTCGCCATCTGACCAAAGTGCCTATTGATAAAAAGCTGATCGATAAATATTTGTTAAGCGAAGGCGAGCAGGCGTGGCTGAACAAATATCATGAAGATGTATATAACAGTTTGGCTCCTTATTTGAATGAAATTGAAAAAGTGTGGTTGAAAAACGCTTGCTCTCCGCTCTGAATGGGGGGATGATGCATAAAGCGGCGGCACTGCTTGCGGTTTTGTTGTTTGTTATCGGTTTTTCGGCACGGGCGCAATATGTTGATTTGCAGGGCAACAGCAGGGCTTTGCAAGATTATGTGAACGCGGCACCGGAAAATGCCGACACCTCGATTATGTATATTTTTTACGAAAATTGGGGGTGCGAAGGATGTGCCGCCGCCGTCAAGCTGATTTATTACTTGTACAACAAATATTACATCAACGATTTCAATGTGTTTGAAATAAATTACGCGGCCGATTATACTTATGATTATCGCCTGGATTTTGACTTAACCCAGCCGCTCACGGTGATTTTGGTACGGGTGCGGGGCGGTCGGGCCTTAAGTTATTATAAAATAGATAATCCGCAACAATGGCTGAATAACCCGATTGATTTTGAGCAAAATATGCTTATGCAGATAAATAACTTTTTGGCGATGTGAAATCTTATCTAAATTTTTACCAATTCCGTTTAAGATGTATTTTATAGTGCAATTAAAAAACGGAATTTAATGAACCAAAAACTGAAATATATTTCGCGAATTAAAGACGAATTCGATACGGTAATCAGCGGCGTCAACGGCGTTATTATGCGCGGTGACGGTATTGTTGACGAGGCGGTCGATACGTTGATTAAATTGTATCAGAGCGGCAAAAAAATCATGCTCGCTTCCAATTCGGGGATGCGGGTAAAGGATTTATATTATACTTTAAAGCACAAAAATGTGCCGATGAATATTTTTTATGCCATGATTACCGCCGGCGAAATTGCTCATTTTTATTTGAAGAACAATCGCATCGGCGAAACATATTACAGTTTGTCGGGCAACGCCTCAAGCGTAATTGCCGGGTTGGATTATAAACCGGCCGACAGTATTGTTATGGCGGATTTTATTGTGGCGGAAACCGAAAGTTCCGGAGTTAATCTGGCCGAGATGATGTCGGTGCTGGAACAGGCATTGCACTTGCATCTGCCGCTTTTGTGTGTCGGAAACAACACCTCGTTGATTACCGATGCCGGAGTGGTGGAAAGCGTGGGGGCCGTGGCCGAAAAATATGCTCTTATGGGCGGACAGGTTATTCCGTTCGGTAAACCGGACGTGCGGATAGCCGCTTACTTAGCGGAAAGTGTGCCCGGTTTTATGGCAAAACGCTGTCTGGTGGTAGGCGACGGTATGGCTACCGATATGCGTATGGGTAACAGTTTCGGTACCAAAACGTTGTTTTTGACCGAAGGCGTACATCAACTTGATGTCAATATTGAGCAGCGTTTAAGCGATTTATCCGAAAGCTACGGTTTGAATATCGATTACTATATGGAGAAATTTATATGGTAGGGCGCGGCTTGAAACAAACAATGCTTTTCGTACTCGGCATTGTGGCGATTATCTTTGTGTGTCGTTCGCAACTGGGGGAATATCCGTCCGAGCAATATGAGCGTGTTATGGCGCGCAAGCGTGCCGCCTACGAATTGGAAATTACTCCGGCGGAAATCAGCGCTTTTGTGCGGCTGTGGCCGGAATTCAAGCAACTCGGCCTCGATAAGGACTTTAATGTTTCTTATATGGTGTTGTTGCCGTCGGAAGCCGCTGATTGGAAGCGCAAGCTGTGGTTCAGATATCATCAGTGGGACGCCGACCGTTTCTTTTATGTGCAACAACGCATCGGCTATTTGTTGCAGGCCATCGAAATCAGACGCGATGCCCAGAATATTCTGGATAGTCTGAGCGGCCGCTATGACGAACTTTCCGAGCAGCTGTGTGAATTGCAGCGGCTGCGCATTAAATCGGCAACCATGTCGTTTGCGGAGATGTTGGCCGTTTCGTCACGCGAAGAACAATTACGCGAATTATTGAAGTAATATCGGTAACGGCGGGGAAACCTGTTTTTTACGGATATAAATTTTTAAAGCGAATTTTTATTTAATTATTTTAATAAAATTATAACTTTATAACTTTATCTTTGTAATCATAAACAGGCAGAAAGAGGATGAAAATACAAGAAGTTTTGGATACTGTAATAAATGCAGACAGCATTGAACTGATGAATAAATTACCCGCAAATTCGGTTGACGTTATTTTTGCGGACCCGCCGTATAATATGCAACTCGGCGATACTTTGTTGCGTCCGGATAACAGCGTGGTAAACGGTGTTACCGAAGAATGGGACAGTTTTGAAAGTCTGGCCGCTTACGATGAATATACCAAAAAATGGTTGAGCGCGGCCAAGCGTATTTTAAAAGAGGACGGCTCGATTTGGGTAATCGGCTCGTATCATAATATTTTCCGTGTGGGCTATATTTTGCAAAATCTGGGCTTTTGGATTTTGAACGATGTGGTGTGGAATAAAACCAACCCTATGCCTAATTTTAAGGGTACGCGCTTTACCAATGCGCACGAAACCCTGATTTGGGCGGTTAAAAACCCGAAGGCCAAATATACCTTTAATTATGAAGCAATGAAGGCCTTGAACGACGAAACGCAAATGCGCAGTATTTGGGAAATTCCGATCTGTACCGGTAAAGAGCGCCTGAAAAACAACGGCGGCGAAAAACTGCATCCGACGCAAAAGCCGGAGGCGTTGCTGTATCGCGTGTTGCTCGCTTCTTCTAAGCCGGGCGATGTGGTGCTGGACCCGTTTTTCGGTACGGGCACTACCGGTGCGGTGGCTAAAAAGATGGGACGCCGCTATATCGGTATCGAGCGCGATGCGGAATATGTCGAAGGCGCGCGTCAGCGTTTGGAAAATGTGATGCCGATGTCCGATTGCGCCATGGAATATACGGTTAAAAAGAAGATGCCGCGAATTCCGTTTGGTGCGGTTTTGGAACGCGGTATGTTGCAACCGGGCGATTGTTTGACCGACGCCCGCGGCAAAAAGACGGCAATAATTCGTTCCGACGGTTCGCTCAAAAGTGAAGTTGCCGAGGGTTCGATTCACCAGGTGGGTGCCGCGGCGCAAAATGCGGCTGCCTGCAACGGTTGGGAATACTGGTATTATCAGGATAAGAATAAAGGCTTGATTTGCATTGACGAGCTGCGTCGGCAAATCAGAGACGAAATATACGGAGTTAAATGAGTTTGCAAGACAGGAAAGAACATACCGGAGCAATTCAAAAATCTCAAAACAATGCGGCAAATATGCAAAACCCTAACGGAGGATATTATGCCGCAATCGATTTGGGAACGAACTCCTGTCGTTTGGTAATTGCCGAACCTACTCCGAGTTCTTTTCACGTGGTGGAAACTTTTTCCAAAATAACCCGTTTGGGCGAGGGAATAATCAAAGAAAATATGCTCTCCAAGCCGGCGATTCGCCGCACTCTTGCTGCCTTAAAAATCTGTCGCGGCGTGCTTGAAGAATATTCGCCGATTGTGCGGATGCGTTTTGTGGCGACGGCCGCTTGTCGGCGGGCCCTTAACTGCGCCGATTTGGTTAAGGCCGTAACCAAAGAAACCGGCCTGCCGATGGAAGTGATTTCTTCGCGCGAGGAAGCACGTTTGGCCGTGGTCGGCTGTATGCCGCTCTTGAACCGTATGATTAAGCGGGCGCTGGTGTTTGACATCGGCGGCGGTTCTACCGAAATTTCGCTGGCCCGAATTACCGAAACCGGCAAAACTTTTATCGAAGGATTCGTTTCGTTGCCTTACGGGGTTGTTACGATTTCCGAGGCCTTTCCGGGACGGGAGATGACGACGCTCGCCTATAATACCATTGTTGAGCGCACCCAAAAGATATTGCAGGAATTTGAAGAAAAATACCAAATAACCGAAGCTATCCGTAATCAGGAAATTCAGGTTATCGGCACCTCCGGCACCGTAACGGTGTTGGGAGCGGTGCACCTCAATCTGCCGCGTTATAATCGGGCGGCGGTCGACGGCTTGGCTATGTCCGGCTCGGAGGTGGAAACCGTTATCGGTCGCATTAAAAAGATGGGCTATGAGGGGCGTTGCCGCCATTCCTGTATTGGTAAACAAAAGGCCGATTTAACTATATCCGGCTGCAGTATTATCGAGGCTTTGACCACTTTCTGGCCGGTTTCGGAAATAACCATCGCCGACCGCGGAATTCGTGAGGGGATTTTGCTGGATATGATGCACCATCAAAAGAACAATTATTTTCGTCGTGACGGACGTTATCGCCGCCGCAACAGGAGAGGGCAACATAATGGAAAACCGAAGTTTAGCCGCCATTGATTTGGGAACAAACTCCTGCCGTTTGCGGATTACCGACGGCTCCGGCAATGTGTTGTATCGCCATGCCGAAACCGTTAAATTGGGCGAGGGGATGTATCAGAACGGAAGCTTTACCGAAACCGCGATGGCGCGCACCCTCAAGTGTTTGACCGATTATGCCGCACAAATGAAAAATTACGGCGTTGCGCATTATCGCGCCGTGACTACCGCCTCTTGTCGCATGGCGGCCAACGGACCGGAATTTGTGCAGACGGTGCGGGAATTGTGCGGACTTAATCTGGAAATTATCAGCGCCGAAGAAGAAGCATTACTCAATGTTAAGGGGGCTCGGCTCAATGCCGCGGCAAGCTCGCCCTATGTGTTGGTTTATGATTTGGGCGGCGGCTCTACCGAAATAACCTTGGCCACCAACGAGCCGAACCCGAAAGTTTTATACACAATTTCGATTCCTTGGGGCGCACGCAACGCTGCGGAGGCATTCGACTTAATCGAGTACGATGCCGCAAAGGCGGAAAGATTACGCGCCGAAATTCGCAAATATGTTCTGGAATTTTTGCACGGCTCCGAATTTTTGATGTATATCAATCAATGTGATTGCATATCCACCTCCAGCACTCCGCTTCGCTTGATGAGTATGGTTATGAACACCGTCGGCTATGACAAGGATAAGGCGGACGGTATGGCGGCGGAGACCCTAAAAATCGACGAGCAGATTGCCGCGATTTGGCAGATGAATTTCGAACAGCTCGCCAAAAATCAATATATCGGCGAAAATCGCGCGCCGATTATCGTGGCGGCCACCGTGATTTTTAAGGAAATTTACGATACGTTGCAAATCAAGGTGCTGACGGCTTCGCTCAAAGGGGCGCAGGATGCCATTATCGAAGAATTGAGGCAAAAATGGCAAAGTTAACGCAATCGGCAAAACAGGTGCGCGGGCGCAAGATGCTGGCGGTTAAGGTTAAGAACGCCAAATATAACACCACGTCTTCCAATCGCTGGTTGTTGCGCCAGCTCAATGACCCTTATGTGGCGGAGTCCAAACGGCAGGGATATCGTTCGCGGGCGGCGTTTAAACTTATTCAGCTTGATGAAAAATATCACTTTCTGGGCAAAGGCAAAACCATTGTTGATTTAGGCTGCGCTCCGGGTGGATGGACGCAGGTGGCGGCGCTTAAAAACAAAGGCGAGGGGCAAATCGTCGGGATGGATTTGCTCGCTACCGAGCCGATTGAGGGTGCGGTGTTGCTGCAACAGGATTTTACCGCCGACGAAGCGCCGGCGATGATTAAAGCCTTGCTCAACGGACCGGCCGATGTTGTGATGAGCGATATGGCGGCTAACACCACCGGCGTACAGAATATTGACCATTTGCGCACACTCGGCCTGGTGGAGATGGCCTACGATTTTGCCAAAGAAATTCTGGCGGTAGGCGGCATTTTTATCGCCAAAGTTTTTCAGGGCGGCACCGAGCAAAATTTATTGAACGATATGAAACGGCATTTTTCCAAAGTCACGCACTACAAACCCGACGCCAGCCGACAGGATTCGGTTGAGATGTATGTGGTGGCGCAGGGCTTTAAGGGCTGATAAAACCGCACATATAAAAAACGAAAAGCGTGAACATCCGAGTTCACGCTTTTGGTTTAGAATTTTTGCAGCAGGCGATAATTTTCTCCCACACCGATTAAAACGGACTTATTTTTTTCGTCGGCGGCCACAACATCGGCACCCTCCGGGCAGATATCGGTCGCAAACGGCTCGCCGTTAAAGCGATAGAGAAAGAACTTTTTACCGCGTTTGAGGCAAAAGAGCGAGGCAAAATCCAGAAGATCAATCTGTTCGGCGCGTTCAAATTGCATAAACTTACCGCGATAACAACTCCTAATCAGGCCGTTCAGCCCGCAACAAATGGCAAAATCGTCATGTTTGCTGCACAGAATGAGTTGCTGACACACAAAGACCGGGGAGCACTGCAAGGTATACTGGCGCTGTTTGCGCAGCGAATAGATTGCGTGGTTGCCGATGGAATGCACATACAAAAAATCGCCTTTAATTTCGATTTCCTGGGTGTCGAGGCACTCCTGCTCCGTAATCAGTGTACCGTCGAGGTCATACACCGTCCAATATTTGCCGTATTTGATGAACAGGGCCAGATAGCGGTCGCTTTTGAGCAGTTGATTGCCGTACGCGCACACATACTTCTGCTGTCCGTTCCACCAAATGGCGCAATATCGCATATCACCGTCGTTGTGATAGTCAAGGACGATAATCCAAGATTTTCCGGCCGGATACAGCCTCACATCAGCCCCGAGGCGCGAAACCACCACCTTTTCATCGAGGGTATATATGGTGCGCGAGCTGATAATCAGGCCGCACTCGGGATAAACCTCGATCGAAGAATGGTCTTCGGACAGGTGCCTCATTTTAGCGAGTTTCAGCGAACCGTCCGGCTGCTTTTCCACCCTGAACAGGCGCGATCTGCGCTCGTCTTTCAAGAGCATCAGGCCGCATTGGTCGAATAATTTTTGTTTCATAAAGATTTGCTAATAATTTGACATTTGGCGTTGATAATACATATTTTTTCGCGCCTTGTCAACGGGAATATGCGAAAACGGAAACAAAAAAACACACATTTTGATTTTTTTACTTTACATTTGAAAAATGTTGTGTTATACGATTTCTGTTTTTGGGGTTGTAGCTCAGATGGGAGAGCGTCTGAATGGCATTCAGAAGGTCAGGGGTTCGATTCCCCTCAGCTCCACCA
>JAEEMQ010000021.1 GCA_016283295.1 Alphaproteobacteria bacterium
CAGTTGGATATATTGAAGCAATCATCATAGGTAACGGTTTCAACATATTCCTTTTCCAGTATTGTAAAAATAGCATTCAAGCATACTTCATTCTCTCTTATGGAATTATCATCAATATTATTGTTCCGTTTTACCTGTGATAGTTCCTTAAATAACTTCTTCCAAGAGGTTTTATTGCTCTCTTGTGCTGCTTTATTCTTTTCTTCATCAAGGAGTTTCAAGCATCTTTTAATGCGCGGATTCATACCGTGATTCCAACTTTCATCATTAACAACCGTTTCGGTTTTATCCTTGACATACTTATCCAACCCTTTTAGAGCAGTTCTGGTGTTTTTAACCCAATCAGCAGGTTTAGAATAATCCTTAATGATAGCAATATCCTCAGAATCCAACCTACCTATCAGTTGAGTCGTTTTATAATGGGTTTCCCGTTTATTCTTAATCTCCTCAAAATAATTTCTAATGTAAAGTTCAACACATTTCAATTCTGGGGTTTCATTAGGATTTTTACATTCTTGCTTTGCTTGCTCCATATGCCTTGAAGAATTTACAAGCAGATTCTCGGTATCAAAATTTCCGTCAGCAATATCGTCATATTTATTTTCAAATGTGCTCTCAATCAACTTCAAATGATGAATTACCAACTTATCAATATCACCATCATCAAGTATTAAAGTGCCATTTTCAATTCTCATTTTTATTGCTCTTAAAAAGTTAATCCTACAATCAACTTTATAAGACTCTTTTCTCACTTTTTCCAGTGCTTCGTTATAGTTATTCGTTTTCAGGGAATAAATATACTCGTTTCTATGTGCTAAATCCCTTAATTCATCAGGGATTCGTGCCCTAATGTAGTATGTAGCATTCCTTCTTACCAATCTGTTGTGCCCGTTCATTGCTTTCTGATGCCTTGTGTAACAGTGTTGTGTAACACCTGCAAAAATCCATCTTTCAAGGTAATTTTTTAGGGGGTGAATAAAAAAAATAACTCCTAACTTCAATAAGTTAGGAGTATGAATGGTAGCGAGGGTCGGATTCGAACCAACGACACGCGGATTATGATTCCGCTGCTCTAACCAACTGAGCTACCCCGCCATAAAGCAAATAGATTATTACAATGTATCTGCACCGTTGTCAACATTATTTTTTGATTTTTTTATAATTTTTTCTGTCGGGCAGCGAAAACTCATATATTATCAGTATTATACCCGATATTATCAGCGGCAACAAATAATAAATAATGCGGTATAAAATCAAAATCGCAAATAATGTGGCCTGGTTCAAGTCTTCCGGCAACAAATTTGTAAATACCACCTCAAATACTCCCAATCCGCCCGGAACCTGACTGTATATGCCGAGCAACTGCGCCGTGATAAATACCCCGATAAAGGTAAAGAACGGAATATCAATGTAGCTTTCCATAATAAAATAAAGCACCAACGAGGCCATCAAAATATCGGCGCTACCGATTATCATTTGTGCCAGCGCCATTTGCGGCGAGGGGGTGTCAAACTCGATTTCTTTGATGACAATCGGCTTTTTATAAAACATACAACCCCAAAAATAAAATAGCAATCCGCAGACGGAAAGCGTCAGCACCGCCCAGTTTACGTAGCGTGACGACATCGCGGTCAAAACGTGTTGCGGCGAACAAATAACGCCGATAATCACCAAAAAGAAACAGGCGATTAAATAAGTAAAACCGGAAAAAGTTACGATTTTAACAATATCTCCGGCCGGAATTCTCCACCTCGTATACAGCCGATAGCGAATTGCGCCGCCGGAAACCACGGCATGTCCGGCATTATTGCTGATGGCAAACCCCAGAAAACCCGCAAACATCCATTTCCAGGCCGCCAATTTGTGCTTAATGTATTTCAATGCCAAAAAGTCGTATGACGAAAGGGCAATATAGCCGCCGAGTGACGCTATGCAGGCATATAAAATATTGCGGTTCGGCACGTCTATCACGGCCTGCTTTATTTCTTCCAACGAATATTTGGCCAGCTGATGATAAATCATAAAAGCCGCTACTCCGAAAAAGAATAATCCGGACCACGATAATATTTTGCGCAACAGTTTTTTGTGTTTTCGGCTCATTTTATATGTTGTTACATATTATTTTCAATGTATTTTCTGATATTCGGACCGTACGTTTGTCTGATATAGGTAGTCAGTTCGGACGGAGCACTCTGATAATTTTGTGCCGTCTCCTGCGCCTGTGTCAGTTCTTCCAATTTCATTTCCGCGGTAAGTTCATCACGTTTTTCCGCCGCATTCGGAATGTTTTTGGCAGAGGCGATATTAAACAGAGAGTGAGCCAAAACAAAGTTTTTCGGGCACATAGCGCCGTCGGCATAAATCTGTGCCAATTCCATAACCGCTTCCATATTATTCTGCGCAACGGCCGCACGATAGGCGTTGAGGGCGTTTTGATAGTTTTGCACCGTACCTTTGCCCTCGGCATACATTCTGGCCAATATCAGCTGAGCTTCGTCGATTTGCGCCGGAGCATCCGCCGCCGCCTTAACCAGCTGAAACGCTTTTTCAAAATCCTGCGGTACCACAAATCCTCTGTAATAGGCGTAGCCGAGCATAAATTTGGCGATATTGTTCTTTTTATGCGCCTGTTCGAACAAATCAATGGCTATCTTGTTGTATTGGGCATTTTTTCTGCCGCCGGTCAGATTGATAAAGGCCAGATTAAGCGCGGCATTGTCGTTGCCCAATTTGGCGGCTTCGCTAAACAATTTCAAGGCTTTACCGGTATCTTTCGGCGCACCGATACCGCTGAAATATAAACTGCCGAGGTTATTCAAAGCAATCGGGTCTTTTTGTTCCGCCGCCAAATTATAATAATGCAGGGCTTTTTCGAAGTCTTGCTCAACATCATCAATGCCGTATAGATATAAATAGGCCAATTCCATCTGACTTTCGAGATTACCGGAATCTGCAGAACGGGTCAGCTTGTCGAATAAATCTTCTTCATCTTCTTTATCTTCGTTATCGGAATTTCCGCCGCTGAAAAATCTGGTAATCGGGCGCATAAACCCGAAGATTCCGCCGGACTTTTCTTCTTTTTCTTTCGGCTCGTCAACATTGGCGTCGGTTTGTGCGGTTTCACTATCACTCAAAAACATTTCGTCAGATAACAAATCCACATCACCGCTGGCGGCAAACGAATTATCGGCGATTAAAAACGAAACAAAAGCGATGCTGAACAATATCTTCTTCATAATACAACCTTTCATAACAACTTTGCACTACAATAATACGAAAATACGGATGTTTCAAGGTAAAAAAATAAATTGCTTGTAATATTTTTTATTTTGGTTTAGATATAGTCCGAAAGGTTGAGAATATGGTTGCGGAAGCTCCGATATATACGGTGCGCGGTGCGCGTTTAAGTTTTGGTTTGAAGCCGCTTTTTCTCGGGGTTGATTTATATATTAACCGCGGCGATAAAATCTGTCTGGTCGGACGCAACGGCTGCGGTAAATCGACGCTCTTAAAAGTTATTGCCGGCGAAATCGAAGCCGATGACGGCGAGTTTTTTATGCAACCGGGAATGCGGGTCGGCTACATGCCGCAAGAGCCTGATTTAAGCGGTTATAAAACCTTGCGCGACGTGGTGGAAAGCGGGTTGCCGTCAACCGAAAAAAATCAGACCTATCGTGCCGATAAACTGATCGAATATTTTGATATTCGCGACAAGCAGAACCCGTCGGAATCTTCCGGCGGCGAATGTCGTAAGGCCGCTCTGGCCAAGGCTCTGATTAATGAGCCGGATATTTTGCTCCTCGATGAGCCGACCAACCATCTGGACATCGAAGCCATCGAAAAACTGGAAGATATAATCAAACAATTTGCCGGTGCGGTAATCGTTATCAGCCACGACCGCTCTTTTTTGTGTCATGTATCGCAAACCACGTTTTGGCTGGATAGGGGAATTTTGCGCCGCAATAACAAGAGTTTTGCCCATTTTGAGGAGTGGGAAGACCAGGTTATCGACCAGGAAATTATCGAACAAAAGGCACTCAATAAAAAAATCGCCGAAGAAACCGAGTGGCTGCATAAAGGCGTTACGGCACGGCGCAAGCGCAATATGGGACGTCTGCGGCGTTTGCAACAACTGCGGCAGGAACGGCGCGAGCAGATCAAGATGATGGGCTCGGTCAATATGGAAGTGGAAACCGCCGAACAGCGCTCCAAGCTGGTGATTGAGGCCAAACACGTTTATAAAGCCTTCGGCGAACGTCAGCTGATTAAGGATTTTTCCATCCGTATCATCAAAGGCCACAAGCTCGGTATTGTCGGGCCGAACGGCTCGGGTAAAACCACTCTGGTAAAACTTTTGACCAAGCGTCTGGAGCCGGATTCCGGTTTTATCCGTATCGGTAAAAACCTGGAAGAAGCGTATTTTGACCAGAATCGTCTTACGCTCGACCCGAAAAAAACACTATGGAAAACTCTGTGTAATGAGGGCGACCATATTTGGGTGCGCGGGCATTTTCGCCATGTGGTGGCTTATTTGAAAGACTTTTTATTCAAGCCGGAGCAGGCGCAGTGTCCGGTGGCGGCATTGTCCGGCGGCGAAAAAAATCGCCTGATGTTGGCGGTGGCTTTGGCGCGGCCGTCGAATTTGCTGGTTTTGGATGAACCGACCAATGATTTGGATATGGACACGCTCGATTTGTTGCAAGAAGTGCTGGATGAGTATGAGGGAACGGTCTTGATTGTCAGCCACGACCGCGATTTTATGGATAAAGTTGCCACTTCTTTGCTGTATATGAAGGGCGACGGCACTATTTATGAACACGTCGGCACTTATACCGAATTGCTGGATAAGCTGAAAAATCGTCCGGCGGAGAAAGCACCGAAAAAGGCTCCGGCCAAGGCGGAACCGAAAGTAAGAGAGCGCAACAAAACCGTAAAACTCAGCTTTAAGGAACAATATCTCTCGGATAATCTGCCTAAGGAAATTGCCGAATTGGAAGCTGCGAACAAGGCTATCGAAATTGCGCTCGGCAATCCGAATTTATATACCGATGATCCGCAAAAATTTGACGAGCTGACTACCACTCTGGCCGCCAATAAAGAGGCGATTGCACAAAAAGAAGAACAATGGCTGGAAATTCAGCTCAAAATTGAGGCAATTTCATAAAAATCAATCTTCATTCCAGATTTGCGGCAAAATTTCATCCCAGCCGTCGTTGTGCGCGGCACCTTCAACCACCACTATCTCGGCACTTTCTGCCGCAAAATTTTGATTAAGCTCCGGCGGCATAATCGTATCTTTGGTGCCGACATAATGAACTTGCGGAATTTTTGCAAACGCGGAACGATAGTCGTTCAAATCGGCAGAATCCGAAAGCGGCGGCACGTGGTGATACGCCGTCCATGCCGGATGGTCCAAATTTCCGCCGATAGTGATAATTTTTTGCACCTTAATTTCCGGATGTGTCACGGCAATCAGGCCGGCAATCTGCGCGCCGCCGGAAAAGCCGACGAAGGTAACCGGACGGGAGCCGACAATTTGCTTAACCGCATCGGCCTGTGCCGCCACGATTTCCGGCGCAAAACGTGCGGTAGTCCAATATTTTTGCTCGCATTTTTTATTTTGCACAAACTGGCAGGCACGCGCCATATAAATCACGTTCGGATGATTGTCGGCAAAAGCGGTCGTACGCATAAAAGTACCGTGCGGAGTAGGGTCGGAAGTCGGTTGGCCGTAAGCGTTGAAGGCAAAGCCGTCACCCTCAAAATATATTTTATACGGCGCTGACGGCTGTTCGATTTTTTGCCACACCGCAAAGTCAAAATCGTCGGTTTGGGCCACCGAATACTTGAACTCGGCGGGAATCTGCAACGGTGCGACACAACCGGTCACAGCCAAATACATTAAAAACAGACGAATTTTCAACCTATTATCCTTTCTTGTCGCCATCATATAGCTTTAAACACAAAAAATCAAGCTACGACTATAATTAATCGATGCGGTCATTGAATTAAGCAAATAAATTTATTGATTTAAACATCTGTTCGTGCTAGAAGTATACTACAAATCGTAATTTTGAGTCGTATAAAGCAGTAGTGAGAAGCAGATATGAAATATGAAGTTGAGTGTAGTGATTCGTTGGATGAATTGATTAAATTTGTTAACGATAAACTGAAGCAAGGTTGGCAGCTGCAGGGCGGAATAGCAACGATGACGCATCAGCCGAGATATACTGTTTTTTATCAGGCTATGTATAAAGAAGAGAAATCCCCGAAAAGTACATTATCTGAAAAAGATACGGTAAAAAAATCAACCCAAAAAACAAAATAATGTTCGACAGATATTGAGACTGGATGGTTGTACGTATTCGGCAAATAGATATGATATTTCGTTCTGCTTGTTCGTTTAGTTTATATAGTTGCTTTTATATATAAAGCAGGGAATTTAGAACCCGCGGTCTTTGCGGTCGCGTTTGATGCGCTGTTCCAAGTCGGATATTTTGAGCTCCAGACTTTTATCGGGGCCGGCTTGGCGCGCGTTTTCCAGCTGCTTTTGCGCCACCTCCAGGTTATCCATCTCATAACTGAACTCGGCCGCCGCATACAGCGAATGCGCACGCTGCCCGCTCATATCATAAGCGCGGGATAACATCATCCAGCCGCCGGCGGTCGGAGTTTTGATTTGCGCCTGCTGCAACAGGGTGATAATGCGTTGCAACTGAGCCTTATCCGGATTGTTTTCGAGCATGGCCTGCGCCAAACTGGTTTGCAACAGCGGGTTGTTCGGCAGCAATTTCAACGCCGTTTCGTATTCGGCAACACTTTGTTTTACCTGTCCGCTCTCAAACAAAAATTGGCCTTTTAACTCGTGAAAATACGGATTTTTCGGCTGCTCGGCGATTAAGCCGTCAATCAGGCGCAAAGCTTCCGGCAAATTGTTCTGCCGAAATGCCAGAATACTGTGAGCATAACGCCCCGGAGCCGAGTTGTCGCTCGCCGGATACATCCGCATAACCTTTTGTTTATCAAGTAAAAATGCCGCCAATTTAGCCTTAATCATCGCAAATTCGCCGTCCAAACGGTGCGCGCTCGGATAGTGGTTGCTTTTGCCTGCTTCAATAAAGTGATTGATACGTTCGCTCGTCAGCGGGTGGGTGCGAAAATAGGTGCTTTCCGTAACGCCGCTCAGGGCATTTTTCCTTTTGATTTTGTTCATGAAATTCTGCAGCCCGGCGGTGGATTGCTTGGTTTGCGACAATAATTTGATCGCGCTCTCGTCGGCGTTGCGCTCTTCTTCCATCTGATAATGCAACATACTGTTGATGGCCGAACTCTGCGAGCCGAGCATAATCGCCATCGCCGCATCGCCGCGGCCGGTAGAAACGGCCGTAGCGCCGGCGGCTATCATCGAGCCGAGCATCACATACTTCATTTTTTCCATTTTCAGCTGTTGCCGCACGATATGACCGCCCAATATGTGTCCGGTTTCGTGCGCCAAAATGCCGGAAAGCTCGTTGACGTTATCGGCCTCAATCAGCGTGCCGGTGTGCACAAACATATAGTTGCCTTCGCTGACAAACGCGTTGAGGGAATTGTCGCGCACCATGTGGACATCGGATTTGAAAGGAATGCCGGCCGCTTTATACAGCGGAGCCAGTACCGAGTTCAAAAAATTTTGCGTTTCGGCATCGGTAATAAGCGTCACGCTCCCGGCCGCGACCGGTCTGACGAACAAACCGGTCAACAGCACCAAAAGCGCAAAAAAGCGCATTATCCGAGTAATTTTTGCCACCAAGACTTTTTCTCCGGTTTAGCTTCGGCAGGAGCGGTGGAGCTTTCGCCGTTGTCACCGCGTCTGTCGTTGCGACGTTCATCCGAGCGGCGTTGTCTGCGTCCGCGGGAATTGCGACGGAAGCGGAAACGACGGTCGCCGTTTTCTTCTTCGGTTGTTTCTTCTGCGGCAACATCGTCTTCCTCGTCATATTCCATATTTTCCGCCTCATAGCAGGTTGCGGCCGTATCGGCAACATTGGTATTGGCGACTTGCAGTTTTTCGCGACAAATCTTGAAGTCGGAAATATCTTTCATGGTCGGGTCGCCGGCAATCACGATTTGCAATTCGTAAGTTTCTTCAAGTGCCGCCAGTTGTTTGCGCTTTTGGTTCAAAATATAAGCGGCAAACTCTACCGGAACGCTGACCGTCAATTTTGCCTTGCGGTTGCGAACGCCTTCGCCCTCAATCGAACGCAATACCAGAGTTGCGCCGGATTCTACCGTACGGGTAACGCCGCGACCGTGACAATACGGACAAGGCTCGTAGTTGCTTTCCATAAACGAGGAGTGCATACGCTGACGCGATATTTCCAACAGCCCGAAAATGCTCATCTTGGCAATTTGAATGCGGGCGCGGTCGTCTTTCATCGCTTCTTTCATCCGCCGCTCGACCGCCACATTGTTCTGCTGTTCATACATATCGATAAAGTCAACCACGATCAGACCGGCCAAATCGCGCATTTTCAGCTGTTTGGCGATTTCGTCGGCGGCCTCTAAGTTGGTTTTGAGCGCGGTTTCTTCAATATCTTTTTCTTTGGTGGCACGTCCGGAGTTAACATCAATCGAAACCAGCGCTTCGGTCGGGTTAATCACCAAATAGCCGCCGGATTCCAGCTGTACAATCGGATTATGCAACTTATCCAGCTGGGCTTCAATCTGAAAACGTTGGAATACCGGCACGTCGCCCGGTTTGCGACAATGAATATGACGCAGGTTGTGCGGCGATAAAATCTTTACAAAATTACGCGCCGTCTGATACGCCTCATCGCCATCGATAATCACTTCGGCAATATCTTTGGTATACATATCGCGCAGGGCACGTTTGATTAAGTTGCCTTCTTCATACACAATGGCCGGTGCCGGAGTGCGCAAAGCGCCGTAGCGGATGGCATTCCAGGTGCGGATTAAGTAGTTGTAATCGCGGATAATATCGGCATCGCTCTTGTCTTCGCCCGCCGTGCGGATAATCAGCGACATATCGGTATTCATCGGCAGACTCTTGATAACGGCCTTCAAACGACGGCGGTCGTTGGCATTGGTAATTTTGCGCGAAACACCGCCGCTCTTAATGCGGTTCGGCATCAAAACGCAATATCTCCCGGCCAACGAAATATAGGTGGTGCAGGCGGCGCCTTTGTTACCGCGTTCTTCTTTTACCACCTGAATTAATAAAGTCTGGCCTTCTTTCAAAACGTCTTGAATGGTGCTGCGATGAAACAGTTTGCGGGCAATCAGCAATTTGCGCTGAGTCTCGAAATTATATTCGCCGCTTTCGCTATTTTCGATATCGTCTTCATCATCGCTGTCCAAATCGTCATCAACTTCGTCTTCCAGCGTTTCTGCTTCCAAACCGGTTGCCTCAGCCTGAGTTTGTACGGCTTTTTTGCGGTCGCGCGGACGGCGGGTCGACTTGCGGTGTTTGCGCGGTTTTGCTTCCTCGGCCGCTTCTTCTTCGGTGTGTTCGATTTCGCTCGGAACTGCGGCAACAACTTCGGCCGGAGCCGGAGTACTTTCCACAGCTTGCGGGGCAGGGACTTCCGCCGGAGTCTCGGCAACTGCTTCGGTTGCTTCCGCCGCGTTTTTTTCGTTTTTGCGTTTTCTGAAAGAGCGACGCGATTTCGGTGCTTTTTCCGGCGCCTTTTCTTCGGTAGCGGAATTTTCTTCGGCCGGCTGTACTTCGTGCATCATATCGGCGGTTGCCTGAATATTCAGATATTCGTCATTTTCCGGCTGAACATTTTGCGCCGGTTCCAGCTGAGCTTCTTCTACCTCATGAGCCTGCTGAGCTTCCATGCGGCGCCGCGCTTCCTGAGCCTCTTTTTCGGCCTTATAGCGGGCGCGCTCGGCTTCGCGTTCTTTCAAATAGCGAATTTTTCCGGCGATTATCTCATCAACTTCGGCCTCAACCTGCTTACGCACTTCTTCGGATACGTTGTAATAATCCGGATGAATTTCGTTAAAAGCCAAAAAACCGTGTTTGTTGCCGCCGTAATCAATAAAAGCCGCCTGCAACGAAGGCTCGATTCTGATTATTTTGGCCGTGTAGATATTTCCTTTGATTTGTTTGCGTGAAGTGGATTCAAACTCCACGTCTTCAACTTTATTACCGTCCACGATAACGACCCGGGTTTCTTCCGGCTGCGTATCGTCAATTAACATTCTTTTTGTCATCATAAACCTCATATTTGGGGCTCTTTATATAAAAAAAAAGAGCCGATTACGGGCCCGATAACGCAATACAAATAACCTGATACACCACATAATACGACAGCTGTCGCAATGTGTGTTTTTATTCATTTGTTTCCGACTCGGCCGCTTTTGCGCTTTTTCTTCTTAGTTATTAGAAAAACGGCGGAGCGCAGTTATCTTACCCAAACTTACACTCTGTAAAACGGGGTTGTTTTGCTGACGTTTTTATAACTCTCCAATAAAAACAAATCCGTTTCACAATCGCCCTAAGCATAATTCATAAAATTAAAAAAACAATAAAAATTTTAAGAAACTACCCAAAAAAATAATCCGCTATTTAATATATTTTAACATATTGGTAATATATAGCCGCTATACTGATAAATAATTTGTAAGAAGAAAATGAAAGAGTATGTCTGGATGGGACTGATGAAGCGGTTATTGGTTAAGATTTTTACCGTGTTTTGTTTTATGCTGCTTTTTGCGTATCGGGCGCAGGCTGCGGTTGATATTCAAAATATGCGTATCGGTAATCAATCCGACGGCGCGCGAGTGGTGTTTGATATGAATAAAAGCATCGATTATCGGGTTTTTCTGCTCGATGACCCGCAGCGAGTCGTGGTTGATTTGGAAGATGCGGACATCAAGCAGTTATACACCAAAATCTCCAATCAGGTAGTCAAACAAACGCGTGTCGGCAGAATGTCCGGCAACGATAAGCGCGTGGTTTTGGAACTTTCCCGTCCGGCCGTGGTTAAAAAGGCTTTTCTGATTCCGCCGCAATCCGGCCAAAATTGGCGCCTGGTGGTGGATTTGGCTATGACCGATGTCAAAAATTTTCATAATAAAATCGGTAATAAATATATGCTGACCAATAATAAGCAGTTCGCACCGGATGCCGTCAGCTTTGAAGATAAATCATTGGAAAAGCCGGAAGAAAAGGCTGTTTCCAAGGTTAATCGCAAGCGAATTGTGGTGTTGGACCCGGGACACGGCGGCAAAGACCCGGGAGCCATCGGCGCATATAACAAAACTTATGAGAAAAATATCACTCTGGCAATGGGAAAAGAGTTAAAGCAAGTTCTTCAAAATAAGGGCTATGTTGTTTATTTAACGAGAGAAAATGATATTTTTATTCCGTTGCGTCAGCGGATAAAAATCGCGCAAAATTATAAAGCCGACCTGTTTATGTCGATTCATGCCGATAGTGCCAGAAATCGCAGTGCCACCGGCTTATCGATTTATACGCTTTCCGATACCGCATCCGACCAAGAGGCCGCGGCATTGGCAGAACGTGAAAATAAGGCCGACATTATCGGTGGTATCGATTTGGGCGGCAACACCAAAGAAGTTAACGATATTCTGATTTCGTTGTCGCAAAACGATACTCGCAACAAATCGTCAAAATATGCCACTTATCTGGTGCAGGAAATGGCCAAAAGCGTTAAACTCGTAAAAAATACCCACAGGTTTGCCGGCTTTGCGGTTTTGAAAGCACCGGATATTCCGGCCGCGCTTTTGGAAATGGGGTATCTCTCGAATCGCACGGAGGAAGCCAATTTGCGCACACCGGCATATCGTCGTAAACTGGCCGATGCCGTGGCGCGCGCCGTGGATAAATATTTTACCGATCCGGAAATTGCCGCTAACTGGTAAATAGTTATTGCAATTTTATTAAATTGTAATAAAATCCGTTCTCAAAGTTCGAACGTTTATTTTAAGTGGGTTTATATGCTTAGAGTGCTATCTTATTTGGCCAGTTTAGGCCTTTTTTGCCTTATCATTTTGATAATAGTCATCACCTACGGTATGGCAAAAATCAATATTACGATTCCGGATTATCATCAGTTGGAGAATTACGAACCGCCGGTTACTACCAGATTATTTGCCGGCGACGGTCAGGTGATGATGGAATATGCCGCCGAAAAGCGCTTGTTTGTGCCGCAGGAGAAGATTCCGGATTTGGTAAAGCAGGCGTTTATTGCCGCTGAAGATAAGCATTTTTACAAGCACTCCGGCATTGATTACAGCGGTATTATCCGCGCCGCTTTGGGTAATTTGCGCAAAATGGGTACGGGAAAGCGTCCGGCCGGTGCTTCTACTATTACGCAGCAGGTGGCGAAAAACTTTTTGCTGAGCTCCGAGCTCTCTTATATGCGTAAGCTCAAAGAAGCCATTTTGGCGCGGCGGATTAATCGCGCTTTTTCCAAAGAACACGTTTTGGAGCTTTATTTGAACGAGATTTATCTGGGTAATCGCGCTTACGGTGTGGCAGCTGCCGCCATCAATTATTTCGGCAAATCGCTTGACGAATTGGAACTGCATGAAGTTGCCTTTTTGGCGGCATTACCGAAAGGACCTAACAACTATAACCCGAAAACCAAGTACGAGGCGGCTGTTGCCCGTCGAAACTGGGTTATCGACCGTATGCTCGAAGACGGTTACATCACCGAACAGGCGGCAACCGAAGCTAAAGAAAAGCCGCTGGAAGTGGTGGAACGCAAGAGCGGATTTTTAAAAGATACCGAATATTACAGCGAGGAAGTACGTCGCACCATCAGCCGCAATTTCGGCGACGAAGCGTTGTACCAAGGCGGTTTAATCGTGCGTACCACGGTGGACCCTCGTTTGCAGGAAATCGCCACGCGTGCTGTACGCAAGGGCCTGATAGATTATGATTTGCGTCACGGTTGGCGCGGAGCCGAGGCCAATATCGATATTGATGAAAATTATAAGCAAAACCTCAAAGATACAATCTTGACCGCCGGGGCCGAACCGACTTGGGAAAAGGCCGTTGTGCTGAACGTTGCCGCCGATAAAGCCGAAATTGAAACCGTAAACGGCGATACCGGTAATATTCCGCTTTCTGCCGTTAAGTGGGCGCGTTATAAGGAAAAAGGCAAAAATATGGGGCCGGTACCGAGCAAAATGGAACAGGTTTTGCACAAAGGCGACGTTATTTATGCCGAAAAGGATACGTCTAAAGATGCCAAAGCCAAAACATACAACCTGCGGCAAATTCCGGAAGTTGAAGCCGGTATGGCGGTTATGGATCCGCATACCGGAAAAGTTCTGGCTCTGGTCGGCGGTTTTTCGTTTGCCAAGTCGCAGTTTAACCGCGCCACACAGGCCTATCGTCAGACCGGTTCCAGCTTTAAGCCGTTTGTGTATTTGACGGCTTTGGAGCAGGGATATTCTCCGACCGATTTGATTTTGGATGCGCCGTTTGTGCTTGACCAAGGCGTGGGAATGCCGAAATGGAAGCCGGTGAATTACTCCAAAAAGTTTTACGGACTGATGACCCTGCGTCGCGGTGTCGAACTTTCCAAAAACCTGATGACGGTACGTCTGGCTCAAGATATCGGTATGGATAAAATCGTTGATATGGCACGTCGGGTCGGAGTTAATGACCATCTGCCGCCGTATTTGTCGGCCTCTTTGGGGGCGGCCGATACTCGCGTAATCAATATGGTCAGCGCCTATTGCGTTATCGTCAACGGAGGTAAAAAAGTGCCGCCGTATATGATTGAGCGTATTCAAGACCGTAAAGGTCGCACCATTTATAAGCACGAGCAGACATCGTGTCCGACTTGTGCCGCCGATAAGTGGGAAAATCAGCCAGAGCCGGATTTTGAGGTGGTGCGCGAACAGGTGGTTGATCCGCTCTCGGCCTATCAGATGACCTCTATTTTGGAAGGTGTGGCGGTACGCGGAACCGGCGCCAAATTAAACGGATTACATCGTCATTTGGCCGGCAAAACCGGTACCACCAACGAAACCAAAGACGCGTGGTTTGTCGGCTTTTCGCCGGATTTGGTGGCCGGTGTTTACATCGGTTATGACGAGCCGGAGAGTTTAGGTATGGCCGAAACCGGTGCTCATGCCGCTTTGCCGATTTTCTATGACTTTATGAAAGAAGCTCTTAAAGATACGCCGGATACCAGTTTCCGTATTCCGGCCGGCATCAAATTGGTGCGCGTGAATCCGTATACCGGAAAACCGTCGGCACCGGGGGATAATGCTGCCATCATCGAGGCCTTGAAGCCGGACTTCGAGTTTTATAACCGGCAGCGGGTTATCGGCGACGACAATTCGGTGGTTGCCGGTCCGGAAAACGAAAACAGCAGTCTGCAGTTGGGAGGAGAGTATTAATGCGCGCGGAATTTTATAATATCGTAACCGAGGTCGAGCAATCTTTGGCGTTGCTGAGGAGGTATCTTTGACTACGATAATGCCGTCCTGCGCCGCGAAGAATTGGCTGCTTTGACTGCCGATGCCGATTTATGGAATAATCCGGAAAAAGCGCAAAGTTTGATGAGCGAAAAAAATACGCTGGAAACCAAACTCGCCCAATATGAAGATTATGTCCGCACTTTAGAAGACTACAAGGAAATGATAGAGTTCGCCGAGGCGGAAAACGACGAAGCCATGCTGGGCGAATTGATGAATAATCTGTTGCAACTGCAACAACAGACAAAGCATGCCGAACTGGAATCTCTGCTTTCGGGCGAGGCTGACGGCAACGATACATATTTGGAGGTGCATGCCGGCAGCGGCGGTACCGAAGCTATGGATTGGGCGCAAATGTTGCTCAGAATGTATACGCGTTGGGCGGAAATGCATCATTATAAAACGGAGCTGATTGAAGAAACCGAAGGCGATGTGGCCGGCCTTAAATCTGCCACCATAAAAATCAGCGGCAAAAATGCTTACGGTTGGCTTAAATCGGAGAGCGGTGTACATCGTTTGGTACGGATTTCGCCGTTTGACAGCGCGGCCCGACGCCATACCAGTTTTGCTTCTATTGGTGTATATCCGGTAATTGACGACAATATTCAGATAGATATTAATCCGGCAGATTGCCGAATTGATACTTATCGCGCCAGCGGTGCCGGCGGGCAGCACATCAACAAAACAGATTCGGCGGTGCGAATTACGCATATTCCGACCGGTATTGTGGTTTCGAGCCAAACTCAGCGTTCGCAATTTCAAAACCGCGATAACTGTTGGAAAATGCTGCGGGCACGCCTTTACGAAATAGAAATGCAAAAAAAGGCTGATGCGGCACAAACTGCCAGAGATAATCAGGGCGATAACGGCTGGGGCTATCAAATACGCTCGTATGTGTTGCAGCCGTATCGTCTGATTAAGGATTTGCGCACGGAAGCGGAGACTGCCGATTGCAAGGCGGTGCTGGATGGCGATATCGACCTGTTTTTATCGGCGGCGTTGGCGCAAAAAATAAAAGCCGATACGGAGGGCGGGGCGGCATAATGAAAAAAATATCGTCACGTGCATATTTTTTCAAAAAGATGATAGATTGGTTTTTCGTCGGTCTGTTCATTGTTTTTTTGCTCTTGATGTGGACTTTGTACAAGGGGCCGATATCGGTGCCGTATTTGAAGCCGTATATCGTGCAGGCCTTAAATTATGACGAAAACGATTACAAAATCGAAATCGGCGACGTAAATATTGAACTGGTGCGTTCGATTCAGCCGGTCAGGGTGACGGCCAACAACATAGCGGTTACCAAAAAAGACGATACCATGAGTATTGAGGCGCCGAAGCTGTACCTTTCCTTCAGTTTGCGGGCGCTGATGAAGGGAATTATCGCGCCGAGCGACGTCAGTTTGGTAAACCCGACGGCATACATCTATGCTTCTTACGGGGTGGAAGAAGGAGCTAAAGACGAGGGAAGTCGCAAAAAGCTGCAGTTCTATGTGGAACAGTTAAAGGAGTTTTTGGATAATTATAACTCCGACGATAAAATCTATCCGGAAAGCTATGTCAACAATATTGCGATAACCGGCGGCGAGCTTGAATTCAACGAGGTTGACTACGGTCGGCAATGGGTGCTTTCCGACGTGAATTTTGAATTTAACCGCAAGCTGATAAATATGGAAATAAACGCCAACGCGTTGGTCAACATCAACGAAAAAATCGCCTCGGTCGGTTTTGAGAGCGAATATCATGCGTCGGCGGATACGCTGGATATGGAGATTTATTTTTCCGATTTGGTAATTTCCGACTTTATGAGCACTTTTAACGAAACCACCGAAGAAAATATTTTTTCGATGATGTCGATTGAAGTTCCGGTCAACGGCAAAGTCAGTACTACCCTTAAATTGACCGATGTGTTGCAACATCCGTCCGAAGTGCAGGATTATATTGACGGCGCGGTCGAAAAAATCGTGTTTGAGCTGGACGGCGGACACGGCTATATCGCTTTTAACGGCGACGAAAAATATAACTACGATATTGACGAATTGCTGCTTGAAGGCAAAATGGTGGGTGGTATTGACGAAGTTCATATTGATAACGCCGAACTTAAAATGGGCGGGCAACAAGCCGCCATCAGTGTCGATATCAGCGGTTTGGAAACGTTTTATTTGGAAAAAACCTTGCAAGATACGGCCATGCGTTTCAATGTTAAGGTGGAAAAATTCCCGTTTGAAGAATTGTCGCGTTTTTGGCCGCGGTTTTTGGCCGAGCCGGCATGGGAATGGTGCAAAGACGGTCTTATCGGCGGCTATGCCGAAAATGCCTCGTTTGTATTTGACTTCGGTTATCGGCGCAAAACTCAGGATTGGGGCCTGTTGGCGCTTAACGGTACGGCTCATTTGAGCGACGGCGATTTGTTCTATTTGGAAGGTATGCCGGTGGTGCACGATGTTTACGGCACGGCAAAATTTACCGAACACAATATTTTGATTGATATCGACAAAGGCGTGAGCGACGGGGTGATTATAACCGGCGGCAAGGTTGATATTTATGATTTGGATAAATACGACAACTTCATCTCGATTGATTTAATCGGCAATGCTTCGGTTGCCGATGCGCTGAAGCTGATAGATAACAAGCCGCTGGAGTTTACTTCGCAAATGGGGTTGGATCCGAACAAGATTAAGGGCAACGTTGATGTCAAACTGGGGCTGGATTTTGAATTGCGGCAGGATTTGGATACCAAAGACATAAAGGTCGATGTGGCGGCGGATTTACACAACATTGAGTTGAACGGGATAGCCGACCCGCACAAAATTACCGCCGACGAAATGAAGTTAAAGGTTAATTCCGGCGGTTGGCGACTGAGCGGCGACGGGAAGTTCGATGAAATTCCGGTAAATTTAGTGATGAACGAAAAATTTGCCGACAAGCAATATAAGAGCCGCTGTCACGTTTCGTTTGCGCTTGATGAAATGGCGCGGAAAAAACTGGGATTTGATGCCAAAATTTTGCAAGCGCCGTATTTTGAAGGGGCGGCCATGGTTAATGCCGATATCGTGGTACGCGAAAATAATCTGACGGAAATCGATGTCAGAGCCGATTTGCAGAAAACCAAGATGGATTATGCCTATATGGGGCTGGTAAAAGCGGCGGGCGAACAGGCGGAGATAAAGGCTAAAGTCAATGTTAAAAACGATAAAGTTACGTCTGTTTCTAACCTGAGTCTGTTGAAACCGGGCTTTGCGGTCAGCGGCAATATCGGGATGTATGCCAGCGGCCGCGTAAAAGAGATAAACATCAGTAAAATCAGCGCACCGCGGACAACCGCCAGCGCCAAAATCGGCATGAGCGACAGCGATAATCCTAGCTACAAAATCAACGTCAGCGGCGAAAGCTATGATTTGCGCCCGCTGTTTGATAAAATCGACGATAAGAGCGATGCCGACAAGAATATCACTCCGACGCAGGAAAATGAGGACGACGGTTTGGAAAAGCTCAATAATACCGACGTCAATATTGCGGTGGGAAGTTTGTGGACCAACGATACCACGCCGATTCAAAACTTTACCGGCAACGCCAAATTGCGCCACGGTATCGGTATTGATGAGCTGAATATGGTCGGCAACTTCGGTATCGATAAGTCGATTAAGCTTAATCTGAGCTATATGCCGCGCGCCAATAAAGAACACTATTTGTCGGTGGAAAGTAACAACGCCGGCGGTACTCTCAAAGTGTTGCGCTTGTATGAGAATATGGTGGGCGGAACGCTGAAACTGGAGGCGCGGCGAGAGCTCAACAAAAAGTTTATCGGCCATGCCATAGTGCGTGATTTCAGTATTCAGAACGCGCCGGTGGTGGCCAAGATTCTGTCGGTGGCCTCGTTTACCGGAATGCTGGATTTGCTGAAGGGCGACGGTCTGACCTTTACGCACTTCAGCGCGCCGTTTGAATATCACTATAAGATTCTGAAATTAAAGCACGCCAAAGCAGAGGGTAATGTGGTCGGCCTGACTGCCATCGGCCAATACAATCGCGCCACCGATGAAGTGAAGATTCACGGGGTGGTGGCACCGGCATACAGCCTCAATCGCTTTTTGGGCAAGATTCCGGTGGTTGGTAATCTGCTTGCCAGCAAGGACGGTACCATTTTTGCCGCCGATTATAAAGCCGAAGGTTCGGCCAAAGATGTCAAGGTTGACGTCAATTCGCTCTCCATTTTGAGCCCGAACTCGATGAAAGAGTGGTATAACAAGAACTTTGGCGATGGCGAAGACGAGCTGTAAACCCCGTTTTATTTGTCGTTTTTGTATAAAACCTGTTGCGTTTTGCGATATTTTCTGTTAAATTAAATAAAAAACAACAACGGAGCAACAAAAATGGCTGAGTTAAATCGCAATTTTGATTTTGAACAGGACGGAAAGACTTATAATCTTTATAGCCTGCCGGACGATTTTACAATCAAGGGCGATGTGAATTTATCAAACCAAGGTTTGAGCGAGTTGCCGGATTTATCGAAAGTTAAGGTGGAGGGCGATTTTTGGTGCTGTTATAATCAACTGACTACTTTGGAAGGGGCGCCGCGAGAAGTGGGC
>JAEEMQ010000022.1 GCA_016283295.1 Alphaproteobacteria bacterium
AAAGAATTCGAACGATTCTTTACTTCAGCCAGGGTCTTACCCATCTTGTCAGCCAATTCCTGCATTTCGGCATCGGTGTGCGGCAAGAATTCATGGAGCGGCGGATCCAATAAACGAATAACTACCGGATAGCCGTTCATGGTACGATACAATTCTTTGAAGTCTTCTTTTTGATACGGCAACAAACGAGCCAAAGCAGCTCTGCGGCCTTCTTCGTTATCCGACAAAATCATGGTACGCATATCGGAAATACGTTTAGCATCAAAGAACATGTGTTCGGTACGAGCTAAACCGATACCTTCGGCACCGAATTCCAGAGCCTGTTTGGCGTCAGCCGGAGTTTCGGCATTGGCACGAACATGCATGGTGCGGATTTCATCAACCCACTTCATAAAGCGGCCGAAGTTACCGGAGTTGGTATCAGCCTTAACCGTCGGGATTTTACCTTCGATAATCTGGCCTTTACCGCCGTCCAAAGATACCCAATCGCCTTCTTTAATGCAAGAGCCGGACTTGGTGGTCATGGTCTTGGAACTGTAGTCGATGGTAATATCGGTAGAACCGGAAACGCACGGAGTACCCATACCGCGAGCAACAACCGCCGCGTGAGAGGTCATACCGCCGCGAGCGGTAATAACACCTTGCGAAGCGTGCATACCGCCGATATCTTCCGGAGAAGTTTCGTTACGGATAAGGATAACTTTTTCGCCTTTGGCAGCCCAAGCTTCCGCGTCTTCGGCGCAGAATACGGCACGACCGACGGCAGCGCCCGGAGAAGCCGGCAAACCGGTAGCGATAACTTTCTTATCAGCTTTCGGGTCCAACATCGGGTGCAACAACTGATCGAGCTGATCGGCACCAACGCGCATAATGGCTTCTTCTTTGGTAATCAAACCTTCGTCAAACATTTCAACTGCCATACGAACAGCGGCAGCAGCGGTTCTCTTACCGTTACGGCATTGCAACATCCACAATTTGCCGTGTTCAATGGTAAATTCCATATCCTGCATGTCTTTGTAGTGTGCTTCCAAAGCGTTGCGAACATCTACCAACTGCTTATACAGATTCGGCCACAATTCTTCCAAAGAGTTACCTTCACCCTTAGAGCTCATCGGTTGCGGGGTACGAATACCGGCCACAACGTCTTCGCCCTGAGCATTTACGAGGTATTCACCGTAATACTTGTTTTCACCGGTAGCCGGATCACGCGAGAAGCAAACGCCGGTTGCGGAATCGTTACCCGCATTACCGAACACCATGGTTTGTACGTTACAAGCGGTACCCCAATCGCCCGGAATATTGTTCAGCTTACGATAGGTAATGGCACGAGCAACGTTCCAAGAACCGAACACAGCACCGATACCGAGCCACAGCTGTTCCCACGGATCTTGCGGAACAACTTTACCCAGTTTTTGACCGATTTGTTTGTATTGATTTACCAATTCCTTCAAATCTTCGGTGGTCAAATCCGTATCAGACTTGTAACCCTTAGATTTCTTCATAGCTTCAAGTGCACCTTCGTATTCATCGAGGTCGGCACCCAAAACCACGTCGGAGAACATTTGAATGAAACGACGATAAGAGTCGTAAGCAAATCTTTCATTACCCGAAGTTTGCGCCAAACCCTTAACGCTTTCGTCATTCAAACCGAGGTTCAAAACCGTGTCCATCATGCCCGGCATGGAAATTCTGGCGCCGGAACGAACCGAGAACAACAGCGGATTGCTGTTATCGCCGAACTTTTTGCCCATAATGGCTTCAACGCCGGCAACCGCAGCCTTAACCTGGTCTTTCAAATCAGACGGATAAGTATTGTTGTTGGCATAGTAGTATGTACAAACTTCAGTTGTAACCGTAAATCCCGGAGGAACCGGCAAACCGACCTTGTTCATTTCCGCAAGGTTAGCGCCCTTACCGCCGAGGAGATTACGCATGTTGGCATCGCCTTCGGCTTTGCCGTTTCCAAATGTATAAACCCATTTACTCATAATGTGTTAAGCTCCTGTTAGCTGTATTTGTTAAAACGAAGTCTCGGCTCACAATGAACCGGAACTAAAATCAAAAAAACTTTAATTTGCGTTGAATTTATATCACAAAATCACAATGTTCAAGCAAAATCTTTGCTTTGAACGTAAAAAAATGGTTAATTTTTCGACACTTGCCGAAATATATGTCCAAGTCTGCATTTTGTCGGCTTTTTACGCTAAAAAAAACACCCCGTCGCAATAAGATGAGGGTGTTTTTCAGCAAATAGGAATATTCGGTTAAGCGGCCTTACTTTTGCCCGATTTCGAGGTCGCCGTTTCATTCAAAAAACCGAGTTTTTCCTCAACCTCCCAAATCACGCGCAAGGCGGCAAGCGCCTGTTCGCCGTTAACCCGCGGTGTTGCTTCGCCGTTAACGCACTTAATAAAGTGATTGAGCTCGGCCAACAGCGGCTGATTGGTCGGAATAAACAACTGTTCGACACTACCCTTCAAGCCGTAATTCATCCATTCCGGTATTTCTTCCTGATTAACAAACGGCATACGACCCTGCGAATGAACATTAATACTCTGGTTGATAAAGTCCATGTCGATATAGTTGGTATCGGTCGTAACCGTCAGAGTGCGCACGCGCGATTGCGTAATGCGGCTGGCCGTAATATTGGCGGTCGCACCGTTGGCAAATTCCAGCAATGCCGTAATATAGTCCTTACCGAGCGGACTTTCTTTGGTTTTTACCGATGCAGTCTGTACGTTAACCACCGGCGATTGCACCAAAGATTGAATAACTTCCACGTCGTGAATCATCAAATCCATCGCCACGTCAACATCGGTAATACGCCCGCTGGCGGCCGACATACGTTGTGCCGTAATCGAACGAATTTTAGAAGTATCGGAAAGCAGTTTTCCCATTTGTTCCACCGCCGGATTAAAGCGTTCAATATGCCCCACCATCAATACCACATTGTTTTTCTTGGCGGCATTAATCAGGCGCATACAACCTTCTTCGGTAGTAGCGAGCGGCTTTTCCATCATACAATGAATACCGTGGTTCATAAAAAACTCGCCGACGTCGGCGTGGGTGACAGAGGTGGTTACAACGCTTACGGCATCAACATTGGCGGCCACTTCTTCCATTGAAGAAAATGCCTTTATGCCAAACGCTTCCGCCGCCGCTTTCGCCGCTTCCGGAAAGATGTCGTAAACACCGACAAGCTCTACGCCCTGCATGGTTTTGTATGTTTTGATATGATTTTTACCCATCATACCGGCACCGATAACGGCGACTTTTACTGTATTGGTCATCAAAAATCCTTTTGTATTTAGCTAAATTACGAATTATGCCACGATATATAGCACATTTTTCGCGCGCGCGCACTTAACAAGTTGTTACAAAATGTTACAAAAGTCATAATATATTGAAATATCGGCATATTACATTGTTGATAAAGCAACAAAAAAGGCCGGTGACAAACCGACCTTTTCATAATTTGCTTAAAATCAGCGTCCTTTACCGCTCTTAATATCGTCCTTGAACGATTCGTTAAACTTCTTCGGAGCGTGATCTGCCGGCGTTTTCTTTTCCGCCAATTTTTCCAAATCAACTCCGTCAGGCGCAATATAATCGTCTTTGCTGAACACAATCTTGTTCTTCTTTCTGACGTTCATGGCATGCATGTCTTTACGCACGTCATTCAACTTGGAAACGATTTTCCCGCGGTTTTCTTCCGACTTTATTCTGGTGCAGACATTAAGGAATTTATCCAGCATTTTATCGTCGATATTGCTGAATTTTTCCGTATCCATCTTGCCGATGATGAGGTCCGGCAGATAGCCGCTGATTTGCGAATATTCGCTGAGTTTGTTGATGGCCTTTTCCATTTCCTTTTTGCTCGGAAGACCAACTTTATTGACATCAACCTTATAGTCGGAATCCGTATAATTGATGTTCAAGAGTGCACAAATTTCCGTATTCAAACGCCGTACGTTTTTCTCCTGGCGATATACGTTGTTCATTCTCTTTTCAAACATGGTTTTTTCATAATCCACCGCCATTTCTTTTTTGGAGCCGTCTTCGGAGGCGAGAGCTTTTTTCATGGTATCTTTCACTCTGCTCTCAATATCTTCCTGCCCTCTGTATCTATCGGCGGTAGCGGCCAATATTTCCTTAATTTCGGTGCGGTGTCCCGCGGTTTCGGCCAATTTTTCCAAAGCACCGAACGCCTGATTTTCCTGCCCTTCGGCAAACATCAATCCGCCGTTTTCGTCGGTGGCGGCATTATGCAGCGTATACATTGCGCACACTGCCAGGCGTTCCTTAATTTCCGGATTCTTTTCCGCTTTCATGGCCTTGTTGATATAGGTCATAATTTGCGCGGATCTGGCCTTGATTGCGGCATCATTGTCTGCCGGAATTCCCTCAAACGCTTCTTTCAGGATAATTCCGTAAATTTCGCCGCGTACGCCTTCGTTGGCGATTTGCGCAACGCTTTTAATATTATCCATAACTGTAGCAACAGCCTTTTGCGGGTCATTCTTCACGGCAAATTTCAGCTCTTGCTCAAACATATCCGCGTGCTCCCCTTCTTTCGGGTCGTTTTTAAACGATTCTACAACCATTTCAAAGTTGCCTTTGCTTCTGTCATAACCGCTTTTCAGCAACGCAATCCGCTCGCTCAGCTTTTCGGAAACCGGCAAAATACTCGGCACAATCGGATATGCTTTGTCATAAATTTTATGTATCTTTTCATACGTTGCCACCTCCGGATTTGCCGTTCTGTTATAATTTTCCACATACTTGTTGAGCGTTGCCAAAACAATCTTGGTGCGGCGAATTGCTTCACTGTTGGAGTGCTTATACTTAAATTTGGAAATCACCTTATCGGCAAGAGCGATTAAAAGCCCGGTATCCCCGTTTGCCGCCGCCTTTTCTACCTTCATGGCGCTGTTGAGAACGGCTTGGATATTCTTAGGATTATGTTCAATCGCCGTCGCCAGTTTTTCCGCCAATTCTTCGTTTTTTATACTGCCGTCAGCCATGGCGGACACAAACTTTTCCGCACGCTCTGCCACGAGATTGGTCACATCGTCGGAAGCCTGGATTTTTTCTTCGTCGGTCAGCGCGTCGTCCAAAACCGCCCCCATAACGCTCAAAGCCGTTTTCGGATTAAATTCTTTGTTGACTTTTGCCATTCTGAAACTGTTAAAAGTATAAGCCATTTTGCATCTCCTTTTCATATTGTATGTGTGCAGTATAGCATATTTTTACGTTTTGTCAACTTTTTTATTAAATCAATAATCGTGCCGAAAATCCTTTTTTTAAGCATATCTTAAACTTTACCCTGTATTTTGAATTAAATATTGTGCAATTTTGCGAGGTTATGAACGATGAATATTTTTAGCAAAATAGTCTGTGCGGCCGCCACGGTTGTATTTTTGAACGCCTGTTCCACCATGAATAACAACACGGCGGTGCCTGAACGTTACAGCGATTTACATTTTGATAACAAAGCCCCGATTTCGCTGCTGGTAAAATCCGTGGAAATCAAATCGGAGTTTACCCCGTCGTTTACTCGCCCGCATGTTGAACACATGCTCCCTATTTCGATTGAAAAAACCGCAAAAACATGGGCCAAAGAGCGCCTGCAGGCTACCGACTTTTCTTCCAACAGCGTGGCGGAATTCATCATTCAGGACGCCAGCGTAACCGAAACCGAAGAAAAATCCGAACAACTCTTAAGCAAAGACCGCTTAAAATATCATGCCACCCTCAAGGTGTTGTTGCGTGTGGTTGACAACAAGTCTTCGGCCGCCGCCAATGTTGAAGCCTGGCGTGATTTGGTTATGGCGATTGACACCAATATCGAAGATAAAGAACAGCATTGGAACGATATGGTTATCAACTTGTTCCAAGCCTTTGATTCCAGTATGGAAAAACAGATTTATCAATCGCTCAACATGTATGTTAAAGACAATACCTCCATCACCACCTACTAAGCGATTGCAACACATTTTTATCCGCCGGCGGAGCTCAACACTCCGCCGTTTTTTTATAACCGATTGACAATGCGGCAAATAAAGTTTATACCGTTTACATAGCTTTGAATTATTAATTTATCAATTATAAATAATTATGACTAAATCAGGTTTTGAGGCGTGGCTGGATAGTCTGCGTCTGGCGTGGGACAGTTTTCCCGATGCACTTGTGTTCGCGTTGCTGACGGTTGGTACCTTGCTGTTTATTGTCAGCTTGTGTCTCTCGATTATTCGTATTTTTACGAGGTCAATATTTTTTGACCTGGCCGGTCGTGATGATATTCTGCAAGACAAATTGCAAAACCCTTACAGTTTTTACGACGGAACTTACGAGTTGCCGAAGAAAAACATCAAGGCGGCGATGCTTTATGCCAATTTGAGCTATCACACCTTCTGGAACGCGGTAATTATGTATCGCTACCGCTTGTGCGGCGCACCGACCAACCGAATGTATTTCCGGGTAAATCGTTGGCGAAACCACGACTTTCTCCCGTTCGGTTTATTTACGGCAACCTTTCGGTTTACCATGTTGTTCTCGCTGTGCTTCATTTGGGGATACCTCATCTTTTTGCCGATTGTATTAATCCGCATGAAGTTATATGCCCGAAAACAACCTCTCTATTGAAACAAAACTCCGCAAGTCAGACACTTGCGGAGTTTTTGCATAAGCTTACGGAAGATTATTGTACATTTCCGAACGGATTGATGTTTTCTTCTTCCTGTGCGGCTTTGCGCAAATCAAACCAGTTCAAAATCGGCACTGCCACAAAAATCGAGGAATAAGTACCGATAACTACGCCGATGGTAATCACAAACGCAAAGCTGTAAAGCGCCGCACCGCCGAACACGAGTAATGCCAACGAGGCCAGCAACGTGGTCAAGCTGGTTAAAATCGTACGCGAGAAAATATCGTTAATACTCTTGTTTAACAAATCGTATTGCGGCATTTTCTTAAACTTTTGCAGGTTTTCTCTGATACGGTCATACGTCACCACCGTATCGTTTACCGAATAACCGGCAAGCGTCAGAATGGCGGCAATCGTCGTCAGGCTGAAATCTAAATGGAAGATGGAAAGCAGGCCGACCGTGATAAAAATATCGTGAAACAGACCGAGCAAAGCACCTACGGCAAAACGCCATTCAAAACGGAACCATACATACAAGCTGATGGCAACGCAGGCAAAAATCGAGGCCAAAACGCCGGAAAGTTTCAACTCGTCACCGACTTGCGGACCCACCGATTCGATGCTCTCAAACGTATAATCGCTGCCTAAAATATCTTTAATTTGGTTAACGGCAATACGCTGACTTTCCTCATCGGCATTGTTGGCCTGCGCTCTGATGAGCAGCTGGTCACCTTCTTTGCCGACGGATTGAATGTTCAATTCATCAAGGTTCAGCGTCGAAAGCTGAGAACGTACCTTTTCCACATCGGCCGTACCGTCTTTGGCCCGCACATCCATCGCCACACCGCCGGAGAAGTCAATACCGTAGTTAAAACCTCTCAGGGCAATGCTGGCAATCGACGCGGCAATCAACAGCAACGAAATTGCATAACCGACTTTGCGCCATTTCAAAAAGTCGATGGTTGTATCTTTCATAATCCAACTGAATATTTTCATTTTCTTATTCCTTTTTTATTATAACGGTAACTTTGTCGGTTTATATTTGGCAAGCCATGCTTCCACCATCAAACGGCTGACCGTAACCGAGGTAAACATCGAAACGATGATACCGATGGTAAGCGTTACGGCAAAACCGCGTACCGGACCGCTGCCGAAGTAGAACAATACCGCTGCCGCCGCCAAGGTTGTCAGGTTAGAGTCGACAATGGTGCGATATGCTTCGGTAAAGCCGACGGTAATGGCATCACGAATCGAACGACCGTGATTAACTTCTTCTCTGATGCGTTCAAAAATCAAAATGTTCGCATCAACCGCCATACCGATGGTCAGGATAATACCGGCAATACCAGGCAAAGTCAGGGTCGTACCCATAAAGCTCATAATGCCGAGCATAATTGCCACGTTCAAGAATAAGGTAACATCAACCATCAAACCGAACAGGCTGTAAGCCAAAATCATAAAGATGATAACTGCGGCAAATCCGACTATGGAAGCGGTAACACCGGCCTTAATCGAATCCGCACCCAAGCCGGCGCCCACCGTTCTTTCTTCCATCACCTCAAGCGGAGCCGGCAAAGCACCGGAACGCAACAGCAAAGCCAAATCATTGGCGCTCTTGGTGGTAAAGTTACCGGTAATGATACCGCTGCCGCCGGTAATGGCTGTCTGAATGTTCGGAGCGGAAATCACTTCGTTATCCAAAACAATTGCCAATCTTTCGCCGACATGCGCGCTGGTAACTTCGGCAAACTGCCGACCGCCGAACGTATCGAAACGGAAGCTTACCACCGGATTCGGACCGTCAAACGTAACTTTGGCATCGGTCAAATGTTCGCCGCCGACAACCGGTTTACGGAACACCACGTATTGCTCACCTTCCGAACCGCTCATAATCTTAGAAGCTTTGCTGATTTTGCCGCGTTTGGCCTGGGCCAATGTGGTAGATTCATCAACCAGATGGAAATCCATTTTGGCGGTTTTACCGAGCAAAATCTTCACGCTTTCCGGATTCTGCACACCCGGCAACTGTACCAAAATACGGTCGGAGCCCTGTCCCTGAATAATCGGCTCTTTGGTGCCGAGTTCATCAATACGGCGACGTACGATGCTGATGGATTGGTCAATTACGCGATTCTTCAACGCGGCCATCGCCTGCTCGTTGTAGGTAACGGTCAAAACGCCCTCGCCGTTTTCGTCTTCGGTTACAACCAAACCCTCATCCAACTTGCGGAAGGCTTCTTTAGCCTTATCGCGTGCGCTGTAATCGGCAATTTTAACGGTTACGCCGTTCTTATCCGATTTCAGATCCTGATAGCGGGTTCTGCGGTCGCGCAACGATTTACGGACCAACTCCTCAACCGTCGACATTTTATCACGCAAAACATCATCCATCTTAACCTGCAACAACAGGCTGGAACCGCCTTGCAAGTCCAAGCCCAAATTAACCGGCTGCCACCACTTCGGCAACTTTGTCTTATCCGGAGCAAAGTTCGGTATCGCAAAAAAGATACCTACCAAGCAAATGGCAATAATTATCAAAATTCGATTAAGTGATAATTTATACATTTTATTTTCCTTTTTTTACTTTTTTATTTGCTTTTTCAGCTTTTGAACCGTCAACAACCGCTTTAGGTGCGTCATTAATAACCGCACCCACGGTCATTCTGTCGATTAAAATTTCAACATTCGGAGCAATTTCCGCATATACTTTATCTTCTTTTATTTTGGAAATCTTACCGTAAATACCGCTGGTCAACAGAACTTTATCTCCTACCTTCAACGCCTCCACCAACGCGGCATGCTCGCGCATTTTCTTATATTGCGGGCGAATAAGGACGAAATAAAAAATCAAAAAAATCAGAGCCAACTGTATCAACGTGCCGGCAAGGGGACTTCCCTGAACCGCAGCCGCCGCTTCCGCAGCATAGGCATCATTTATAAACATTTTTTTCTCCTGACATATTATAACAACATTTATTTAGGTATTACTATACCCTTTTTGCAATAGAAAAAACTAAAAATTCAAGTTATTAACGGATTTTTATCGGAATTTACTCCGTAACGGCATTTTCGTTTTCCGCCGTTTCACCTTCTGCCGCGCCTTCACTCTCGCCTTCTTCCGTACCTTCTTCCGCGCCTTCTTCCTCTATGTCGGCTTCATCATACGAGAACTCCATTCCCGTTTCAACGTTTTCCTGTCGACGCGATGTATCTTCCTGCATCTCGGAAATCGGCTCGCCGTTTTCCGCAGCTTCAGACAGGGTTTCTTTATGTACCGATTCCGGCATTACCAGCGACGGAATACTCTCATGCGCCGCCAACTGCTCGGCGGAAAGCAACAATTTTTTATCCACTTTTCTGTCTTCGCAACTCAGCAACCACACGTCATAAATCGGGTGTTCCACCGCATGCGTGGCCGGAGACGACGATATCATCCACCCGCGGAAAATGTTGACATCTTCGCCTTTCAGGGTTTTATCCGCAATATCGGCAAACACAAAATTATCCGGTGTTTCTTCCATCGGTCGGGTTTTGCAAGCACGCACCACAATCGAAAGCGAACCGAACTCAACCATGCCGCCGACCGGCACGTATATCACGCTGACCCGTCCGGTAATTTTATCCATCGCCTGCATTTTGGCCGTATTTTTATCGATTCCCGAAGCCTCGGCCGTAAACACGACGCAACAGACCAAAGCGCAACATATTTTAAGTATCTTAATCATCTTTGTTACCGCTGTCAGTTACCATAAAAATCACTTCGCCGACCATATCTTCCAGCGTTTTGAAATCTTTGGTCTTGGCAAAAACATCGCCGTCGGCCAGATATTCTTTGGATAAACCCGGATTGATTTTAACGAATTTATCCCCCATCAAACCGTCGCCGACAATCTCCGCCGAGCTGTCTTTCGGCAGTTTCACGTTTGAGGCGATATTGAAAGTAACCTTTACCGTATAATCTTCGTTGTTTAAATCCTGCGCCGTAACCGTACCGACCTTAATGCCGTTAATCCGCACATCGGAGCCGACGCTGAGACCGCCCACCTTCAAAAATTCGGCGCTCACGGAATATCCCTGCACCACCTGCAGGTCCGACACCCTATAGGCAAACCCCAAAAACAATAATGCAATAATCAGAACAACAAGTCCCATAATGGTTTCAACCGGTTTTTTACGCATCTTAATTCTCCTCCTGCGGTGTTGTTGACGATTCGGATTTGGCGCCGAGCTTAGCCTTGCCCATTGATATAATCCGGTCAATCAATTCTTCCAAAATAATCGCGTCCTGCGTATACGAAAATTCGCCTTCGTCGGCAATAAAATCCTCCGAACCGCCCGGCTCGACCTCAATATATTTATTTCCCATAATCCCAGAGCTGACAATCGCCGCGCTGCTGTCATCCGGAATTTGTATTTCTTTGCGAATCTTAAGTGTCAGAGTGGCTCTGAAATCGTCGTCAAGTTCGTTATCGGCCACATATCCCACATCAATGCCGGCCATACGCACTTTATCGCCGATTTCCAGACCGTCGGTGCGATTATAGGTCGCATACACGGTATAATCGGAATTTTCGGCGTTTTCCCAATCGTTTTGATTCAACTTAAATATCAAGAAGGCCGCCAGGCAAAAAAACAATACCCCCAGACCGATGATGAAGTTTCGTAATTCTTCTTTTGTAAACTCGTTCAATTTTATTTGCTCCGTTTAAGCGTTTTGTTAATTATTACTCTATTAAAATCAATTTGTCATCAATGTTTTTTCATTATGGTTGAAAAAAATGATGAAATAGTGTTATATGGGGGTATAATTTACCGAAATTGAGGGCACGATATGCTGAAAATCGACAATATTTCAAAATCTTTTGATGATAAACGCGTTTTATCCGATATTTCTTTGCGGCTTGAAAAAGGACATATTACGGCTTTGCTCGGCGAAAACGGCGCCGGAAAGTCTACGCTTATGCGTATTTTGAGCGGATATTTTGAGGCGGATACCGGCTCGGTTGTGCTGGATGACATTGACCTTAAAACCGACCGCATCGCTTATTTGCGCCGCATCGGTTACGTTCAGGAAATTTCCGCCTTATACGGCGACATGAGCGTTTATGACTTTTTGCACTTTGTGGCGGCGATTCGCCAAATTCCGCACGAAACGGCGGCGGCGCGTATAAACGAAGTCGTGACCCAACTGCAACTCAAAGAAGTTTTGCCGCAAAAGTGCGAAACCTTATCCAAAGGCTTCAAAAAACGCACGGAACTGGCCGCCGTTTTGCTGGCCGAGCCGGAAGTGCTGTTTTTGGATGAGCCGACGGAAGGCCTTGACCCCAACCAAAAAGATGCCATTCGCAAAATCATCAAAAAATATGCCCGCAACCATCTTATCGTAATTTCTACCCATACTCTGGAAGATGTGGAAGCTCTGGCCGATAAAATTCTGCTTCTGCATCAGGGAAGTTTATTGTTTGACGGGACGCTGACCGATTTTAAGAAAAAATCCCGCAACGATTTATCGGCGTCTTTCCGTAAAGCAACACAGAAATGAGGTATATCATGCAACAATTTTATGCTTTATTCAAAAAAGAATTTCACGGCTATTTTCAAAGCTATTTTGCTTTGGCCGTAGTTTTCATCTATTTGCTCATTTCTTCCGGTATTGCCTTTTATACCTCTTATTTGGATATGCACGATACCGGACTCTACGCACTTTTCAATATGCAGATTTACATTCAGGCAGCGTTGATTCCGGCGCTGACCATGAAACTGTGGGCGGAAGAATATAAGAGCGGCACGGCGGAATTTTTGTTGACGCAGCCGCTGGAATATTGCAAACCGGTAATCGCCAAGATATGCGCCGCCATGATGTTTGCCGTTTTCATGAGCCTGTTGTTGTTGCCGTTCATCCACGATTCGGCCGAGCTGATAACCCTTGATTGGGGCAATATCGTGTGCGACTATATCGGATTATGGCTGATTATTTTTGTATTTTGCGCCGTCGGCTCGCTGATTTCGGCCTTAAACAAAAATATGATATCGGTATATCTGCTCAGCTTATTTTCCACCGCCTTTCTGGCCTTTATTCCGGCCACTCATTTTCGCGCCGCATACACCGACTTTTTGCTGGCCGAAATTGCCGTCGGCGATTGGTTATACTTCCTTGCCGTCGGCGGAGTTCTGGTCTTTTTGAACATATTGGTATTGCAACTGCGGGCTTCGGCGCAAAAATATAAAATGCCGCGTTTTATCGCTTTCGGCACCATGTTGCTCGGCGGAGTTGCCGCTTTAAGCTTTGTCTTTTATACGCTGTTTGAGCAAAAATACGACGCTACCGCGCAAAAAATCTATACCCCGCAGCAGATCAGCCGCGATATTGCCAAAGAGCTCGATAAACCGTTGCGTATTGATGTTTACATTTCCAAAGATTACGCAACCCGCAATATTGAATATTCCCGCTATTATCAGCAGGTTATGCGCTTTTTGAAAAAGTACGAAAAGCTCTCGAACAAAAAAATAAAAGTCAGCGCCGTAACCGTGGAGCCGTTCAGCCAGCTCGAAACCGTTGTTTTGAAATCCGGTCTGTATTTTGAAGAAAATATCTACGGCAACAAAGATTATTTCGGCGCCATCATCCGCAACGAAGACGGCGAAGGCGTGGCTATCAGACACTTTTTGGCCGCCCGCAGCCCTTATTTGGAAAAGGATATCGATACCGCCATCCTAAAACTCAGCCGTGCCGACGTGATGAAAAACATCGGTGTTTATATGGACCCTTTCCAATATCTTGCCGATTTCCAGGGACTTATGCTTAATCTGGAAAACGACTACAACCTTATCAACTTTACGGACGAAATTTATGCCATTTCCCCTAAGTTGGATTTATTGCTGTTGATTAATCCCAAAGAATTGTCATCCGAGTTCAGAGCGGCCATTGATAAATATATCGTGGACGGCGGCAAAGTCATCATTTTATTTGACTTTTTGACCGACAATCAATCGAGCAACATCAACATCGAGCGTTTCTCTCTGCTTAATCTTATCAGCTCGTGGGGTATTAACTTCAGCGGCAAAATGGTAGATGCGGCCGAACCGGCTGCCGAATATGCTCCGTCGGGCCTTCCGCTCGTTATTTATAAAGCGGTTGACTTCAGCGTTAAAGACAGCGCAAGAAGCGTTACTCCGCTCATAACCGCCGACGAGCAGATGGTCGGTGCCTTAATTCAGGGCAAATTTGCGCCGCTGAATTCGGTGGACGGGACGGCAAAAAACAGCGCTGATGCCAAAGTTGCCGTCTTCGGCGATGTTGATTTGATAGCCGATGACAACTGGATTGCCGAACAATCGCCGGATAAAAATCCTTATGACGTTGTTTTCAAGTCCTCAAACATTGAAGTTTTGCGCAACCTGATCGACCGCATGGTCGGCAACGAAATTTATTTTACGTTGCCGGTACGCCACGCTCAGCATAACACTTTCAGCATCAGCGAAAAAATATTCAGCCGGATATATAATCAAAACGCCCCGACTTACTTCAATCTCAGCGCCGAGCTGATTGACGCCCGCTCCGATATTGAAGCCGGTCTTCCGCAAAATCCGGACAGAATCGAGCAGATGTTGCAATCGGGAGCGGCCGGACAAAGAATTTCCGAGCTGGAGATTCAGGCCGAAAATATTTTGCAAAAAATGAGCCGACAATATAAGGCCGACATACAACTGCTGTTTATTTCGCAAGTTTTGGTGGTGCCGTCGCTCGTTACGTTTGTGCTGTTTATTGTTATGTTTATCATCCGGCGCAAACACAAAAAAAACATACGGGAGTTTATGAATGAATAAAAAATATTTTATATACGCTTTCATTTTTGTTATCATATCGGCCTTTTGCGGCGTCGGAGCTTGGTTATATACATCATGGCGCAACAGCCTGTCGGTAGGCGGCACCCCGACTTTTGCCGCCACCAAAGCCAAAATGTCGCACCTGGGTAAAATCAAAATAACCGATCCCGACGGCAACGAAATTACCCTGTCGCGGCAAAACGGAATTTGGCACTTTGAAGAGGCCAAAAACTATTTTGCCAATCTCAACCAAATGAACGATATGTTGCGAATGCTCAATGATTCTTCCGTTATCTCAACCGAAGAAATCGGCAGAAACCGGCTCGAGCGCCGCGGTTTGGATGACAAGTCCGGAATTTTATTACAAACATATACTCTTGATGATAAGCTCCTCGACCGCTTGATTATCGGTAAAAAAGACGGCAAAAAAATCTGCTATGCCCGTCAGCCGCAATCCGAAACTCATGTTCTGCGCATCAGCTCTTGCGGCAGTTTTTCCGGCCAGCCGAGCGATTGGATTCCTTATCCGTTGCTCTCGCTTCCGTTTGAAGAAATTGCGCGTATCAAAACGCCTGAAAACGAATTGTTTGACGACGAAATTCATAAGCAGATTATGCAATCGAGTGATATGCGCCGCTTTATTCTGGCGCTCGGTGCCGTTGACTATCAGGGTATTGCGCTCCGTGAAGAATTGCTGAACAATCCGGATTTGCAAATCACCGCCCGCACTTTTGAGGTCGAGATGAAAAGCGGTCTGGTTTATATTTTTAACATCCATTTGATTAACGGCACTTATTGGCTTGAACCGGATATGAAAGTCGGCAAAATCGCCCGCAAGGCGGTACCGGCATTTATTGAAAAAAATCGCAGCTATTTCGGAAACTGGCTGTTTCAGCTCGGCAACGCTCAAGCCAAAACCCTCTATAATTTTAAGGGCTAGTCCGCGTTTTTAATCTTCGGTACGCGCCAAAGTCAGCGAATAAATCGCTGCCGCTCCGGCTTTATGCAAAACCTTGGCACATTCGTTTAAGGTTGAGCCGGTGGTAGAAACATCGTCTATCAGCACAATTTTTCTGCCTTTAATATTTTGCGGATATACCACCGCAAACGCCTGTTTCAGATTATTCCGCCGTGCCGTACCCGATAACTGCACTTGCGGCACGGTATTGCGCTGACGCACCAACGCTGCGTAATCCGCGGCAATTCCCGTTTTTTGCGCCAGATATTTACAGAGCAGCGCCGATTGATTATAGCGGCGTTGCAATAAGCGCAAACGATGTATCGGAACCGGTATGATTAAATCCGGTTTTTCTTTCCAAATATCGTTTCCGGCCGCATACAGCAAACCTGCCAAAGTCTCAGCCGTACCGGTGCGGTCGCGAAATTTCAGATTAAGAATCAGGTCTTTGGATTCGTCGTTATAAATAAAGGCCGAGCGTTGCATCATAAACAAACGCTTTTTTCGGCGCAGACACTCGCCGCAATATTGCACCGCCCCGAATTTAACATCAGCACCGCCGGCAAACGGCCGTCCGCAACAATGGCACAACGGCGCACTGATAAAAGTTATCTTGGCAAAACAATCGGCGCAAATACCGTTGCGCTCACTCAACACCTGACCGCACTTAATACACCGCGGCGGCAAAATCATATTCAGAAAATGTTGCCATATTCTCATATTTTAAGTTCTTGCAGCGTGTTATGAATCTGATTCATCTGGTCAACCACGATAATCCCGGCCTCGCGCATAATGCGCTTTTTATCGGCAACGGTAACCCGGCCGTGCGTAATAATGTCGGCGGCATATCCCATCGTATGCCCGAACGGTAGCGCCTCTCCGGCCACAAATGCCACCACCGGTTTTTTGACCGCCAACCCGTCATAATATTCGGAAATCAGCTGCTCGTAGGCATTGTCAGCCTTACCGACCAACACCACCGCCTTGGTGGCATCATCTTCCATAAACCGCCGCAACGGCTCCCTGAAATCGGTACCGATTATCATATCATCGCCCAAACCGACCACGGTCGATTGTCCCAGTTTAGCTTCGTTGGTCTGCAAAACCGCCTCATAAGTCAGAGTGGACGAGCGCGAGATAACCCCGATACAACCCTTTTGATGAATATTATCCGGAAAAATCCCCAAACGTGCTTCCTGCGGCGTAATCAACCCCGGAGTATTCGGCCCTATCATCAACGTTTTGGAGCCCTTCAACATGGCACGGATTTCCAACATATCGTGCACCGGCACCCCGCTGGCAATCGAAACTATCAGCCCGATTTCCGCCTCAACCGCTTCTTGCACCGCCCGCTTAACCGCCATTGCCGGCACAAACAAAACGCTGGCATCAAAATTAAACTGCCGCTGGGCATTATGCACATTGTCAAACACCGGCACTCCGAGGTGTTTTTCGCCCTCGTGCCCCGGCGAAGTTCCGGCCACGACGTTAGTGCCGTTTTCTATCGAGCGCTTCACATGGAAGGAAGCCTGCGTACCGGTAATTCCCTGAATCAGCACCCGCGTATTTTTATCGGCCAAAATAGACATCAGTCGTTAACCTCCATTTTTGCCAACAGTTTTTCTACTGCGTCGTTAATATCGTCCGCAAACACCACCGCAAGGTTGGATTGCTGCAAAATCGCCTTGGCTTCTTCTTTGTTGGTACCCTCAAAACGTACAATCAACGGCACGGTCAGCCCCACATCCTGCGATGCTTCCAAAATTCCGTCGGCAATCAGATTACAGCGCAGAAAACCGCCGATAATGTTAATCAACATTCCCTCAACCCGCGGGTTGGTCATAATGATTTTGATACCGGCGGCAATTTTATCTTTATCCACGCCGCCCTTAACATTGAGCGAGCAAGCGGTGCCGTATCCTTTGGATTGAATAATATCCATTGCCTCCAACGCCAAACCTTCGCCGTTGACGATACAGCCTATATTCCCGTCAAACTCATGATATTGAAAGCCGCATAATCTGGCGCGACGGTGACGTTTTTCTTCTTCAAAATCTTCATGAATCCGCACAATATCCGGGTGCCGAAACATGGCATTATTGTCAAACTTAATCTTAGCATCAAGCGCAATCAGTTTTTTATCGGGCAAAACCCCTACCGGATTGATTTCGATCATCTGCGCATCCAAATTAACAAACGTGAACAGCAACTTGCCGAAAAAGTCGTGAAAACTCTGCAAATATATTTTATCCAACGACAGAAAATCCAAAATCTGGAAAATCTGTTCATCGCTGATACCGGAATCCTGTTGCAGATTGAGCCGCAGAATTTTCTCCCGCCGCTGTGCCAACGTAACAATATTCTCGTCGGCCACTTCCGAAATCAGCAGAGTAATGCACGGCACCGAGCTGTCGATAATCATACCCGCATAAAACGGATGTTTGACTTCCTCAAATTTTTCCACATAAACCTTGGTAACCAGACGTCCCTTATCGCCGGTTTGTTCCGTGACTAAAGTGTTGTTGAGCATTTGCGCCGCCTCATACAAAACATTGCTGATCTGCGTTACCTGCCGGATTCCGCCCTTACCGCCGGCGTCGTGATCAATAAAATGTCCGGTGGCTCTGGCTCCCGATTGAATTTGCGCTTTAAGCATCCACGGCCCGCGCGACGACAGCTTTTGCGCCACTCTTTTGGCCTCACTCGGCGTATATGCAATACCTCCCGGCGGAACGAGAATACCGTATTGCGCTAAAATTTTCTTCGCCTGATATTCGTGGATGTTCATACAAGTTCCTTACTTAATGTCCGCATATTCTTTAATTTTAGCCACCATCGACAACATACCGTTGCGGCGGCTCGGCGTTAAATTCTCCTCTAAACCGAGTTTAGCAAAAATTTTCATAACATCAATACTTTTTATTTCTTCAGGTGTTTTATCGTTATAAATCAGCAAAATAATCGCAATGATTCCCTTTACCAAAATCGCGTCGCTGTCGCCGGCAAAATGGATGCGACCGCCGGCAAAATGCGGCACCAGCCACACTTGCGATTGACAGCCTTTTACCTTCCATTCCTCGGTTTTATAAGCCTCGTCCAAAGGCTCGAGTTTGTTACCCAAATCTATGACATATTGGTATTTTTCTTCCCAATTTTCAAAAAAAGAAAAATTTTCGATAAGCTCCTCGATATCCATCACAACAACTCCAAAATTTCTTTGGCCTCATCGGTCAGTTTTTCCGGAGTCCAGGCCGGCTCCCACACCAATTTTACCTCAATTTTGCCGACTCCGGCCAGCAAAGCAATCGCATCGGCAACCTGTTGCGGCAAAACTCCGGCAATCGGACACGTCGGCGCCGTCAGCGTCATTTCGATATATAAATCGCCGTTATCTTTCTGGTCTATCTTATAAATAAGCCCCATATCATAAACATTTATCGGTATTTCCGGGTCGGAAACGGTGCGAATTTGCTCAACGATATCAATCATTTTGGCCTTTTGCACACCCTCTGCCAACGCTTCTCCGGCATAGGCCACAAAATCCGGCAGCGGTTCCGCCGGAGTTTCCGTCGCACTGTCGTCAACACTCATTGCCTGCAACAGCCGACTTTCGGTTGCGCCTATAATTTTTTCTTCCGTTTCTTTAATTTCTTCGTTCATTATTCTTCTCTGAAAAACTTTTCGGCCTTTAACAACGCCGCCGTCAAAGCATCGATATCTTCTTTGGTCGTATATAAACCGAGCGATGCCCGCGCCAGCGAATTATATCCCATCCGGTTGACAATCGGTTGCGCACAATGGTGCCCTATTCTGATGGCGACATTTTCCTTATTCAGCACAAAAGCCAGGTCTTGCGGATGTATTTTACCGACGGCAAAACTAAACACTCCGCCCTTCTTTTCGGCCGTACCGATAATTTTGAGCTTCGGCACTTCGGCCAAACGCTCGTTGGTATATCTGATAAGTTCCTCTTCGTGCCGAACAATATCCGCAAAACCGATTCGCTCTATATATTTTATACCTTCCGCCATACCGACGGCCTGTACCGATGCCGGCGTTCCCGCCTCAAACCGGGCCGGAATATCGGCATACGTCGTCTTGGCAAACGTAACGTTGTCAATCATGTCTCCGCCAAACTGATACGGCGGCATTTTCTCCAAAACTTCCGCCTTGCCGTATAACACGCCGATACCGGTCGGGCCGTATATTTTATGGCCGGAAAACGCCGCAAAATCACAATCAATATCTTGCACATCCAGCGGATAATGTACCGCAAACTGACAGGCGTCCACCAACACTTTGGCCCCGACACCGTGCGCAGCTGCGGTAATTTTTTTAATCGGAAACATGGTACCTAAAACATTGGACATGGCACTTACGGCCACCAGTTTGGTCTTTTCGTTCAAACGCGCGAGGAATTCTTCTTCAATATAGTCGCCGTTATCCGCCACCGGAAACACCGCCAACTTGGCCCCGCTGATTTCGCACAAATGCTGCCACGGCACCAAATTGGCATGATGTTCGGCCTCCGAAATCAAAATCTCGTCGCCGGCACGAACATTCTGCAACCCCCAGGTCGAGGCTACCAGATTAATCGATTCGGTAGCGTTGCGCGTAAAAACTATTTCTCTTACCTCACGGGCATTGATAAACTGCCGCACCGTTTCGCGCGCCTGTTCATAAGCCGTGGTGATGGCATCGGCAAAATAATAAGTACCGCGATGCGGATTAGCATAAAACTCATAATAAACGCGACGCATAGCATCAAACACCGCCTGCGGCTTTTGTGCCGAAGCGGTAGTATCGAGATACGCCACCGGCTTGCCGTTGATACGTACATCGAAAATCGGAAAATCTTTCCTTATTTTATAAACATCATACATCGCATATTCCTCTAAAGCTTTTTACATATTTAGCCCGTAAAAAAATATTTTTCAAGATTTATATTGCACCGAATAAAAAATCTCCGGCAACAACCGCCGCCGGAGATTATGAAAACGCTTCTGTAGCTTATTCGACAATCAAAATCAAACTGTCTTTAACCGCCGTAACTTTAGCCTTATCGCCTTTTTTCAGCGGCTTTTCGGTATATGCCAGCCAATAAGTGTCGCCAACCTTAACCTTGGTTTGGCTGTCGACCACATCTTCGGCAATCGTAACCGTGCGACCGACAAACTGTTGCGCCGAATCATTTAAGTTCTGATATTCTTTCGGTGCCTGCATTTTTTTGAAAATAAAGCGATAAGAATACCAGCCGATAACCGCAAAAACCGCCGAAAATACGGCAAACCAGATAATTTGCGTGGAGAGCGCCATCGGTATAAAATACGTCAAAACGCTCATGCAAAGCCCGGCCAAACCGAACCAAATCAAATAGGTTCCCGGCACTATCAATTCCAAAATCGACAAGGCCAGACCGATAATCAGCCAGTTTGTCGCCGCCGTTTCAAATAACATCGTCGTTCTCCTTATTTTTTAGGTTTTGCCGCAACGTTTTTCGCAACCTCGGCAATACCGGCAATAGTCCCCATAACCTGCGTGGCATCAACCGGCAACATCAGCAACTTCTCGTTCGGCGAAGTAACAATGCCCTGCAAAGCATCGATATATTTCTGCCCCAAGAAGTACGACAAAGCGTTTTGATTACCTTTTTCAATGGCATCGGAAACGAGTTTGGTAGCCGTTGCTTCTGCCTGAGCCGAACGCTCGCGAGCTTCAGCCTCACGGAAAGCGGCTTCTCTGTTACCCTCGGCCTCCAAGATCACCGCCTGTTTTTCACCCTCGGCCTTCAAAATTTCTGCCTGACGCAAACCTTCGGCTTCCAAAATGTTGGCACGTTTATCACGCTCGGCCATCATTTGGCGCGCCATGGAATCAATCAAATTTGCCGGCGGAGTAATATCTTTAATTTCCACGCGGGTAACTTTTACGCCCCACGGAATTGTGGCCACGTCGACCACATCCAACAGCCGTTGGTTGATGATATTGCGTTGCGACAACAGCTCATCGATTTCCATGCTGCCGATAACCGTACGAATATTGGTCATCACCAGATTCATAATCGCAAAGTCGAGATTCTCAACCTGATAAGCGGCCTTTACCGCATCCTGAATCTGATAGAACAGCACGCCGTTCACCGTAACCATGGCATTATCTTTGGTAATAACTTCCTGCGATGCCACATCCAAAACCTGTTCCTTGCGGTTGATTTTGGCGCCGATATTCTCAAAAATCGGAATCAAAATATGAAAACCCGGCTTCAGCGAGCGGGTATATTTACCGAAGTTTTCCACGGTATATTCATAACCCTGCTGCACGATAACCACATATTTCAGCAAAATCAGAAATACCAAAATAACCAGAACTATTGCAACTTCCATTGTTTATTCCTTTCACATAATAACCGTTAAACCGTATCTGAACATAAAATATACTCTGTTTTATATTTTCGCAAGCAAAAAAACACCCCGCCGCAAAGCAGGGTGTTAAATATGTCTTTTATAACCGTTATTTCGGTTTCAACATTACATTTCGTTACCATGTTTACCGAAATTCTTCAAAATCGACTTAACTCTGCTTGTCGACAATTTTGAAGCTCTTACTTCGGTAACATTTCCTTTGGCATCAATATCGCGCTCATACACGTCTTTGCTGTCACCGTCACGAATGTACTCTCTCATTTCGCCGTCCTGATTGCGGACTCTGCCGAGTAATTGGTCTTCTTTGCCGCCGTCACCGCCCACGGTATTCGACGCCATATTCATACCTTTATAGCTGGCAACATCCACACCGTTATGGTGTTCAAGTCTCATTCTCACGCCGTCAACGGTACGAGTTTCGGTATTACCGTCGTTACTGACCCTAACGTGAATCTTATGGCCGTTAACCGTACCCTTCACGTTGTAGCCGTGTTTCTTCATTTCTTCCGCCGACGTAATCGGGTTATCCGGATGCTTGGCATTATATTCTTCCATTGCCACTCTGCCCGCATATTCTTCGGCCGTGGCATTAGCATCGGCAGTCACCGGCATATAAACCGTATGATCGTGCTTTTTGGTGAAAATACGCTTGAACCAACTGCCGGATTCGCTCTTACCGGTAACATTACCCATTTTCTTCTGTTCGTCGATGGCTCTCTGCGCATCTTCGGTAAAGCCGCTCGGCTTGGTCGGATCCGGAACAATTCGCGGCTGTCCTTCCGGTGTATCCACGCCTCTTATCGGTGCGGAGCCGCCATTGCCGCCGGCCTCGTTGCCGTCTGCGGAACCGTGACCGCCGTTACCGCCGGAAGAGCGGGTCCAACCGTGGTCGCGTTCCACCACTTCGCCGCCCGGACGAATAATCATGTGGCCGGAGTTAAGCTTATCGGCTATCCGGTCAAACTCTCCGCTGTCGAGCTTAGCCTGAAATTCCGCTTGCTGAGCGTCGGTCAGCTGCAACTTGCCCAAATAAGCCGTCATGCCGGATTTAACGATATGCGTGTTACTGCCGCGCAAATCATCAAAATCTTTGCCTTCCATCAAACCCATCTCTTTCAAGATAACATAGGTAGCATTCGGCATATCCGTAACTTTTTCGTCGGTAATGGTAAATTCGTGCGTCGCCGGAGTTTCGGTAATCACATCGCTGCCGCCGTTATCCGGTTCTGCAATTCCTTGTCCGACGGCGGCCCCGGTTTGTGCACCTTCCGCCAAACCGTTGTTTTCCGGCTCGCCGAAGAAATAGTTTTTAAGTCCCGCCGCCTTTTCGCTGACATAATCCTGCGCCGAATCATCCATCAGGAAACCGCCTGCAGCCACACCGAGAGCAGCGGCTAAACCTTTGCCTTTGCTACCCTTAATCCGGCCGACCAGTTCCAAAGCCTGTTCTTTGTCTTCTGCCGACATATTCGGAGCATAGTGGGCAAGCTTCGCCAAAACTTTATCATCGCCGTTGCGTATCAGTTTGGAAATATCTTTGGCAATTTTTTGCGCCGGAGTAGCCTTTTTAATACCGAACCAGCCTTTGCCCTGTTCTTCCGGCTGCGGCAGATATTTCTGCAACAAAGCCGCCAAATCTTTTTGCGCTTTGGCTTCCTCATGACGAACATTAAGATATTGTCCTAAACCGGCCGCTGCCGTAATTGCGCCGGAAACCTTGGCCTTACCCACACCCATAATGGTCGTTTGTGCCGCAGTTTGCGCCGCCTGAGCGCCCAATCCGGTCAAACCGCCCAACGCACCGAAAGCTAAAGTTCCGGAGGCGGCCATCACCGTGGTAAACGCGGCCGAAGTCAGGAACAAACCGGCCTGACGCGCCAAATTGATGGTTTCTTCGCGGTTATTTTTCAGATATCCGAAAAAGCCTTTGATTGAGGTTTTGCCGTCATTCTGTTCTTTATAATTTCTCCACGATTTTTTAACGGCGCCGAACAACTTGCATCCCTGACGTGCCGTTATGCCGATAGGGCCGAACGCTGCCGCCAAACCGGCAGTCCAGGCCACATTTTTGATACCTTCTTTAACCGCGCCCATAACCGTCGGATGTTTGGCCGTCATATCCTTTTTGGCCTCGGCGGCTCTTTCCGGCGTCTGTTTCATACCGGCTTTTCTGCCCAAACGGGAAGCATAAATCGCATTTTTATCGGTGTAAATACCGTTGGCAACCGTATAGGTATTGGCCGCCACATACTTGGCAAATTTGGCCATATATTCCTTTTTCTTTTCCGGATCTTTCTGCGCATCATTCCATTCGTCGGCAGAAATTTTGTTTTCTTTCAAATATTTATCCAGCCATTTATTTCTGTCTTCCGGCGAGCTCATAATGTTGTTGAAGGTCAAAGTAACGGTCGCCAGATATTGGGCACTGATTTCCTCAACCTTTTGATGATAACGCTCAATATTCTTTTGCTTGTCGCTGTCCGGTGTTTCCAAAGAAAGCTGGGTCAAAGCCGTTGTGCGAATAACATCCAAAGTTTCTTTGAAAATTTCCGGATTTTCTTTTGCAAACACCACCGTCGCCGGGTCTTTTTTCAATTCTTCCGGCATTGAATCCGTATACGGCGTTTTTTCGGTCAATGCCGCCCATTTATCTTCGTTTTCTTTGATTTTTTCAGGGCTCGGCAGTTTACCGTCCAAACCGTTATTCTTGTCATAATCCGCCAGTTTTTGCTCCAATTCGGCGGCTTTTTCGTATTTATAATCCGGATTTGCTCCCAGCAATATATCGGCATAGTCCTTAACCAGCGGGGCATTGTTTTCATCCAGATTGATTTCTTTGATTTCTTTGGCGGCATATTCCTCAACTGCCTTCAATTCGCCGTCAATCTTAGCCATTCTTTCGGCAAATTCCTTAGCTTCCGGAGTATCCGCAAAAGCAAATCCGGCGCCGAATTGCGACGAACCCAAACTGGCCAGTTTATTATAATCTTCCGCTAATTTTTTGTGATATTGCAACAAATCATACGAGGTCATGCCTTCCAATTTATCGGCTATTTTTTCTTCCGGCTGCGGAGTCGTGTTTTCGCCGACCGGCTGTTCCGGCTTCGGAGTCGTATTTTCGCCCACCGGTTGCTCGGTTTCAGGCTGTGTTTTTTCTTCCGTCGGCATTTCGGCTTGCTGTTCTTCCTCAACCGATTCGGTTGTTTGCGCACTCTCGGCAATACGTTTGGAAATTTCCTGCTTTAAGTTCTCCAACGCTTCGGAATAGTCTTTCGGGTCGGCGTTACGCGTATAGAGTTCTGCTTTCAAGGTCATCAAATAGGCCTGAACATAAGGGTCCGGCATCCGCATATCGTCCGTTTCTTTGCCCAAAAAAGCTTTTGCATCCTGTCTGGCACTTTCGCCCGCATCTTTAATGGAAGCGTAGTTAAAGAGGGTCGCGGCTTCCTTGTTGATTCCGGCCAATTCTTTGGCGAAATCTTCCGGTGAAAGGTCACCCTTATAGACTCTGAAACTGTTGAATAAAGCCGATTGTTCGATATCCGACACCTTAGAAACATCGGATACCCCGAATTCCTTAAGAATAAACTCCAAAAAATCCTTATTATCGGCAACTTCTCCGAAACTGTTGTACATAGCCATATTTGTTCTCCTAAACAGCCTATTTTTTCTATACTGTAACGCAAATTTCCCTAAATTGCAAGTAAAAAATGACAAAATTTACAAAATTTTTGTTAATATTGTCAAATACCGGCGATTCCGGTCAATAACCCGTTTTTTTAGTATACTTTTCTATTCTGTATGCTATAACAGTTTTAGTTTAAGAGTGGTTAACGGAGAATAAATGCCTCAAATTACGAAAAAATTTATCTGTTTGTTGCTTTTCGGCTTTATTTTGTGGAGCGTGGTGCCGATGTTGCGCCTTTCGCTCTCAATGGATACACAGGAAGCGATTGTCTGGGGCAAGTATTGTTTGTGGGGAACCACCAAGCATCCGCCGTTTTCGGGGTGGGTTGCTTACTATTGGTATGCGTTGTTCGGGCACGGCGATAAAGCGATGTATGCCTTAAGCCAGCTTTTTGTTGTGCTCGGTCTGGTATATATTTATAAACTTGCCCGTTGTTTTTTGAGCGAAACCGCGGCAATTGCGGCAACCGCATTGCAACTGGGCATAATTTATTACGGTTTTTCCACTCCGGAATTTAACGTCAATGTCATCTCGGTCGGGTTATGGCCGATGTGCGCCTTTTATTTTTGGCGCGGCTACACGCAAAACCGCCTCTCAGATTGGATATTGTTCGGCGTTTTGATTGCCTTAAACCTGCTCAACAAATACAGCGCCGCCATGCTGTTGGTCGCTCTCGGCGTGTTCGTTTTATGCGACGGAGGTGTTTGGAAGCTACTGAAAAATATTAAAGTTTATGTTGCATTTATAGTGTCTATCACTTTGATTTTTCCGCATATTTATTGGCTGTGGCAAAACGATTTCGAATCATTTAATTACATTTCGTCCCGCAGCCACGGCGGCAATATTGCTTTTCCGTGGGGACACTTGGTTTATCCGCTGAAATTTTTGACGGCGCAAATTTTATTTGCCGCGCCGGCTTTATTGACTTACCTCTATTTTTGGCGTAAAAACAAAACGTTAGAATCAGAAATTGAATCAAAAAATCAAGTTGCCGCCACCCGTTTTATTCTCTGCACCGCCCTCATTCCGGCGCTTACCTTTGCTCTTGTCTGTCTCATAAGCGGCCACGCCGCCAAGAGCATGTGGGGATTTCCGTGCCTGTTTATGTGGGGAACGGCCTTATGTTATTTTGCGCCGTTCAAAACCGACGATAAAACAGTCAACAAACTGCTTAATGTTATGTTTGTCTGGGTGACGCTGTTTGCGGCCGCCTACGGCATACAATGCGTTATAACCACCAGCATGCGCTATCAAACCGAGGTTAAACAAGTAGCGCAAAGTTTTGAACAAAAATGGGCCGAACATACCGCAAAACCGCTGGAATACGTGGGAGCAGATGTCTGGTTCGGCGATATTATGGCGCTGTATGCCTCTCGCGAAATCAAGCCGATGATTTGGCTGAAACCACAAAACAACCCGTGGTTTGATGAGGCTGATTTCAAACAAAAAGGTGCTCTGCTGATTGCCGCCGACGACTGGGAATACGAACAATACAAAAAGATGTACGGCGCGGCAATTTCGGCTCCGCAAAAAATGACGCTTGCATTTAAAAACTATTTTGGTAAAACTAAAGAAAAAGAAGTATTATACGGATTTTATGAGCCGTGGGAGGTTGCAAATGCCGAAGAAAAATAAACTGGTAAGTATCGTTATTTCCGCTTACAACGAACAGGATAACGTGGCGGAACTGCATAAACAGCTGAATGCAAGCACCAAAAATTGCAAAGGTGTTGATTTTGAATATATTTTCGTTGACGACGGCAGCAAAGATAAAACCCGCGAAAACTGTTTGAAATTACAGGAAAAAGACCAACGCGTCAAAATCGTGGAATTAAAGCGCAACTTCGGACACGAAATTGCCATGACCGCCGGTATGGATTATGCCAAGGGCGATGCGGTTATTTTTATGGATGCCGATTTACAACACCCGCCGCTCTATATCCCGAAAATGGTGGAAGCCTGGCAAAACGGCAAAGAAATCGTGCTGACCAAACGCCTCGACAATGTAGCGACTTCCAAGCTGTATAAAATGTGCGCCAAAACCTTTTATTATGTTTTGAATTTGCTTTCCGATATGCCGATTATGGAAAGTGCGCCGGATTTTCGCCTGCTCGACCGCAAATACGTGGATTTCTTAAAAGGATTTAACGAGCAAGACCGTCTTTTCCGCGGGCTTTTGAGTTGGATTATGCCGCAGGATAATGTGGAAATCATCGGTTTTGTGGCGCCGGAACGTTTCAGCGGCGAGTCCAAATACAATTTCATCAAATCGCTGCGTTTGGCCGTCAACAGCATTATTCAGTTTTCGGTTATGCCGTTGCGCCTTGCCACCGGATTGGGTGTTGTGGCGGCAATTCTGGCTTTATTGATGGGGATTTATGTGTTTATCGAGCATTTCTTCCTGCACAACCCGACCCCGGGGTATGCCACCATTATGGTTACGGTGGTATTTTTGGGTGCGGTACAGCTGATTTGCCTCGGCATTATCGGCGAATACATCGGCAAAATCCACATGGAAGTCAAAAAACGCCCGCTTTATGTGGCCGATTTTATAGAAAAGAAGGCCAAGAAAGATGACGCTTAAAATAATATTCAATGCCGACGATTTCGGTATCAGCCGCGGCGTTAATGCGGCAATTATCGAAGCCCATACCAATGGTATTTTGCACGCTGCCAGTCTGATGATAAATCAGGAATTTGCCGCCGAAGCCGTTGCCGCCGCCAAACAAATGCAGTCATTGGAAATCGGCCTGCACCTTAACTTAACCAACGAAAAACCGGCGGCAGATCCGGCACAAATTCCGCTGTTGGTTAACTCCGACGGCAAGCTCAAAAACGGCTTCGTCAACTTGTTGCTGCTCTCGCTTTTGCATCCTAAAAAGTTTGCCGCGCAAATCGAAACGGAAATCCGTGCCCAAGTGCAAAAATATCTGGCAACCGGCTTGAAAATGGCGCATATCGACGGGCATCGCCACGTTCACCTCATTCCGGCCGTTTTCAAAATCGTGCGCAAAATCGCGCAAGAATACAATGTGCCGCGTATAAGAGTGATGAACGAAAACGCCCTCAATACGATTTTGCAAAACAAATCAAAAAGTTGGCTGTTTGACGGCGGCCTGGTCAAATACTTCATTTTGCGTGCTTTAACCTGGTGGAACGGCTACAAATCCGATATTTATTTTTACACCATTCTGTTTACCTGCAAAATTTCGCGCAAACAGTTTCGCAACATCCAAATTCCGCGCGGTTATAATGCGGTAGAAATTATGATTCACCCCGGCAAGCCGGAAATCGATCGTCAATATCCGGAAAGCGTGTGGGACGACAATATCCTGTCGCCGTGGCGCTCGGTGGAGTTGCAGACGCTCCTGGATAAAGAGGTTTTGCAAAACATTAACGGCAAAGACGACGCCTCTTAAATTTTGCTTTGCCGCACCATGTTTTTTATTGCAAATCCCACAAAATTGAGTTATTCTCTTGCCATAAAACAAACTTTTTATGGGGAGTAAATAATGAATATTTTTGGAACAAATCCGCAAAACGGAAATCCGATTTTCAACGTCGGAGAATATAAAGACGTATTGCCGATGGAGCAAACACTCAATTACGAAAATATCGATAAATACGTAAAAGCGGCCGTAAACAACGGCAGCGAAGCCGAATTGGACGCCGCCATCGAAAACGTGTTCAAACAGCCGATAATGGCCGAAGTTTATCGCAAGGCCGGTATTAAACCGGAGATGGTGGACGACTATATCAAAAGCCGGCTCGAATTGCCGCACAGCGCCAAAACAACCCTGATGATTAATTTGGGAGCTCCTTATCACGTGGCGGCCAACGATATGGAAAGCGAAATCGATAAACCGCGCATTTCCGGCGACCGCGAATGGCTCAGTTTGGAAACAAGATTAAAGGCTTCGGCCAATATTACCGTACCGATGAAGTCGTTTGCCAAACAAAAGTCTGAAGAAAAACAGCCGGCAAAACCGCAAAAATCCAATTTACAAAAACTGCTGAATATAATCGGCATCAAAAAAGACGGACGCAAACTGTAAGGCTTACGGGAGAAAAATATGACTGTTTTGGCTGCCGTGGCGGTACCGCATCCGCCGCTCATTTTTCCGGAAGTCGGCAAAGGTAAAGAAAAAGAAATTCAGAAAACCATCGATTCGTATCGCCAAGCGATGCAATTTGCGGATTCGTTCGCTCCCGACACGATTATTTTAATCAGCCCGCACATGCGTTGGTATGCCGATTATTTTCACGTAGCCTCGCGAGCCGAAACCACCGATAATTTTGCGCAATTCGGCGCTCCGCAGGTAAAAATAACCGCTTCTGCCGACGAAAGTTTTATTGCCGCCCTCAACACCGCCTGTCAGGCGCATGATTTTCCGTGCGGCGTGCTGGGCGAACAGGAACGGGATATTGACCACGGCTCGTTTATTCCGCTGCGTTTTTTGAACGAAATAAAAAAAGACTATAAGGTGGTACGCATTGCCATTTCCGGCTTATCCGTTTTGTATCACTATAAATTGGGGCAAATTTTGAACGAAGTATCGGCCAAGTTGAACCGCCGCAGCATCATTATTGCCAGCGGCGATTGGTCACACAAACTGCTGGACGACGGTCCGTACGGTTTTGCCGCGGAAGGGCCGGAATTTGATAAAAAGGTGCAAGAAATCTTCAAAACCGCCGATTTTCTGTCGCTCTTAAAGATGAAGTCGGAATTTTGCGAGGCCGCCGGAGAATGCGGACATCGGCCGTTTGTGATTATGGCCGGAGCCTTTGATTCGCGCGCGATTAAAAGCAAGCTGCGGTCTTATGAAGGTCCGTTCGGAGTCGGTTACGGCGTTGCCACCTTTGCCGCCGGAGATGCCGACGAAAAGCGCAACTTCGGTGAGCAATATCGCGAGTGGAAACAGCAGGAAGTCGATCGGCAGGTTGCAACCGAGGACGAATTCGTACGTTTTGCCCGCTATTGCATCGAAAATTTTGTGTTGACGGGCAAACCGGCCGCAAGACCGCAACATCTGCCGACCGCCCTGACCTCTGAACGCGCCGGAGTGTTTGTTTCGCTCAAAATGCACGGACAGCTGCGCGGTTGCATCGGCACTATTGCACCGGTTTATGCCGACATTGCCGAAGAAATCGCTCATAACGCAATTTCCGCCTGCTCGCAGGACCCGCGCTTTATGCCGGTACGTCCCGACGAATTGGCTGATTTGGCATACAGCGTCGACGTATTGAAACCGGCCGAACCGATTGCCTCGGCGGAAGAGTTGAACGTCAAAAAATACGGCGTAATCGTTGAAAGCGGCGGCAAACGCGGGTTGTTGTTGCCGGATATCGAAGGCGTCGATACGGTTGAACAACAAATCGCCATCGCCCGCCAAAAAGGCGGCATAAACCCAAGCGAAAAGGTGCAATTACACCGCTTTGAGGTGGTTCGCCATCACTGACAACCGCCTGTTTTGCAACTTGTGAACAGAACTGCCGGGGTTATTTGCGGCAGTTCTTCTTTTATGTTGTTATTACCATAGTAATATATCGATTTATGAACTTGACTATTTTTATGAATTAATCCATAATGGCGCAAATACATTCAGTTGTGTTCGAACATATTATAATTGAGGAGTATAAAAAATGAAAGTGAATCAATCCGGCCGTTCAATGATTGAAATGCTCGGCGTGTTGGCTATTATCGGTGTTTTGTCCGTCGGCGGTATTGCCGGCTATTCCAAGGCAATGAGTAAATACCGTACCAATAAGGTTTTGGACCAGGTCTCCCACATAATTACCAACATCCGCACCATGTATGCGCAACAGCAAACGTTCGGTAATCTGGATAACGCCCTGGCTATCGATATGGGGATGATTCCGGAAGAATTGATTGTTGCCGGTTTGGCGGATAACGCCGCGGGCAAATTGCGTAACATTTTCGGCGGACGCGTGTTTATCGGTGCATCTTCGCTGGACGGCGCCGGTGAAATCAGCCAGGTTGATAAAAACGCATTCATTGTTTCTTTTTACGGCTTAACACGTGATGCCTGTATTGCCATGGCAACCGCAGATTGGGGAGCGGGTTCTTCCTCCGGCTTGCTTGCCATGCACGTTTACAGCCAATCCCGCGGAACCACGGCTGACCCGACTTCCATTGACGCCACTTTGGATGCCGTTAACAAATACTCTACGGGCAGCATTACGCAAATGAGCGCCATCGCCATACCGGGTGATGACACGGTTAAAGTTCCGCTGACGGTTGACCAGGCACGTTTGGCTTGCTATTGCCCGAACAAATCGCTCTGCGCCGTAAGCTGGAAGTATTACTGATATCGCTTGAATAAGCAAAATAAAAAGCGCCTGACCTCAGGCGCTCTTTTTTTTATTTATGGCCGCAACAAATCAACGCTCTAATTTTTTATAGCGGATTCGGTGCGGATTGCAAGCATCTTCGCCCAAACGCAATTTTTTGTTCTTTTCGTAATCCTCAAAATTGCCCTCAAACCACTCCACGTGGCCGTTATCTTCATAAGCCAGAATATGCGTGGCCAGACGGTCCAAAAACCAACGGTCGTGCGATGTTACCAAAACGCAACCCGGATACGCGCTGATACCCTCTTCCAACGAACGCAAAGTATCAACATCCAAATCATTGGTCGGCTCATCGAGCAGAATCACATTTGCGCCCTTTCTGAGCATTTTGGCCAAGTGCACCCGGTTGCGTTCGCCGCCGGAAAGCTGCCCGACTTTTTTCTGCTGGTCGGCACCCTTAAAGTTAAACTGTCCGACATACGCCCGCGAAGAAATCTCGTTTTTGCCGAGTTGCATCATATCCAAACCGTCGGAAATTTCCTCCCAAACGTTTTTATTCGGGCTCAGTTCGTCACGCGATTGGTCGACATAACCCAAATCCACGGTATCGCCGATGCGAATTGTGCCGGAATCCGGCTTTTCCTGCCCGGTAATCATCTTAAACAGCGTGGTTTTACCGGCACCGTTCGGACCGATAATACCGACAATCGCTCCCTTCGGAATTTTGAACGACAAGTCGTCAATCAGCACTCGGTCGCCGAAACCTTTAGTCAGATGTTCGGCCTCAATTACCAAATCGCCCAACCTTTCGGTCATCGGAATATTGATGTGGGCGGTCGTAATCTTTTCGCGACTGGCCTGCGACAAAAGCTCATCATAAGCATTGATACGCGCCTTAGATTTTGCCTGCCGCGCCTTCGGATTCTTATGTATCCACTCCAATTCCTGCGCCAAAGTGCGCTGGCGGGCGGTTTCCTCACGCGCTTCCTGCTCCAGGCGTTTTTGCTTTTGCTCAAGCCACGAAGTATAGTTGCCCTCATACGGAATACCCTGTCCGCGGTCAAGTTCCAAAATCCAGCCGGTAACGTTATCCAAGAAATAGCGGTCGTGGGTTACCATTACCACCGTACCGTTGTAGTCGCGCAAATGATGTTCGAGCCATGCCACCGATTCGGCATCCAAATGGTTGGTCGGCTCGTCTAAAAGCAACATATCCGGTTTTTGCAACAACAGCCGACACAGCGCCACCCGACGTTTTTCGCCGCCGGAAAGTTTGGTTACGTCAGCCTCCGCCGGCGGACAGCGCAACGCATCCATGGCAATTTGCACCGTGCGCTCGATATCCCAACCGTTAACCGCGTCGATTTGCTCCTGCAATTCGGCTTGCTCGGCAATCAAATTATTCATTTCGTCATCGCTCATCGGCTCGGCAAATTTGGCGGAAACTTCTTCAAAACGCTGCAACAAACGCTGAGTTTCACCCAAGCCGTCCATCACGTTTTCCATCACGTTTTTGGTCGGGTCCAACTGCGGCTCCTGTTCCAAATAACCGATTTTAACTCCTTCGGCGGCCCAGGCTTCGCCGTTAAATTCCTTATCAACGCCGGCCATAATTTTCAAAAGCGTCGATTTACCGGCGCCGTTAACACCCAACACGCCGATTTTGGCTCCCGGCAAAAAAGACAGAGTAATATCTTTGAAAAGCTCTCTGCCTCCCGGAAGAACCTTGGTTAAATTTTGCATCACAAATATATATTGGTATGCCGCCATATTTGACTCCTATTTGCTGAATTGTTTGGAATAAGATTCGTACCGCGCATCCTTAAGCGGAACTTTTTTCGCATTTTGCATTGCTTTTTGAGTTTCTGCAACAGAATTTTTATACATGGCATCCATTTTTATAAAAGCTTCACGGTCTTTAACATATAATTTTGAGGCATCATACGGTTGTCGCGGCTTAATCAGCGTACCGTCCGGAAGCTTCAACTTGCCGTCGGAATAAAGCACACTTTTGAAAATAGGCTGACTTTCAAATCGCCGCAAAATTTCGGCACATCCGGCAAATTGCGTTTCTTCCATTTCCATAAACGCCGAAGCTTTACCGTTGGCATATTGGCGCAAACCGTCTTCCTGCACGGCGGCATTCGGTGCCTTACCTATAACAATGGCCCGAGCCAGCAATTCAAACTGATGATATTTAGCCGACTTGCAGGCCAAACCCTGACCGGAAACGGCGCCCAGCGCATACATTTCCTCCTGATATGTTACCGGTTTGGCATTAACGGCAGATATGTTTAACAAACACAGCAAAGCCGCGCCGAAAAATATTTTTTCCATACGATTCTCTCCGCAAATAAGTATACTCGGTCTTATTTATAGGGCATAATCATAAAATATGTCTTAATTTTTTGCGATTTTTCAAAAAATTGGTTGACAAGTGCGGATAAATAGCTTATTTTGCGCTCAAAACGTTTATATAAGGAATAAAAAAATGAAGTGCTATAGTTCTCTTAAATCTAAGAAAGTACGCGATTTGAACTGCAAAATCGTACGCCGTAAAGGTCGTGTATATGTTATCAATAAAAAGAACCCGAAGCTCAAGGCTCGTCAGGGTTAATTGATTTTATAACAATCTCCTTTGTTATAAAAAGCCTCTCCTTGCGGGGAGGTTTTTTTGTGGCGAATCGGCAAAAAAGCGCACAAAAAAACATCCGGCTTTTTTGCTCGAGGGCACCGGATGTTTTTTAAAGTAAGTCAAAGAATTTTCATTGCCGTCGCTCAGGCAACAACTATCTCTTTCTGAATCGCGCGGACGGCAGGCATCAGCTTGCGGTCGGCGAAAATAATCGAATCACAGGCGGCGATAAACTCAGCCTTGAAAGATTCCTTTTTCTCGACCTCACGGGCGAGATACTGTTTTTTGAGTTCAACTTTATTGTTAGAAGACAATAAGTCTCTCACGGCCTGCTGTAAACCATAGGCCTTCAACTCCTTTCTGTACTTAGAGCAGAAAGAATGGTCTAAAATTTGTTTTTCTTCCATAAATAAATTTTTTGATATATATATTTGGTTTGATAAAAATAATCTGAATAATAAAATTGACAAAAGATAATATAACAGTATCCGTAACAAATTGCAAGCCCTTAATTTAAAAAAATTACAAATAGTGATTGACAATGCTGTTTTTTTATGCAATTTTCTGTTTTGAAAAGCCGATGCGCTCTTAGCTCAGCAGGATAGAGCAACAGCCTTCTAAGCTGTGGGTCGGGCGTTCGAATCGCCCAGAGCGCGCCATTATAAAAAAATACCACCTCCAAGGGTGGTATTTTTTTATAATGATGTGTTTTGGTGGGAGGAGAACACCATCGTTCGGAGCCGTGTCGTCCGCCCGCAGCGAGGGCGGACGGTGTAGGCTGTCGTGAGCGTAAGCGAAGGACTATCGCCCAGAGCGCCGGAGGAACAAAAACAACCTCAAAATGTTGTTTTTGGACGACGGGCGAAGTTACCCTGCGAACAAGGTAGCGTAAGCGCCCCGCGGTAAGCAGATGGGAACGAGTGACCGAAGCTTAAATTTACAAATAAAAAAATAAAAAAGTAAATTTAAGCAAGAAGGTGACGACGGGCGAAGACCACTTAATGAGAAAACAAGCTTAAAGCGCAGTTATCGAATTTAGTGGACGAGTGACCGAAGCAAGCCGAAGGCGTAGCAAGAACGCCCGCAGTGCATATTTTTTTATTTACAAATTTCAAAAAGCTCCCTATACTGCAACCATGAATTTAAGCAAACAAGATATTATCCGCCTTTTGAGCGACGAACAAAATCAAGAAGATTTGTTCCGAAAGGCCGACGCGGTTCGCAAACAATATGTCGGCGACGAAGTACACTTGCGCGGACTTATCGAATTCTCCAACATTTGCCGCAACAACTGTATGTATTGCGGGATTCGCCGCGACAATTCGCAACTCGCCCGCTATCGCATGAGTGAAAACGAACTGATTGAAACCGCACACAGAGCGGCCGATATGGGCTTTAAAACCATCGTAATGCAATCAGGAGAAGATGTATGGTTTTCGCGCGAGCGGATGTGCCGCATTGTCGAGGCCATCAAAAAATTTGACGTTGCCATCACGCTCTCGGTCGGCGAACGTGATTATGACGACTACAAAGCCTGGTTTGATGCCGGTGCCGACCGCTATTTGATGCGCATTGAAACCACCGACAAAGATTTATACCATCGGCTCGACCCGGGGATGAGCTGGCAACACCGCCACGAATGTCTGCTGGCCCTAAAAGAAATCGGTTACGAACTCGGTTCGGGAATTATGGTCGGTTTGCCGGAGCAATCCGTGGAATCTATCGCCGAAGATTTGCTTTATCTTAAAGAAATCGGCGTTGATATGGCCGGTATCGGTCCGTTTATTCCGCACCCGCAGACTCCGCTCAAAGACGCTGCCGGCGGCACTCTCGATTTGGCTCGCCGCACTATGGCGGTTATGCGTTTAATCATGCCGGATATCAACATTCCGGCCACCACCGCTATGGAGAGCCTGCACCCGATGGGCCGTATTTGGACTTTGCAAAGCGGGGCCAATGTGGTTATGCCGAATGTGACCGAGGGCGAATATCGCAAACTTTACGAACTGTATCCGGGCAAAATTTGCGTGGACGACACCCCGCTCCATTGTAAGACCTGTATCGGGGCCAAAATTATGAGCATCGGCCGCACCATCGGCCAAGGTTACGGCGGACATGCCGGCAAACTGCCGCACCGCGCCCATTGATAAAAAATTACGGGACATAAAATCATGCAAAAAATCATACACTACTTTTACGATGACGTAGATATCTGGAAAAAAGGAACATCTTCCACTTTCAGAATATGTTTCAAATCGTGGCTGCAAAAATGTCCCGATTATAAAATAATGCTGTGGCACGATAAAATGCCCGAATTTCAGACCATGCTGCAACAATCAAGATTTTTAAGAGAATGTTATAAACGAAAAATGTGGGCTTTTGTTGCGGATTATGTTCGTTATTATGCCCTATACAACTACGGCGGAATATATCTGGATACGGATGTGGAATTACTCAAAAATTTTGATGAATATCTGGACAAGCCTTTCTTTTGCAGTATTGAGGGAGACATATTGTATGGCGAAAATATTCCGGAGCCGGCCGTTATGGGCGGAGAAGCCGGACATATTATATTTAAGGAGGTTTTAGATTTATACAACTCTGCGGAAGTATTCAAAATAGATAATTTCATCGCTAATGTTATTTTGCAAAAAGTATTGCATAAAATAACCGATTTCCACCGAATTAAATATTCCGCAGAAGTGGCAAAAAAGGCCGAAAAATACCATAATCCTCAGGTGGAGTTAACGGCTATTGATGATATAGACGTCTATAAAAATCAAAAAATTTATAAAGATGAAACTTTGGGAATATATATCTATCCGAGCGAATATTTTTGCCCGAGCTGGGAATCGTTCGGCCTCAAAGCCTTCACGAATAAAACCGTTGCCATCCATTGGAATCAAAGTTCCTGGTGGAAGTTTAAGCAATCAAGCGACATCTTGCAAATCAGGGCGTTACGTTACGATAACAAATTAAAGAGATTTATCTATATGCATGGCGACAAGATAGCAAAAATCCTTACTTATCCGGTTTTTATAAAACAACAACGCAAAAAATTACGCAAAAAATTAGCCGATAAACTCAATAATTTGCAAACATAACCAAATCCCTATTGCACCGCGCCAAAAAAAACGCCGCATCATTTGTATCGGGACTATAAGAAAGGAATATTTCAATGCTGTCATACATTTTTCCCTGTTTGTTATTTTGGGCAGTACTGTTTTTAATATATAAAATCCCGCTGTTTAACGATGTGTTGCATCCTGCCGATGATTTCGTTCCTTTATCCGATGACATTTCGCAAAAAAATAACAAATTAAAAAAATCGGATTCTTTATCGGATATTGTTTTCAATGATCAAAGTATTCTTATGGGCTTGATACTGGGCCTGTTCTACATTGTCATTCCCAAGTCGGTCAGACAGCGGACTTTATCACACAAACCGCTCAAAACCTATATGAACAGCCAAAGTGATTTTATTTATTTTTATGACCGCGAAACCGAAATAAGTAAGCTGATTGTCGGCTTTGTGTTTTTGCTTTTCTTTGGCATTTTCTGCGCATTGTTTGTTATGACGATATTTGCCGATACCTACGATAGCCTCGGTCACCCCAATCTTGACTGGGGGTTACTGGAGTTGGGGCAAAAAATCTTCTCAACCGGCAATTATGCTGAGGTTTTCAGCAATAAAGATTTGAATCTCATGTTCCTGATGGCAGGCCTTTACTTTATTGCCGCTTATTATTGGCTGCTTTTTGCGCTTGAAATTTCTATCTTACGGAAAAATTACCGAATAATGAGCATTATAGAGAAAATCGGTGCGACGATATTTGCCGCTTTACCGGCAGTATTATGCTGCGTTTTAGCCACCGCCGGCTTAAAATTTGTTGCCTGTTTTGTTTGCCTGTGCGGCTTTATACTCAGCGCCCATTATGCCGAACTCAACAAAATCAAAGCAAAGTTGCAAAAAGAATATAAGCTTTAATTTTTCGCTTAATTCACATCGCCCAAAACGACGGTTTCTTTAATATTTTCAAGATGTTGCAAATACGGAATTATCGCTTTCGGATAAAAATCGGAAGCCGCCAGCTTATCGAGCTCTATCCATTTTATCTTCTGCTTATCGCTGTCCGGCTCGCTGCCGTTGCCCAGTGTCGAAAAATCGGCAACTTCGCATTCAAACATCAACTCGGCCAAATGAAAGCAATCCAAATCATACGGCTGGTCGTGATTTTTGGCGATGTAGTCCCGCGCCAACACCAAACGCCGCGGCTTAACTTCCAGATTAAGTTCTTCTTTGCACTCGCGGATGATGGTTTCCTCCATGGTTTCGCCCCATTCCTGCCCACCGCCCGGCAGTTTGCAATAGCGCCCGCGCCCATAATCGACGCTCACCGTCAACAACTTATTGTCTTTTATGATGATGGCTTTGACCGAATGCTTAAAAAACTTCTCCATACTTTTTCTCTTATCCGGCAACTAAATACATCTCGGGCAATCTTTTACCGACCCCGTGCATTTTTTCAATAACTTGTTGCAACAATCGGCGCTCCACACCGGATATTCCTCCAGCTGATATTTGCCGCAATAACCCTTTGCTCTTATAACAACACAATCGTTTTCGGTTGCATCCTTGCAGCATTTTTTCACCGGCGAATACGGATATGCCGCATATTCTCCCTCTCCGCAATAATGAGCGACGCCGCCTCCGCCGCGACAACTGTTCTCCGTTTCGTCCTCGCAGCAATAATCCGTTGTGGCAACCGTCGCCGAATGCGGATAGTCTTTCCAATCGCCCTTGCCGCAATCTTCGATTTTATCGCCGATAATAACGCAATCGCCTTTATCTGCCTCTTTGCAACATTTTTTCGTTACCGAAAAACCGACAGGACACGGCTGGCAATTCGAATCAATACAGGCCTCCGCTCTTGATACATACAAAAATCCCGCACCGATAAGCAACATTACCGTCAATAATCTTCTTTTCATCCTAATTTCCCTTCGCTAAATCAGAAACTACCGTTCCAAATCGTTTTTTGCCGCATTGTTTGTAACTTGCGGTGTATCCGATGTTTTCTTCTTATCCTTCTTTTCCTTTTTAACCTTTTTGGCCAGCCTTTCTTTTTCCGCTTCCAGTCGCGTTCTGACATCAACCTTGGTGATGGCCTTATACCTGGTGCGAATTGCTTCCTGTTCGTCACGGCGTTTTTCGTTATCCTTAATCGGATAAGGCGCGGTCATCTTTTCCACTTCTTCCGGATAAACGTGAATGCCGTGACGAAAACACCAATCTTTCAGCCCGAAGCCGAACGGGTTATTCCCCGGCGTGGCAAACCGCAATCCCAACTTATCCGGCCCCAACAGATTTATGTCTTTCACTCCGAGTTTTTCCAACACTTTAACGATGTTTTTCGAGCAATTATTAAAGCCCAAATTAAATTCTTCATAGCCGAATTTTATGTTGTGCTTATCCATTTCTCTGACTATTTTTTTCGGGTCAAGCCCGAGTTTGCTCGGATATATGGCATAATATTCGGTATAGTCCTTATACGTATCATACACCGGGTCGGTATAAATGGTAGAAATCAGCCGATTAATCACCCGGTCTTTATATTGCATACTGACATGGCCGTACAAAGACGGGCCTTCTATCGGCATAACCGCAATAATAATCGGGTCTTCGGCAAACAAATCCAACTCGCCCTTTTCGTTGCGGGGAGCCCTGTCGGCAACATCGCCGCGACCGCGCAACAGCTTATGGTATTTTTTATATTCTTCGGTAGCCGAGCAATCATGTCTTTCCGCATAATAGCGCGTACCGTTATATAAAAACTGGACCTTGCCCATGGCATAAGCCTTTTCTTTGGCTTCCTCATAACTGCCGGCCTTGATGTTCGGCAAAAACGTATGATACGGATTAAGCCGCGTGTTTCTGATAGATTTTATCAGCCAACTGTTCTTGATTTTTGCGCATAATTTGCGATACCACTGCAACATTCCGGCTTCGCGACGCACCAACGGCGGCATTTCGGATTTATTTCTCGGCATATTACTTCTCCTTTATTGCAACATGCCAACAATATACCGCAATCGGCAAAAACTGTCAAGACACTTAACTTTCAAGCAAACCTTTAAGTTCGGAGAGTGCGCAAAAAACATGCTTAACCCCGATATTTTGCAACCGTTGCGACCAATCGGAATTTTCAAATCGCTCGCGGCTTAAAAACGCTATCGGCAGGCATCCGGCCTTTATAGCACCCTTCATTGCCGCATAAGAATTATCGACAACCGCCGTATTTTCCGGCTTTTCGTTCATCTTATCCAAAGCAAGCAAAAATATATCCGGCGAACCTTTGCCGGCCACTGCCATATCAATGGTGAAAATATTTTGCTCGTTAAATACATCTCCCAAACCGCAGAGTTTAATTTTCTCCAGCGTTTGCGCTAAAGAGCCGTTGGTGGCAACACAATGCCGCAGATTCGGCAACGCCAAAACCTCGCGCACCCTGGCAGTCAGCGGATATCCCTTTGCCGCCCAATTTTCATCAGTCGGTGCCAAAACTCCGTCAAAATCCCATATTATCAACTTTATCAACATCGGCTACTTTCTTTTGGCGCGGTTGAACCACGCGTCGGATTTTTTCTTGGAATTCATCTGCCACAAATAATTAAAGCGATCGTGATATTCACGCACGGTTTTCTTATTGCGATTGAAAAACAGGCAATTTTCGCTGTTTTTATCGCTGGCCGGCTCGGTCCAGTTATAGCTTCCGGTCATCGCGTTATTAAAATCAAACACGGCAAATTTATTATGCTCGATTTTATGCTTGGAATTAACCCGAATTTTTATGCCGTAATCATACAACTCACGAACTCTCGAGCTTCTGTTACCCGCCTGCAACCTGTCGGTCAAAATGCGAATTTTCACCCCGCGGTCATGTGCCTTTTTGAGCGCATCCACAATATCCTTGTTATTTATGGCATAAACCGCGGCGTCGATGGATTTTTCCGCCTTATTAATGCGCCGCACGATGGAATCCTCACACTTCCGCGAAGGCGTAAAAAATGCAGACATATTCGCATAACACGGATATATCTGCAACAACATAAAAAGAATAAGCACCAAACGAAAAATCATCTATCTCCTTATTTTACATATTTTTATTACATAATGTGATGCTTAACCGTTAGAAGCACCAATAGAGGTAATAACTTCCTGTCCAAGTTTCATCAATGAATATTTTGTAGCAAAAATCACCGATTTTTTCAAGCGGTTTTTTACAGGCAATCCACGAAAAAAACAGGGCATTCTAATAATAATTTCAGCCCTTTGAAATTAAAATAATTTAACTGTAACACAAATGTTTTTATGGCTCCGTATTACCGGAAAAACCGACAGCCTCGTGTTTTTAGATATATCGTGCGGCCGTTCCCGTTTACGTACCGAAAACGCCCAACCGGCCGACATTTTTGTTTTGGTTTATTGCTTGTTTTTAGGGCGGTGAAATTCCAAAATCAGCATGGTAATATCATCGGATTGCGGAGCTTTTTTAACAAAGTTTTTAATATTTTTATATTCATGAATCAGCGTGTCATCCAACGACATTTCTTTTTGATTTAACGTGCGTTTCAGGCGCTCCTCGCCAAACATTCGGAAATCTTTGTCCTGAGCCTCGGTCACACCGTCGGTATATAAAAACAGGCGATCTTTATCATGCAACACAAACGTTCTGCTTTTATATTTATAACCCGGTGCGGCACCTAATATCAAATTGCGATTCATATCGATATACTCATAACCGTTCTTTGTTTTATGCAAAGGCGGACAGTGTCCGGCATTAATATATTGAATCTCGCCGTTTTCCAAATTCAAAACCCCGACAAAAGCCGTCACAAACATTCCGGATTGGTTATCACAAAGCGTATCGTTAGCCTTGTTTATGGCCTCTTCAATCGGATAACCGGCTTGCAACATATTTTTAATGGCGGTTTTGGCCGACATCATATACAATGCGGCGGTAATGCCCTTTCCCGACACATCCGCCACCACAAAAGCCTGATGTTTATCATCAATCGAGAAGAAATCATAAAAATCGCCGCCCACCTCTCGCGCCGGTGTCATGGAAGCCGCCAGTTCAAAATGCTCGCCGCGCGGAAAATCCGTAGGCAAAGTAGAGGTCTGGATATTCTTGGCAATAGCCAATTCCGATTCAATTCGTTCTTTTTCTCTGGATATTTGCGCCAACTTGGTCAGATGCGTTTTGATATCGGTTTTCATCTTATTAAACGCTTCCGCCAACTGCGCCAATTCGGAAGGTTTATCCAATTTAATGCTTTCATCCAAATCGCCCCGGCTGATTTTGCGCGCAATTTGCGTTAATTTGGAAATCGGCTCGTTGATATTGCGTCGCAAAACCCAAAACAAAATGCCGACAATCAAAAGCGTACTGACCAGCAAAACACTCAGCAAAACGCTCAAATGGTGTACTGCCGTATGAAACAACTCAAACAACGGAACATTAACAATCAAAAACAAACCGTTTTTCAGTTGCTTTATATAAGGAACATATTTCACTCCCTTATATTCAAACACCTTCCCCTCTTTTAATGCCGCAGAATACCATTTTAACGTATCCAAAGATTTACCCATAATTGACGAGTTATCAACGTTCGGCTCGGTTGTTGCCATAATATAATCGCTGGCCTTGTCGGCAAACAACACAAAACTGTTCGCCGTCGGTCTGATTTCCGTAATTGATTTCAGAATCGTATCCAAGTCCCAGTCCACCGTTGCCATCCCGATTAAATTTTCTTCATCGTAAATGCCGGCACCGACGGTTGTCATCAAATTTCCGAGTTGGCTGCTTTTATACGGTCTTGTCCAAGAAATCTGTTGTCCGTTCCGCAAATCTGCCAAAATTTTACTGTACCAATCTTGTTCAAAATATTTAAAAGTGCCTTTTTCACACGAAGCCAGCAAATCAATCGTGCCGTCTGTTTCGCGAAAGGCATGAATGCACCCTTCTTTTTGATTTTCATATATTTTATAAGGCTTAAAATAAATACCGTTACCCATGGAATTCGGATAATTCCGCAAAATTTGCTTGGTTGAAAACTCGCCGATTTCGGCTTGTTTGCCGTTATGATAATAGATTTCGCCCATCAGCGCCAGGTCCAGCGCATTTTTTTCCAACGCGGTAATCTCGGTATTAATCTGTCTTTCAAAGGCGGCAATGGAAGCATTATTGGCCTCAATAATCAACTCCTTGTCGTTATAAAAAGCAATAACCGCGGCGCTGGTTACAATAACCCCCAAAGCGCACAACAAAGAAAAAGTTAAAACAATGATTTTTGAGTTGATACTTTTCAGCATATTTTTCTTCTTTTAAACGGTATAATTAAATTCCTAAATCTTCGCAATGTTAACAACGATTACGCTAATTGTCAATAAAGTTTATCTTATCGCAAAGCCGCCGCATTATTTGCCGAACGCTTTGTTGATTATTCCTTTCACTGCGTTTTTCCGTTGCTAAAATCCCGTTAATTTTGCATCAGCAACTCAACATCGCCGAATTTATCATGAGGCGAAAATGTGTCGCGGTTATTCTTCGCGTTGCCGTCTTCATCAAGCCCGACAACAAACCCGTCTTCTTCGCCCTTCCGGATAATTGCCGCGCCGATAACGTTGCCGTGCTTATCGTAAGCTAAGTTTTCCGAGCCGCACTTAAAACCGAGCGTTCTGCCGCCATCCAAAACGATATGATTTCCGTCTTCCGTATATTCGCCCAACGTTTTGCCGCGGAAATTTTTGAGCGCACCTCCGCTTATATAAGCGATATAATTTCGCACATCGCACACCATCTGCACCTTTTCGCCGACAAAGCCGATAACTTTATCCCGCAAACCTCTGACATTTTTATCCTTGTCAACATACCCGATAACCCCGTATTCTGTATGATATATCGTGTAACTGCTGATATTTCCGTTTTCGTCGGTTTTCCGGACCGTTTGCTCTATTATTTCCCCGTCTGCGGAATCATATTCTTCAAACTCTTTTTCCTCATAAACAAAACTTCGCTCATAAACCTGTCCGCCTTTGGGAAATTCCACCACCGTATCCTGTTCAACGTCGCCGTTTTTATAATAAACTTTTCTTACGAGTTTTTCCGCATTCCGATATTCGGCCCACCCCGTATAAGGATGATTATCTTGGGCGCATGCCGCATAAAATCTGCCGCACTCACAGCTTTCATCCCAAAGCGCGCAATTAAGTTCCTGTCCGTCCGGCGACACCACTTTATCATAATCCGTATCAATATCCACACACGGGCAAACGACTTCAACCCCCGCATATTCCGGCTCTGCCGAACTAGCGATATCCGCCACACCGGTCGCCAACTTATTGCCGATTTTTTCTATTGTACCGAGGCATCCGAGAAAAACCGCCAAAGCCAAAAACGCCGTCCACAAATACATATACGTCGGTTGCTTGCTCTCCTTCGGAAATTTAGCCCCGTCATTTCGCCCCAAAAAGAAAATTACTGAGCCGCACAATATATGCGTAACCAAAGTGTATGCGCCGTAAATTGTCATTTTTAATATGAGAAACATACTGTTGGAAACCAACGCCGCAGCAATCAGAATTATGGCATACAACGGAATGAATAACCAAAATAAGCGCAAGAAAAAAGATTTACCGTGTCTGACCAAAGCATAAATCAAAACATACATTGGGAAAAACAGCAAAATCGTCAGAATAAAAGCGAAAAATCCGGCAAGCGAAATACCTCCCGCACTTGATTCGGAAACCAACAGCGCTGCCGCCGGAAACATCAATATCAGCAAAATAACCGCCGTCAGCGGATATGCTTTACAACTTGCCGCAATATTTTTTATGGCGAAACATTTGCCCTCATTTTGAATGTTCATCACCGCTCCCCGTTCAATCCGGCCGCACCAATTCCGCGCCGCTTTGTAAGACATATTAAAAACAATAATTTAATAAAGCAAGCAGATTTTCGGATTGCCGCAACCGCAAAACAGCAAATTAATCGTAATAAAATCATTTGCGCTTCGTTTTATATATGCTATTATATAAGTGTAAGACCCAAACAACGCCGCTCGGCAATAAAATCGGAAAGGAGAAAAACAATGTGGTATGTGGAATTAAACGGCAAAATCATCCCGGAACCTTATCAATATTACAGCGATTGCCTTGATGAGTGCATCAGATTAAGTCACGAAATGTGCGCGGTTATGACCAGACCGGTATACATCGGCTGATAATGCGGCTTAAATATGCCCCGCCCGGCTGATGACACGGCCGCGATATGTTGTAATGCTTATAAAAATACCACCGCAAATGGTGGTATTTTTTAATTACAGTATCGTGGCCCGAATTTCATAACTGTTACGAAAAAATCTGGATGCTAAAACAATATAAAAAACAAAACCGAACAGTATAATATAAAATAATTCCATTTTCCCTATCCTTTCACACATCCAAAATCGGTGCCAAAACCCCGTCAAAATCCCATATTATCAGCTTTATCGGCATATCTTACGCTTTATCAATATTCTTTCGTATTGCATTTTAACATTTACAATTAGTAGATTATTGATTTGCGGTATTTTTGATAATTTCCGCGGCCAAAGGCGCAACATTCCAACCGGCAGTTTCATGACCGTAGGTTTCCTTTTGTCCTTGCGGTTCATCAAGCAACACAGCTATGGCATAATTTTTACCGTATGCCGTAAATGTGCCGATAAACATTGTGTAGACCTTTTCGCCGTCGGCAGTTTTATCGGTAGTAGAAACCAACCCGATGACATTTGCACTTTCTACGTTTGCCTTTCTGGACGGACCGGATTTTATATCGTTGACAATAACGGCTTTAATCGCATTTAATTGTTCTTTACTTAAATAACCGTCCGTATTGCGCATAACGCTGATAAACCCGCGCAAATATTCTGTCAATGTGTTCATTTCAACATTTACGCCCAATTTTTCAAACACGGCTTGTTTGTCTTCGGCGGAAATTCTTTGAAAATCCTGCACCTTTTTATTATAAAAAGTGATGTCTTCCTGAGTGAAAGTGCCGTTTTTCAATCCGGCGACCAAATGGAACAGACGTAGCGGATTATACGCCCAAAACGACGCATTTTCATTAGTTCCGGTAAATTTTTTATCCAACACTTCATCATTGTCGGCGTTTAACAAAATATAAGCGCCGCCGCGTGCCTGAAATTTATTGATATAATCCCGCAAAAT
>JAEEMQ010000023.1 GCA_016283295.1 Alphaproteobacteria bacterium
AACCATAATGTAAGAGTACCGAAAACCAATAAAAAAGGAAAACCGCTGGAAAAACCTAAGGCTAATAATACCAGCATTTGCTTGTTTATATAAACATCTTTTATTTTTTTTAAGTACTCGAGCATTGTATTTTTTTCTACGAATTCATATTTTGGAAAAAGTCATTATTATCTTTAGAATTTCTGAGTTTATCCAATAAAAATTCCATACCGTCGGTCATTCCCATTTGCATCAACACGCGGCGCAATACCCACATTTTAGTAAGAGTGGCTTTATCTACCAATAATTCTTCTTTACGCGTGCCCGAGCGGGTAATATCGATTGTCGGGAATAAACGCTTATCCGTAAGTTTACGATCGAGAATAATCTCTGAATTACCGGTACCTTTAAACTCTTCAAAAATAACTTCATCCATACGCGAACCGGTATCAATCAATGCCGTGGCAATAATGGTTAAAGAACCACCTTCTTCCACGTTGCGCGCCGCACCTAACAAACGTTTCGGACGTTGTAAAGCGTTGGCATCAACACCGCCGGTTAAAACCTTACCTGAAGAAGGTACGACCGCATTATAAGCACGACCTAAACGAGTTATGGAATCTAAAAGTATTACCACGTCTTTTTTAGTTTCCACCAAACGTTTGGCTTTTTCAATACACATTTCCGCAACCTGAACATGGCGAGTTGCCGGCTCATCAAAAGTAGAAGATATAACTTCACCTTTAACCGAACGCGTCATATCCGTAACTTCTTCCGGACGTTCATCAATCAAAAGCACCATTAAATATACTTCCGGATGATTCATAGCAATCGCATGAGCAATATTTTGCAGCATTACGGTTTTACCGGTACGCGGCGGAGCCACAATCAGTCCGCGCTGACCTTTACCCTGCGGAGAAATTAAATCAATAACTCTGGTGGTATAATCTTTATCACCGCATATAATATCAAAATTAAGTTTTTCCGTCGGATAAAGCGGTGTAAGGTTATCAAAATTAACCCGCATTTTAGATTTTTCCGGATCATCAAAATTTATGGTATTAATTTTGGTTAAGGCAAAATAACGCTCATTTTCTTTCGGAGCTCTGATTTCACCTTCAACCGAATCACCGGTGCGAAGCGCAAACTTTTTAACCTGCTGCGGAGATACATAAATATCGTCGGCACTGGCTAAAAAGTTGGATTTTGCCGAGCGTAAAAAACCGAAACCGTCCTGCATAACTTCGATTACGCCGTCACCGCAAATAACCGTGTCATCTTCGGCCAGTTTTTTCATAATAGCAAAAACCAAATCTTGAACACGCATGGAAGATGCGTCTTCTATTCCCATATCCTCAGCCTGAGTCAAAAGCTCAGTCGGAGACTTATCTTTTAATTCTCTTAAATGCATGATAACCTTTTTGTGATTGTTAAAATAGAAATGAATATTGAAAATTCATTGAGTGTTTTATATTTAATAAAAAGCAAAAAGTCAATATATTTTGCACAAAAAATTTTCCCAAATAAATATTTAAAAATAGTTTTTGATTGATTATATAACCTTGTTATTTTTGTTAATAAAAAAATATTATTTTTAATATGTTTATATCTGATGCCTGTTTTTTATTAATAAATTTTTAACGATTCAATAAGTTAAAAAATGGTTAATATATTTATAAACATAATTAACAATATGTGTAAATTTTTATGAACATGTGAATAAGTGTTCTTAATTTTTTTACAATATGTATACAATTTGCTAGAAATTTTTTAAGCGCGGTTTTTATACACATTTTATGGTGTATATGTGTATAAGATATATAACTTTATAATTAAAGGATAAAAATGATAATAATAGGTATAACCGGCTCCATCGGTTGCGGCAAAACTTATTTGGCAAATATAATAAAAAAAATGGGATTCGTTGTATATAATCCAGATAAATGGGTACGTGATTTTTATAAAAAATCCGAATTTTTAAATATAATAAAGCAAAATTTTCCGACAACCTTCGAAAACGGTGTTTTTAATAAAAGAAGCCTGCGTAATTTGGTATTTAATAATAAAGATCAGTTGGAAAAGCTGGAGCAGATTGTACATCCGTTTTTGAAAAAGAAAATAAAAACCGTTATTAATAAATTGAGCCGTAACACTGATGTTATATTTTTTGATGCCGCTTTACTTTTTGAAAAAAATTGGGATATATATTGCGACTATATAATAGTTGCCGATATAGATGAAGAAACACAAAAACAAAGAGTTATGAAAAGAGATAATATAACGGCTGAGGATTTTTATAAAATAATAAAAGTACAAATATCGCAGGCGCAAAAACGAGATTGGGCTGATTTTATAATAAATACCGGCGAACCGGAAAATATAAATAAAATACAAATAATGCAATTTATGGACGAGATATTGTAATGAGAGAAATATGTTTTGATACCGAAACCACCGGCAAATTTCCGGAACACGGCGACAGAATTGTTGAGATAGGTGCGCTGGAACTTATAGATCATATTCCGACAGGAAAAACTTTCCATGAATATATAAATCCGGAAAGAGAAATGTCGGAAGAAGTTATAGCTATTCACGGTATTACTAATGAAGAGCTGGCTGATAAGCCTAAGTTTTATGAAATTGCGCAAAAATGGGTGGACTTTGTTGGTGATGACGGTATTTTTGTGGCTCATAATGCGTCGTTTGATATGAATTTTATCAATATGGAGCTGAAAAAATGCGGTTTTAAAACGTATGAAGACAGCGACAGAATTATAGATACCCTGGCTATGGCGCGCAAAAAATTTCCGGGCCAGCATAACAGATTGGAAGATTTATGTAAAAGATTTAACGTTGATGATTCGGCACGTACTTTTCACGGTGCTTTACTTGATGCACAGTTATTGTATGAAGTGTATTATAAGTTATTGTATGGTGACGAAAATGCCGGATTATTTACCATGGATAATAATATAAAAATAAATAAAATAAAGGCGAATTCAAAGGTAAATATAATAGAAAGACACTTTGATATATCGGCCGAAGAACTGGCAGAGCATCGTGCTTTTCTGGAAAAAAATATAAAAAATCCGCTGTGGTTGAGTGACGAAGTAAATACTTAAAGCAAAAAATTTTATAAGTCTTTGTTGCGGCGTAAAAGAATATAAAGAGCGCCTTGGCCGCCGTGTTTTTCTGACGGATTTTTAAACACCAATATCATTGAGCGAATACGCGGCATATTAAGCCATTGCGGAGTTTGTCTTTTTAAAACTCCCTTCGGTGCATAAATATCATCGTTTTGATGAATATTTCCTTTTCCGGTAACCACCACTACACAACGCTTACCCTGATTATAGCATGAAGTGATAAAATCTTCCACTTTTTCGAAAGCATCATCTTCTTTATAACCGTGTAAATCAAGCACAGCCTCAATTCGGAATTCTTCTTTTTTGAACTTGTTTAAGGTATTTTTATCAATACCGCCCAACTCCATATCTTCGAGATTTTTGGAATAAGTGGAAAATTCCTGTTTAGCGGCATACTGCCGATGTTTTTTTACGATTATTTCCGTCTGCGGCTTATTTTCAACCGTGTTGTTGTTCGGCGCCGGATTAATATCCTTAATTGTTTCGAGCCAAAACAATTCATCTTCTTCGTCGGGCAACATAATTAATTAACCTTTACCGAAGTTTCTTTAGGCAGAAGAATAAAATATTTTCCGACCGAATTCATCCGTCCGGCATATTTAAGGGCTTCTTCGCCGTGTCCCCAAAAATAATCACCGCGTACCACACCTTTTATGGCGCTGCCTATATCTTGTGCAAACACTATTTTATCTATATTACGTTTGTCCGGGCTTAAGGTATCAAGCCAAAGTATTGAACCGAGAGGAATATAACGCGTATCTACCGCCAGGCTGCGGCCGGCTGTTAAAGAAACACCGTAAGCGCCGAGCGGACCGTCGGCAGTATTGATTTTTTGAAAAATAAATCTTTCGTTTTCTGCCATCAAATCTTGTGCTTTATCCGGATTTTTGCGCAACCACTCGCGGATTTTTGGCATGGAAGAATATTCTGGTTTTATCAGACCTTTGTTTATCAAAATACTGCCTATACCGCTAAATTTATGGCCGTTGTTGTCGGCATATCCTATTCTGATTTCGCTGCCGTCGTCCATTTTAGCTACGGCCGAGCCCTGAATCTGCATAAAATGAATATCCACCAAATCATCACCCCAAACGATTACCGGTGCGGAAATACCGTTGTTTTCAATATCGCGACGATTGTAATAAGGTACGAATTTATTGTTAACCACGCGTCCGACCAAGCGGGTATTCGGTAAATCTTTATCAAAATCACGCAGATTGAGCTCAATTAAATCATTCGGCTTTCCGTAAACCGGATATTTATAGCGATCGCTTTTGGTATAAGACGCATTTATAACCGCTTCGTAATAAGAGGTAAATTTTCCTTCGGCCTTACCGTTATCGGTAACGGCATAAGGTATAAATTCGGACTCCATAAAGCTTTTCATTTCTGCGGCGGTTTTGATGTTTTTATTGTTGAATTTATTACATTTGCTTTGCAAATCTGCCGCCGGGATTTTTAAATTTTCGCTGCTTATGTAGGTATTTTTGCTTTTAAGAATTTGGGTACAATTCTTTTTAAAAACCGGAATGACTTCGCCGAAATTTTCGCTGTTCCAGCCCGATAATTCGGAAAAAGCGGCTTTTTTTATCTGCATATTGCCGGTTGCGCCGGTGGTAACGGATTTTTCCGAACAACCGTTAAGATTGCAGGCGAGCAATATTATTGCGGCAATATTAAGAGCTTTTTTTGGTTGAAACCAATGTCCAATTTTTGTTTTTTGCATTGAAAAGTCTTTCAAAAGTCCATACGTCGGTGATGTTTTGCACAAAGTTTTCATCGCCTTCGATGATTTTTCCGGTTGCATCTTTTAAAATATTTATTTGTTCGCTTTCAAATTCAACAATAACTTTGACGCTGTTTTTCAAAAGTTTTATGTCTTTTATTTCGCTCTTTTTAAAACAGATAAAATCAACTTCGGAAGTTATGTTGTTTTCTTTTCTGAACAATAAAACTTTATTGAATGCGTCCCAAATTTTTTTACTGACCAGTCCTTTGATATTTTCGATATTGCCGGTACTGAAAGATTGCAACACCATTTCGAAAACCCGGCAGGCTCCTTGCAAAAATTTATCTTTGTTAAAATCACCGATTTTATTGAGGGTACTGCTTTTCCGGTTGGTGCTGTCAATAGTTATGACCGCATCGTTTTTATTTTCTTCTATGATTTGTTTTATGTTTTCCATAACTTCGGTATCGGTATTATTATCGATAGGTTTAATGATGACACGGATATTTTTTTCGTTGCCGTGCGAACCGAATACTCCGTATAAACGCGAAACGATAAAAACAACGAGAATCGTTAAGAAGATTATATCAATAAAAGACACCATTTTATTTATCCCAAATTTTATTCTGTTACCAAATATAATAACAAAAAAAATTTTAATCAACATAAAATATTTGACGTATTCAAATTTTAGTATTATTTGTATAAAAAATTTTGCAAAAAAGGAGAGAAAAATGGCAAAAGAAGAAAAAAAAGAAAACACGGTTAAGGTTGAACAGCCGGAAGGTATTATGATTCACAGCCAATATGTTAAGGATTTGTCTTTGGAAATTCCGTATGCACCGGAAATTTTCAGAGAAATGAACCAAAATCCGAATGTTCATATTGATATCAGTCTGGCTAACCGCTCCATCGAAAAAGATGTTTATGAAGTTGCTTTGACCGCAAAAATCAATGCCGATTTGGGCGAAAAGAAGCTCTTTATTTTGGAATTGACCTATGCTTGCCTGGCAACCGTAAGAGTTCCGGCAGAACACCTTGAGCCGATTTTGTATATTGAATTGCCGCGCATGTTGTTCCCGTTTGTTCGCTCGATTATTGCCAACAATATGTCTGAAGCCGGGTTGCCGGCAATGCTTATCAGCCCGATAGATTTCGTTGCTCTTTACAGCGCAAAAAAAGCTAAAGAAGCTGAAAAAGCCGAGAAAAAATAATATAAGAATATCCGACGATGCGTTTAGCTTTATATCAGCCGGATATTCCGCAAAATACAGGCACGCTCCTTCGTTTGGGAGCGTGTTTGGATTTGGCGGTGGATATTATTGAGCCGTGCGGGTTTTTGTTCAACGAAAAAGCCATGCGCCGCGCCGGTATGGATTATTTGGAATTTGCCAACTATCGCCGTCACGATTCTTGGGAGGATTTTTTAGCTTATCGCCGGGAGAATCCACAGGAATACGGGCGGATTGTTTTATTAACCACCAAAGGCAATATTTCTTTTTTGGATTTTGAATTTAAGCCCAACGACATTATTTTAATGGGGCGCGAAAGTGCCGGAGTGCCGGAGAATGTGCATAATTTGGCGGATGCGCAACTGCTTATCCCGATGAATCCGCAGGCACGTTCGATTAATATGGCGGTTTCCGCAGCCATGGCCGTAACCGAGGGTTTGCGGCAAATAGGCGGTTTTCCCAAAATATAAAAAATAATTGAACAACCTTGCTTTTTATGGTATATTCCCCGCAAAAGGATAAAACAGATGATTGATTATATTTATTCGCCACGTTTGGTTATTGCCGCAAAACGTGATTATGCGGTTGAAGGAAATTTGTTAAATGCCGCTTTTATGAGCGCCGTTATGCACGACGGCGATGCCGTGCGTAAGTTGGTGCATAATGCCAAAATGGAAGGGCCGGATATTCTGCGTTCGCTTTATCGTTATTATGCCGAACATCGCGATAAAGAAATTTTGTGGAATGAAATTAATGAAATAAACGAAATATCAACAAATTACGGCGGGTGCGGTATTTATGCCGACACGGATAAACACGGCAAAAAAATAATTCGTGATTACGGTTGCAGCTTGCGCGGCGGAGAATCTTTTTGGGCGGATTTGTCCTATTATGATAAAAGGCATAATATATATAACGGTAACAACGAGCAAAAAAACGTCAGCGTGGCCGAAATTTTAAAAGATACGCTCAATTTTAAGACTTACGTGCAAACCAGGCAGCCGAAAACCCCGAACGAAAAACTTAATTTGTTGCTGCAAAATCTGTTTTATGCCAAATATTACGGCGAAAAAGAGTTTAGTGAAGCGACGTATCATAAGGCGTTGCAGCTGCTGAATAACGATTTGGAAAATGCTTTTGCGGCAAAACAAAAATTAAAAGCCAAAGATTATATGCCGGCGATAATTTTTATGGATGAAAAGTCGACTCAGGTTTTTGATAAGGTTGATTATTCAAGGCAACGCATTTTTCATAAAACTCAACTCGGACAGGAAATTTTGCGTTTCGGTTATTTGACCGCTCTCGGTATTTATGAATTTGAGCAAAAGCCGATGCATGAGTTTTTAGATGAGGTAAAGTCGCAAGATTTGTGGCAGGTGGCGCAAAGCATTATTACTCAAAAGTTTGCGCATTGGAGATATCGCAAAAGCGTGGCGGCGAATCGGTTACTGGAGCTGAATTTAATCAAACCGCAGCCGCAGGAAAAGCTTTATAAACCTTATTATAAAACCGATGCGGAGCGGGCGGAATATATGAATTTATATATTCGCACTAAAACAGCGGGAAAAGAATAATCGCGGCAACAACAAAGAAGTGTATAAAAGCCATCAAAACCAGCAAACTGCCGATATCTTTGGCTTTTTTAGAGAGCGGGTGAAATTCCTCGCCGATGCGGTCAATAATCGTTTCAATCGCCGTATTTATAAGTTCCATAAACAAAATCAAAAAAAGCGAGAAAAACAGAAAAGCCAAGGCCATACCGGAAAGAGGTAAAAGGCAAAAAACGAATCCGCACAGAGTGCAAAAAAGCAAATCCTGACGAAAAGCGGCTTCACTCAAAAAAACCGCGACAAAGCCGTCAAAAGAATATTGAAAAGCCTTTAAAATACGCTTAATTCCGGTATATTCAGATTTCATTTTTTCCTCCGTTTTTTATGAGTATATAAAGCTGTTTGCCGCAGTCAAGAAAAATTTGCGGTTCAGAAAATATATCTTGCTTGACAAATGAAATAATACGTTATATCAATGCGCCGTTATTTTTATTTTTTATAAATTTTGAAGACTATAATTTTAAATATATGGAAAAACAAAAATTGAATGTCGGCGATATCGTGTTGCGTAACAACGAGCTTTCGTCGCCGAAAATGCCGATTAAAGCCAAGGGAATCGTGTTGAATCAAAAGTTTTACGTTGATTTGGATTCGATGATTAAAACTCCGATATCTAAGGAGGAAGCGTTGGTTTACGGTCGCAAAATGAATATTCTGTTGCCCACCGAAAGGCAGATGAATGTAATAAAGCGCAATATTAACATCATAAACGAAAGTTTGCTCGGAATCGGCCGCGGAGATTGTTTGTTGTTTGATGACCATATTCGTAGTGAATTTTGGACCAGATGCGGCAATCAGACAGCTGATGGTGAGCGACGACGCGTTTTGTTTATTGCTCCGATTAAAAAATAAAAAAAACCGTATCCGTTTTAAGGGATACGGTTTTTTTGTCGCTAATACATACTCAGCATTTGTTTACCAGTGCTGCATGTATTTTGCCTCTTTCCACCATTCGGGAGAAAAGAGGTTGACTTTTAAAAACTTTCTACCGGCCATTTGACCGAGGATGCCGGAAAGCATACCCAGCATCAAAAAAAAGATACCTTTCTTCATATATATAATGGGTTTGAAAAATTTTTCGTTTCGATAAGTACCCACGGTACAATAATTTCACAATTATTTGATTGAACAGAACAGATAATATGCCAAAAAGGAAAAATAGTCAATAGCAAAAATAAAAAAATTGACAAACGGAAAAATATCGTCTATTTTAGAGTAAATTCATATTATTTTTTAGAACCCCTGAAAAGGCAGGGTATACAGTTATTATGAAAAGAACTATTGTTGGAAAGTTGGTGCGTAAGGCTGAATTGCTTTACCCGAATCGCATGCAGATTACGGTTAGTGTACGCCGTACGATTATTGACGGCCATGAGTTCACCATCAGTGATTTGAGAACCTTCGAAGTAGGAACCTACGGTATTGCAAGATGCCCCTTTAAAGAGGTGTTGTACAATATGTCTGTCGGCGATGAGTTGACCGTTGAGTTTGAGAAGGTAGACGGTAAGCTGACGGTTGTCAATATGAGCAATACCCCGAACCTCGGCGGAACTATGGAAGATTGGTTCGATACTCTGGAAAAAGATGCGGAGTACTGGAGAAGCAAAGGGGCCAAGATGTAACAAAAAACAGGTCAAACAGAAAATGTTTGACCTGTTTTTTTATTTGGTAGTCCCGAGCAGAGTTGAACTGCTGACCCATCCATGTGAAGGATATGTGATAACCGTTTCACCACGGAACTGTATACGAAAAGGGATTGGTAGTCCCGAGCAGAGTTGAACTGCTGACTCATCCATGTCAAGGATACGTGATAACCGTTTCACCACGGAACTGTAATACGCTCATAATATACATTTTATTGCTAATGTCAAAATGTTTTTTTATATTTTTTATAAGTCAAAATCCGCCGCACATCAATGTGTGTCCGACGGTCAACAGGTGTATTTTATATAATAAGACAAGCATGGTAATAAAAGAGAGCGAGGTGAACATTAAGTTATTGTAATTTGTTTGCATTTCAGACTCCGAATATATAATATGTTATATACTTATAAAACGAAATAATTTAAAAATCAACTAATATTTATAAAAAATAAAAAACAAATACTTTTAGTAGGTTTTTTTAAACGTGTAAAAAATTTTTCAACAATACTAAAAATTTGTTTTTACGTAGAATTTATCCAAAAAACAATTAAAACTTGCATTAAAAAATTGACAAGCGAAAATGCAAAATTTATATATAAATGCAGTGACTATATTTATGAGGTGAATAATGAAAAAGAAAAAATCCATACGCGGCAGAATAGACGACAATGCGCCAAATCCGGTAGATGTTCATGTCGGAAAGCGAATCCGTTTAAGACGTACGATTTTGCATATTACGCAGCAACAGATGGCGGAGATGTTGGGTTTGACCTTTCAACAGGTTCAAAAATACGAAAAAGGTATGAACAGAGTCGGTGCCAGTCGTTTATGGGACATAAGCCGTGTTCTGGAAGTTCCGATGGGTTTCTTCTTTGAAGATATGGATGACGTGGTTGCCGCACAAAGCCCGCGTATGCTCAATATTGAGCCGGATTCCATGAATGTTTCGGAAAAACATTTATCTTTTGATGAAGACCCGATGAAACGCGCCGAAACACTGGAGCTAATCAGAGCGTATTACAAAATAACGAATCGAGCCATAGCAAAACAAATGTTTGATTTGATGATTGCTTTATCAAAATCGACGGCCGGTTTAATGCGTTTGGATGACAAATCGAAAGATGATAAATAATCAAAGCGAAAAACCGAAGTTTTTCGGCAGGCGGCAGGGACGGGTAATTCATAGAGCCAAAAGTTTTCTTTTAGATAATTTTTTGCCGCGAATCCGGATTGACAGCAATAAAAAGGTAGATTTGGAACAATGTTTCGGTTCCGAAAAAAATGCTTATGCTTTGGAAATAGGCTTCGGCGACGGCGACCATTTGGCGGCGTTGTCGGCCAAGATGCCGAATGTCGGTTTTATCGGGGTGGAGGTTTATCGTAACGGGGTGGCGAATCTGTTGTCTTTGATTACCGGTCTGAAAGACGGTCGCGACGAAGATTTGGCTAAAGAGGTAACATTGCTGCCGGGCAGAACGGATAATGTCAGAATTTATGATGATGACGTGCGGTTGTTGTTTGCGGCGCTACCTGATGCCTGTTTTGACAAGATATATCTGTTGTTTCCGGACCCGTGGCCGAAAAGCCGTCATGCTAACCGCCGTTTTATTAATCCGGATAACTTACGGGAATTGGCACGGTTGCTGAAAAAAGGCGGCATTTTACAGGTGGCGACCGATCATCCGATTTATAAAAAATGGACCCTGGATACAATGCATAAAAACAGTGATTTCAGATGGACGGCAAAAACCTCCGATGATTGGCGGAATCCGCCGGCAGACTGGGCCGAAACCAAATATCAGCGCAAGGCTGTCAGAGAAGGGCGCAGACCGGTGTTTTTTGAATTTGAGAGAATGTAAATCAGAGCAGCTCTTTTAGGGTTTCTTCAACCGAATCGGAATATTTATGCGATTGCGGTTTACTTTTTAAATAATAGTAGTTTAGCGAAAACAAGCGAATAGCCGGTGTCATACCGAGACAAGAACTGCGGTTATCTTGGATTTTTTCAAACAAAGCCTTGCGTTTGAGTTTTTCCGTATAACATATTTCATCAATAATTTTCCATTCTATATCAGTCAGGCGCATACTGGTTTTTCTATCATAAACGGAAACAATTTTATTTATATGTTTAAGCATAATATCCTCTCCGGTTGTTTTTTTTATAAAATATAAATCATTGAATGTGTTGTTTCAATTAAAAAGATAAAAAATAAACAATTTAAACCCGTAATTATGAGAAAAATAGATATTTGAATTTGTGGAAAACAGAATCGTTGAATGAAATTTTGACTCGATTTTGACTCAAAGACAAATCTGTCGTTTTTTTAAAATTTTTTTAATTTTTTGCTTGCATTTGTGTTTTTGTTATGTTATAAGCGCGCTACAACAATTGTTTTGAGAGGGTTTACCTCGCAGCGAAGCAAATATAAAATATAGCGCAAACCTTTGTTGCGAAAGCGTTTGCAAAGATTAACAAATTTTAGATGGCAGGGAATTCCTTGTTGGTTTTTTTTGCTGTTTAGTTATAGGAAAAGTATAAAATGGAAACACAAAATATACGAATTCGCCTCAAGGCTTTTGACCACAGATTGCTCGACCTTTCCACCACGGAAATCGTGCATACTGCCAAAAGAACGGGCGCAAGCGTCAGAGGTCCGATACCTCTGCCTAACAAAATCGAAAAGTTTACGGTAAATCGTTCGCCGCACGTTAATAAAAAGTCGCGTGAACAGTTCGAAATCCGCACACACAAAAGACTTTTGGATATTGTTAACCCGACACCGCAAACCGTTGATGCTTTGATGAAGCTTGATTTGGCTGCCGGTGTAAATGTTGAAATAAAATTGTAATTAATGTTGGCGCCTTATAAGGGTTGTCAACCTATTAAGAAAAGGAAAAATAATAATGCGTACTGGTCTAATCGCAAAAAAATTAGGAATGTCCCGCATTTTTCAGGCCGACGGAACTCATGTTCCTGTAACGGTTTTGAGTGTTGAAGGTTTGCAGGTAGTTAATGTAAAGACTGCCGAAAAGGACGGATACAACGCCGTACAACTGGGTACCGGCGCCGTAAAAGCCAAAAATGTAAGCAAGCCGCTCAAGGGATATTTCGCCAAGGCTAAAGTTGAACCGAAAAAGAAATTGTGGGAATTCAGAGTTTCTGATGACTGCTTATTGAATGTCGGTTCGGAATTGTCGGTTGAACACTTCGTTCCGGGACAATATGTTGACGTATGCGCCACCTCAAACGGTAAAGGCTTTGCCGGCGTAATGAAGCGTTACAATTTTGCCGGTTTGGAAGCAACGCACGGTGTATCTATTTCTCACCGTTCGCACGGTTCTACCGGTCAAAGACAAGATCCGGGTAAAGTTTTCAAAGGTAAGAAAATGGCCGGACACATGGGTGCTGAACGCGTTACCGTTCAAAATCTCAAGGTTGTTTCGGTTGATTCTGCCAGAGGCTTAATCATGGTTAAAGGCGGCGTTCCGGGCTGCGAAAACGCATGGGTAAGAATTACCGATGCCGTTAAGAAGCCGGCTACCGTTGCTTTGCCGATGCCTGCCGGATTGAAAAAAGTTGATGAACCTGTTGTGACGGCTGAAGTTTCGGCTGAGAATGCAGAATAGTTTAAGGAAAAAGAAATGAAACAGGACATCTTAAATTTAGAAAATAAAAATGTCGGTTCCATCGAACTGAACGACTCGATTTACGGTTTGGAAGTTCGTTCCGATATTTTACAACGCGTTGTAACTTGGCAGTTAGCGAGATTACAAAGCGGCAATCATGCTACCAAAGGTCGCTCCGATGTAGCTTTGACGCCGTCCAAGCCGTTCAAACAGAAAGGTTCGGGTAACGCACGTCAGGGTTCCAGAAAAGGTGCTCAATTCCGTAAGGGTGGCGTGGTATTTGGTCCGATTGTAAGAGATCACTCTTTTGATTTGACCAAGAAATTCAGAAAACTCGGTCTGAAGACCGCTCTTTCCGCGAAAGCGAAAGAAGGTAATCTTATCGTTATTGATGAAGCAAAGTTGTCGGCTCCTAAAACAAGTGATTTGAAAGCAAAATTGAATGCTTGCGGACTGACAAACTGCCTTATTATTGACGGTAAGGAGGTAGATGTTAATTTTGCTTTGGCAAGCCGCAATATCGAAGGAATCGATATTCTTCCGACAATCGGTGCCAACGTATACGACATCTTAAAGAAGGACAAATTGGTATTAACAAAAGATGCAGTAAGTTGCTTAGAGGAGAGATTAAATGGCTAAGAACAAATCAAACAATGTAACTGCAGCAATGTATGATACATTGGTTCGTCCGGTAATTACCGAAAAATCTATGGTTTCATCGGAAGCTGGAAAAGTGGTATTTGAAGTACCTTTATCAGCTACCAAAGAAAACGTTAAAGCTGCCGTTGAAGCAATTTTTAACGTAAAAGTTACCAAGGTAAATACCATTAAACAGTTTGGTAAGGCTAAGAGCTTCAGAGGTCATATCGGTCATCGTTCTGACTTCAAAAAAGCTATCATTACCCTTGCCGATGGTCAAAACATTGATGTTACAACAGGAATTTAATCATGGCTTTGAATACATATAAGCCCACATCTGCAGGACGTCGCCAACTGATTCTCGTTGATAAGAGCGAGTTATACAAGGGCAAGCCTGAAAAGAGTTTAACGAAAGGTATTTCGAAAACAGGTGGGCGTGATAACTACGGACACGTTACAAGTCGTCGTATCGGTGGCGGTCATAAGCGCAGCTATCGTATGATTGACTTCAAACGTAATAAATTTGATTGTGAGGCAACAGTCGAGAGAATCGAATATGATCCGAATCGTACGGCATTTATCGCTTTAATCAGCTATAGTGACGGCGAAAAGGCTTATATTTTGGCTCCGCAAAGACTGAAATCCGGCGATAAAGTTATTTCTGCTTCTAAAGCAGATATTAAGCCGGGTAACGCAATGCCTTTAAAGAATATGCCGGTTGGTACGATTGTACACAACATTGAGCTGAAGGCGGGCAAAGGCGGCCAGTTGGTACGTTCTGCCGGCTGCTATGCGCAAGTTGTCGGTAAGGATGCCGGTTATGTTCAATTAAAGTTGAATTCCGGCGAACTGCGTATGGTTCGTGAGGAATGTTTGGCAACGGTTGGTGCCGTTTCCAATCCGGATAACCAAAACGTATCTCTTGGTAAGGCCGGTCGTAATCGTTGGCTCGGAAACCGTCCGGTTTCTCGTGGTGTGGCGATGAACCCGGTTGATCACCCGCTCGGCGGTGGTGAAGGCCGTACATCCGGCGGTCGCCATCCGGTTACTCCTTGGGGTAAACCGACTAAGGGTGCCAAGACTCGTTCTAACAAGAAGACAGATCGCTTTATTATGAGATCTCGTCATGATAACAAGAATTAATAAGGAGAAAAGCTAATGACTCGTTCTGTATGGAAAGGACCTTTTGTTGATGGCTATCTCTTGAAGAAAGCTGACGCTGCTAGAAATTCTAGCCGTAATGAAGTGATTAAAATTTGGTCTCGTCGTTCCACCATGTTGCCGCAATTTGTCGGTTTAACATTCGGTGTTCACAACGGTCACAAATTTATTCCGGTATTGGTTACCGAAGATATGGTTGGTCACAAATTCGGTGAATTTGCTCCGACTCGTACCTTCTACGGTCATACCAAAGAAACTGCGAAGAGAGGTTAATTATGGCTGAGAATAGTATTAAACAAGCAAAGGCAGTTTGCCGCTCAATCAGAACCAGTTCACGCAAGTTGAATCTGGTAGCGCAAACCATTCGCGGTTTGAAGGCTGAAAAGGCGGTTGCCGAATTAAGCTTCTCTAAAAAGAGAATCGCAAAGGTGGCTTTGGAACTGTTGCAATCTGCAATTTCCAATGCCGAAAACAACCACAACCTTAACATTGATAAGCTCGTTGTAAGCGAAGCTTATGTTGGTAAAGGTATTGTAATGAAAAGAATGAATGCGCGTGGTCGCGGCAGAAGCGCTCGTATTTTGAAGCCGTTTTCTTCCATGACCATCGTTGTTTCGGAGCGTGGGGAGTAAATAAATGGGACAGAAAGTTAATCCTACCAGTCTTCGTTTAGGTGTAAATCGCACCTGGGACTCTCGTTGGTATGCTGAAAATGATAAGTTTACCGACTATCTCCACGAAGATCTGAAAATTAAAAAATTCTTGAATGAAAAGTTGGCTCAAGCCGGCATCAGCCAGATCGTTATCGAACGTTCGGCTAAAAAGGCAAGAGTTACGATTCATTCGGCCAGACCGGGTGTTGTAATTGGCAAGAAGGGTCAGGATATCGAGAATGTAAGAAAAGACATTCAAAAATTGACCGACTCCGAAGTTCAATTAAACATCGTTGAAGTAAGAAAACCGGAGCTGGATGCCAAGTTGGTTGCTGATTCCGTGGCACAACAGTTGGAACGCCGTGTGGCTTTCCGTCGTGCCATGAAAAGAGTTATGCAGTCTGCTTTGCGTTTGGGTGCTGAAGGTATCAAAGTTAGCTGCAGCGGTCGTTTGGGCGGCGCGGAAATCGCCAGAACCGAATACTACCGTGAAGGCCGCGTGCCTTTGCACACATTGCGTGCGGATATTGACTATGCAACCTCAACAGCTCATACAACTTATGGCGCTTGCGGCGTAAAAGTATGGATCTACAAGGGCGAAATCATGAGCCACGATCCGATGGCGCAAGACAAGAAGTTGACTGAACAAAAGTAATAACGCGAGGTTAGAGAAATGTTAAGTCCAAAACGTTTGAAATTCCACAAGCAGCACAAAGGTCGTATTCACGGCATGGCTAAAGGTGGTTCAGAATTAAATTTCGGTTTATACGGTTTGAAGGCTCTGACTCCTGATCGTGTGACGGCACGTCAAATCGAGGCAGCTCGTCGTGCAATTACACGTCAGATGCAGAGAGCAGGAAAACTGTGGATCAGAATTTTCCCGGATGTACCGGTATCGGATAAACCGGCCGAAGTACGTATGGGTAAAGGTAAGGGTGCTATCGAATTTTGGGTAGCCAGAGTTAAACCGGGTCGCATTATGTTTGAAATTACGGGTGTTTCGGAAGAAATCGCTCGCAGAGCTTTTGAACTGGGCGCCGCAAAATTGCCGGTTAAGTGCAAATTTGTAAAGCGTTTGAACTCTGATATCGTTAAAGGAGACGCATAATGGTTAAAACAAAAGATTTACGTGCTATGACGATTGATGAATTGGAAAGCAAGTTGGTAGAATGCAAAAAAGAGCAGGCTAATTTGCGTATTCAACAATCAACCGGTCAACTCGAGAATGTTTCCAACATTCGCAAAGTTCGCCGCGATGTAGCCAAAATCAACACGCTCATTACTGAGCGCAAGAAGAATAGTTAGGAGAAAAGATATGCCTAAGAGAATTCTTCAAGGTGTTGTTGTTAGTGATAAACAGGATAAAACTGTCGTGGTCAGTGTAGAGCGTCAGGTTATGCATCCGGTTTATAAAAAATTCGTGAAGAAGAGTAAAAAATTTGCCGCTCACGATGAAAACAATCAGTACAAGGTTGGAGATCTGGTTTCTATTGAAGAATGCCGTCCGATTTCCAAGAACAAATCTTGGACTGTAATTTCGTCTGATAACGCCTAAGATATGAAGGAATAAGAAAATGATACAAATGCAAACCAACCTCGATGTTGCCGATAATTCGGGTGCACGTCAGGTGCAGTGCATCAAGGTTCTTGGTGGTTCCAAGAGAAAAACGGCTTCTGTGGGTGATGTCATCGTTGTAGCGATTCAAGATGCGTTGCCGAGAGGACACGTTAAAAAAGGCGATGTATACAAAGCCGTTATCGTAAGAACGGCCAGCGATATTCGCCGCAAAGACGGAAGTGTAATCCGTTTTGACAGTAACGCCGCAGTTTTAATCAATAAAGACGGTGAGCCGATCGGTACTCGTATCTTTGGCCCTGTTACGAGAGAATTGCGTGCAAAGAAATTTATGAAAATCATTTCATTAGCACCGGAGGTATTGTAATGCCTAAAATGAAAATTAAAAAGAACGATACGGTTATCATTTTGTCGGGCGACGACAAGGGTAAAACCGGCGTTGTAAAAAAAGCGCTTCCGAGAGAAAGCAAGGTTGTTGTTGAAGGTTTGAATATGGTTAAGCGCCACACCAAACCGTCGCAAACAACTCCGGGCGGTATTATCTCTAAAGAAGCAGCGATTCACGTTTCTAACGTTGCCATTGTTAAAGAAGGCAAGGCAACCAAAATCGGCTACAAAACTGTAGACGGTAAAAAGGTTCGTGTTGCTCGCAAAACCGGTGATGTAATCGATTAATGGGAGAAAATTTTATGACAAACTACGAAAATTTATACAACAACGTCATAAAGAAATCTCTTGTGGAAAAATTCGGTTACAAAAATCCACATGAGGTTCCGAAGCTGACGAAAATTGTTTTGAATATGGGTGTCGGCGATGCCGTTACCGATAAGAAAAAAGTAACATCCGCGATGGAAGAATTGGCGGCTATTTCCGGTCAGCAACCGGTTATGACCAAGGCTCGCAAATCTATCGCTACCTTCAAAGTACGTGAAGGTATGCCGATCGGTTGCAAGGTTACTCTGCGTTCTGCCAGAATGTATGAGTTCTTGGAAAGACTGGTTAACATGGCCTTGCCGCGAATCCGTGACTTCCACGGTATTACCGGTAAAAACTTCGATGGCAAAGGTAACTTCGCTTTCGGTATTAAGGAACAAATCATTTTCCCTGAAATCAACTACGAAAAGGTAGATGAGGTCAGAGGTCTTGATATTGTTATTTGTACAACAGCTAAGACAGACGAAGAAGCAAAGTTTCTGCTGACATCGTTTAACTTGCCTTACAAGAAATAAGCGGAGATTTTACTATGTCAAAAACAAGTTCGGTATATAGAAACTTGAAAAGAGTTAAGATGGCTGCTAAGTATTCGAACCGCCGTCAAAAACAAAAAGCAATCATGATGGATAAGAATGCAACTCCGGAAGAGAGAATGCAGGCTCAGTTTGCTTTGCAAAAATTCCCGAAGAATTCTGCAAAATGCCGTATTCGCAATCGCTGCAGAATCACGGGGCGTTCACGTAGTTATTACAGAAAGTTCGGTTTAAGCCGTGTTGAATTGAGAGATTTGGCAAGCTTTGGCGAAATTCCTGGTTTAGTAAAATCAAGCTGGTAAGGAGGGAAGATATCATGTCTATGAGTGATCCTTTGGGCGATATGCTCACACGCATCAGAAACGCACAAAGAGCGAAAAAGAGTGACGTTGTATCACCTGCTTCTCGCTTGCGTGAAAGTGTGTTGGAAGTTTTGAAGCGCGAAGGCTACATTGAAGGCTTTGAAAAGAGCAATGTACGTCCGGGTGTTGATGAACTTCGTATTCAATTAAAGTACCATGAAGGTGCTGCAGTTATTACAAAAATTTACCGCGTTTCGACTCCGGGCCGTCGCGTTTATTCAAGCGTGAAGGATTTGCCGAGAGTTTACAACGGCTTGGGTATTTCCATCATTTCTACTCCGCAAGGTGTTATGAGTGATAACGAAGCCCGCAAAGCCAATGTAGGCGGCGAAGTTTTGTGCCAAGTGTTCTAAGGAGGTAGGAAATGTCAAGAGTTGGTAAATATCCAGTTGTTGTTCCTGCCGGTGTAGAACTGAGCATCAATAACAATACGGTTGTGGCAAAAGGTAAGTTGGGCGAATTGTCCTATTCTTTTGACGACAGCCACGTTGCAACAAAATTTGAAGACGGTAAAGTAACGGTTTCACCGTTGTCTCAGAGCAATGCTTCCAGAGCTTTGTGGGGCACAACCCGCGCTCGCATTAACGAGATGATTAAAGGTGTAAGCGAAGGCTTTACGAAAGATATGGAATTGGTAGGCGTCGGTTATAAGGCGCGTGTTGAAGGTAAGAACCTGATTTTGTCTTTGGGTTTTTCGCATGAAGTAACTTTTCCGGCTCCGGAAGGTATTAAAATTTCGTGTGCATCTCCGACACAAATTTCAATCTTTGGTGCAGACAAACAAAAAGTTGGCCAAGTTGCGGCAGAAATTCGTAAATATAGAAAACCTGAACCGTATAAAGGTAAGGGCGTAAAATATACCAACGAATATGTACGTCGTAAAGAAGGCAAGAAGAAATAAGGAATAAGTCGATGAATACACCAAAAAAATTGTTTGAAAGAAGACAAGCTCGTGTAAGATACGCTTTGAAAAACGCCGCCAACGGCAAATTAAGATTGTCGGTTTTCCGCAGCGGTAAGCATATCTATGCACAAATCATTGACGATGTAAAAGGTTTGACAGTTGCTTCTGCTTCTACCTTGGATAAGGAAATCAGAGGACAAATTAAAAAATCTTCTACGGTTGAAGCCGCTGGCTTCATTGGTAAAGTAATTGCTGAAAGAGCTACCAAATCCGGTATTTCCGAAGTGGTTTTTGACCGCGGCGGTTATATCTATCACGGTCGTGTTAAGGCATTGGCCGACGCAGCTCGCGAAGCCGGTTTGAAATTCTAGGAGATGAAGATGGTACAATCTACAGATCGTCATAATAAAAAAGAAGTTAAAGATGAGTTGGTCGAAAGACTGGTTCACGTTAACCGTGTAGCTAAAACCGTAAAAGGCGGACGTACAATGAGTTTCGCCGCGGTTGTGGTTGTGGGTGATCAGAAAGGCCGCATCGGTATGGGTACCGGTAAAGCCGCTGAAGTGCCGGAAGCAATTACCAAAGCTACAAATGAAGCAAGAAAGAATATGATTCGTATTCCGCTTCGTGAAGGCAGAACTCTGCACCACGATATTTCCGGTCGTTTCGGCGCCGGTAAGGTGGTTTTGAGAACAGCTCCTGCCGGTACC
>JAEEMQ010000024.1 GCA_016283295.1 Alphaproteobacteria bacterium
AGAATGGCGAGAAAATCCTAAGATAGCGCACTATTTTCATCGTCTAGATACAGCTGAACTTATAGATTGCACCGAAGAAGAAGCAATGGAACTCATTGCTCTGCAGGAAAACAGCAACAAAAGCTAGTCCTCGTATTCCCCATCTTCGTCGACGTATTGCAAAAGGTTCGGGAAGTCCTCGCTGTCAATAGGTACGCGCTTGGCTTTGACTTTAATCAGCTTATCTTCGCGGCAAAAGGTAAAAGTCATATCCTCGCCGTCGGTTTCGATGCTCACGAGAAAAGTCAGCTTATACAAGCGTTGCAACTCGGCATTGAGCGCCTGCACGCGTCGTTCGATATCCTCGTATTTTTCTTTACTAATCCACATTTTATGCCTTCCAAACCTTACGCTTGTTAAAGTCTTTTGGTTTGATAACCTTGACGTGCTTTCCCCAAGTGTAGAGGTGCCAATCCATTTCTCTTGCACCACCTGCATGGAATTTAACCGTTAGCGTGCCATCGGGATTTTCAATCATTTCTTGGGTTGGGTGGAAAATGTATTTGGCCGCTTCTTTGGCGACTTCCTTATCAAACTTCCATTCTACGTCAAACGGCTCCTCTTGATACACCCCGAACGACTGCCGGCTGAACTCTTCGAGCGAGAACGAAGCATCCCGCGTGAAATACTCGTCTAACACCTGTATATCCTCAATGTTGTTCAAGTCAAAACTGCACATTTTCTTGCGTTTGGTATGCCACGCAATCAAATAATGCTTGTTGCCGTAAAGAAAACCATACGGATGCACCGTGCGCCATTCGTCTTTGGTCTTGGATTGATACTTGATTTTGATGACTTTGCAAGCAATCACGGCATTACGCAGCTTTTGCATAAACTTATCGTCAACTTTGATTTTCGGCCCTGGGCGCAAAGCATAACCTTCCGCCTCAAGCAAGACCTCGGCATCTGGCTCAATACGGTTGAGCGCTTCGCTGCTCATAGAGGCCTTGATTTTATGCATAACCGTTTCAATCGCCGCTACATCTTCCGGCATTTTGGTTTTCATGAGTTTGATGGCATTTTGCAACGCATTGATTTCACTGAGTGAAAAGCCGACATATTGCCCGAGAGAGCCTTGCGGAATATACCAACGTTTGGTGTTGTGGGCACCGTTAATCTCCTTAATCTGCGGAAACTGCTCCTTAACCATATCTTTCATACGAATAGCGGTGCGCTTGGAAACCTTGAATTTCTGCATAATATCAACAATAGACACGCCATTTTCGGCATTTTGCATCCATAGCGACATTTCTAACAACTTCTGCGTCTTTTGGTAAAACATATCAAACCTCTTCAAATTAGCATATATCTGGTAAATCTTTCAATTTCTTTCCATTATATTCAAAGTATGCAGCTCCTTGATAAGCACCACTTTTATTAGCTTCTCCTCGCTCTTGAAATAATTTCAAAGCTAACGGGGATAATTTGAATTTTTCTCCATTATATTCAACTTCTCGATCGTTAATAACTTTTGCTGTTATATTTTTATCTTTGATAAAAGTGATAATAGAACCTACTTTTATTCCTTTTTTAGAAAAATTGAATAATTTGTTTTGTTCATTAGTTTTATCTAATTCTGCAAATTCTTTTTCTTTATCTTGAACTTCAGGAAAGACAACTTGCCCTTCAAACGCCATTAGCAGTCTTTTAACTAATTCTGGATTGAGGCAAAATAATTCAGTATCTCCAATCCTTTGTTGGGAGAATACATCTTGTAGTAATCTTTCTTTAGCTTTGTAATCAGAAACTTTGATGGCAAATAGTTTATGTAATCCATTAATTTGACGGTAGCCATTTGATTCTAAAAACCGCATACGCTCATTGTATTGTTTTTCCTTTGTAATTCCTATTTTAATCAAATTTTGCATAACTGTTGTCATAATATAAACGATACCTTCTTCCATATCAAATTCCTTTCTTATAAATCGAAACTAATATAAAGGTAAACCAACGATATTTAAAAAGGGTAAAGATAATGTCAGATTGTGGCAATGGTTTATACTAAGACTATTGCAATTGAAATTATTCAGTGTTAGATGTGGATATAATAACTTAATACTTGCAGTTGTTTGTGTAAAGGTTAGAGTTTAACTATAAGCAAGGAGAGTGTTAATGGATAATGATTCTGTACTGGTAATGAATGTCGGAACGGGGGTTAAAGAAGAAAATAATCATTCTTCTTATATAGAAGTAGTAAAGAAAGCAATTGACACAGCTGGCGCTTACAATATTGTTTTAATTTATTCGCAAAATGAGGTTAGTGAGCAAATTGTCGGTGAAATATGCGAAGATTATAATGAAACGTACCATATAGATAAACACAAACTTCCAAATAAAGAAATGGAATTTAATTTTGATGCGTGTTATAAAGAATATGATGAGTTGTTGAGAGATTATGCCGACAAACATATTATTCTTGATGTAACGCACGGAACGAAGGCAATGAGTGCGGCTCTTTATGCAGTGGGTTTGCACTATGATGTCAGAATTTTTCAATATAGCAAGAAGATAGAAAATAGTGACGGAGATTTTGTTGCCGGTGCGGAAACTATAGAAATTTTTGAGGCCTCATACGCAAGGTGGCGTGGGATATTCAAACAATGCCGGACATTGTTTGCCTCCAGACAATACGAAGCCGTAAAGGATATTGTTTCTAACGAAAAGTGCCCGAAAAATTTGGTTCGTGCAAAGGACGATTGTATCCAATTATCTGAATTTTGTGCCGCTTGGGATAGATTCGATTATAATATGGCCTTAGCGAAATTAGAAGAACTAGAAACTACAATTCCGGAATTGAATTATGAGTATAGTCCTCAGGTCGAGAAATTGTTAAGTGTCTTGGCAGACGGCACCTCTCCATTAGAAAGAGCCAAATATCTTATGTTTGATTTGTATGCTAACGGATTAAGAAGATTGAAAAATGCTCAATACGAAGATGCCGGTGTCAGAGCTTATCGTATGGCAGAAATGTTGGGACAAATATATTTAATGAAAGAAGGGTATCAATCTGACAGAATGCCTGCTTCAGATAAGAAAGTAAGTAGTTTTGCCGAAGCAAAAGGTATGCGATCAGAGGGAGGAACTTATCGATTTAACAGAACTCAGGTAATAGATTTTTTGGACCAACAGTTAAACTATAATCCAAATGATATAAGATTTTTGAGAGATATAGAGAAAGATGTCCGTGATTTGCGAAACAAATCCATTCTGATTCACGGATATACAGCAAAAGTTGTTTCATCTGAAAGATTAGAACGTATTTTCAGTAGACGGCTATTTCCAAAGATGAAAGAACTTATTCAAGAATCGGAATTTAACGAAATTCTGCAATCAGCTATGTTTTTGAACAATAATTTTAAGGCAGAAAATAATGAATGAATTGCTTATACCATCGTGCCGTATGGCATTTTCGGCATTGATACACGATATCGGAAAGTTTGCCGAGCGTGCAAAAATAAATATCTCGCCGGCGGAAAAAGAGAATAATGTGCATATCTATTGTCCGTTTAATGAACAAGGCGGATACCATACGCATATCCACGCGGCATATACGGGTATAGCCATCGACATTATTGAAAAGTATCTGCCTGCCATAAATAATACGGATACATTTCCGTTTCAGACGGATGACAAAGATAATTCCGTAATCAACGCGGCGGCGAAGCATCATCGACCGAATACATATTTGCAAAATATAATCAGCACGGCAGACCGATTATCAAGCGCGTTTGAGCGCACAAAATATGATGAATATAACAATACATTGGATAATGAAAACTATCAACAGGCGCGGCTTATTCCGCTGTTTGATAAATTGTTTGCCAAAGACAGACAAGTTGATTTCAAGTATCGATATCCTTTGGAAATTATGTCGCCGAAAGGTATATTTCCGGAGTTAAAACACAGCATTGATAAAGAAGAAGCAACTAAGGAATATAATCGGCTTTGGAACGGCTTTATACAAGATGTGCAAAAAATACGTAACCGTGAAAATTGGAATTTGTGGTTAGATAATTTTGATACACTGTATGCTCTGTATGCACAAAATATTCCGTCAGCATCATATAAAACATTAGCCGATGTTTCGTTGTATGACCATTCAAAAAGCACGGCGGCACTGGCAACAGCGCTTTGGCGGTATCATCTTGAAACAAAAACGGAAACAATCGATGCATTGAAAAATGATTCGGAACAAAAGTTTTTGCTTATTCAGGGCGATGTTTCGGGCATACAGGATTATATCTTTGAAACAGGAAAACATTCGCGCAAAAATGCGTATAAGTTTTTACGCGGACGTTCTTTTATGATTTCGCTGTTTTGTGAATGTGCCGCACTTAAAATACTGGATACGCTCGGGTTGCCTTCAACTTCGCAAATAATGAATGCGGCCGGAAAATTTGTTATTGTGGCACCGAATACCGATGAGGTGAAAAAACAACTCGGGCAAGTTAAAAATGAACTGAATAACTGGTTTAAATCAGAATATTACGGCTTGGTTTCGGTCGGAATTGCATCAATTGAAGCTTCGCAGCAAGATTTTGAAAATAAAAACTTTTCATCTTTACAGGAGAATATTTATCATTCATTAAGTATCGCTAAAATGCAAAAGTTTGATTTATGTCACGAATATTCGGAATTTGATGACTTTTTAACGCGATATAACAAAGATAAAGGCGTTTGTTGTTATGACGGAAAAATGCCGGCAGAAGAATTGGTCCCGAATACCGAAAATGATTGGGCTTGCAAGCGTTGTAAGGATATTCTCTCATTAAGCGAACATTTAACGCGGCAAAGCCGGATATTTATTTCGCAAACACCGCAAGACAACGGTTTCAAAACCGATATATTAGGATATTATGTCGGTTGGCAAAAATCAGACGATGATCTTCGGATATGGGATATTTCTTTACCGACAAATGATGAAAAATCAATGTATTGCGGTTATGCTAAGCGCTATATTAATGCCTATATTCCGAGATTTACGGAAGATGATCTAGCTAAAAACGAAAGTATTTTTACGCCGAATAATAAATTAGAAAAGGCGGAGGCGGATAAGCCGAAAACATTTTCACATTTAGCTGTTGAAAATTGTATGTTTGAAGGGAATAAAATAAAAACAGTCTCGGCATTGATGTGTGTGAAAGGCGATATTGATAATTTAGGACATATTTTGCAAGCAGGTCTAAAGGAAACGACATTTGCAACAATGGCGGGGCTGAGCCGTCAAATCAATAACTTTTTTGCCGTATGGCTGCCTGATTTGTGTCAGACAAAAGCTAAAAATATATATACGGTGTTTGCTGGCGGTGATGATTTTTATTTAATCGGACCGTGGTTGGATATGGTAGAGATTATACCGATTATCAGAAAAAAGTTTGCCGAATATGTTTGTAATAATGTTCAGATTACTTTCTCGGTAGGTATGTGTATGACGCGTTCCGGTGATGATGCGGTTAATATGTCGGATATGGCTGAAAATGCACTCGAAAAAGCAAAGAAGCGTGAAGTAGGCAATGAAACAAAAAATGCGGTATGTTGTTTTAATCAAGTGGTTTCCTATACCGATTATGAAAACCTTTTGGAACAAGAAAAAACGTTGGAACAGCTGCATCAAAAGTATGGGATATCCGGTAGTTACATATATGGTCTTTTGTCGTTGTGTGAAGATGCTGATGCCGTAAATAAAGATTTTATGCGCGCTATGTGGCGTTCGAAATTAGTGTACCGAACACAGCGAATGATTGAGACCAATCGCAACATTAAAGATGAAGATAAACAAACTGTAACAAACACAATTGTTCAACATATTGCTTCGGCCATTGAACAATATAAAACAGACTACAAAATAGCATTATTTATATGGCTTTATAAACATAGGGAGAACTGAAATGGAATTATCAAATAATAAACGAAGTTTTACACCGCAAAGTCGTGATTTTCACAGTGGTGTGAAAGTTTTAGAAGACAGAACATTGCCGAATTTTGATATAAGAAATCTTACAAAGGACTTGTTTGATAAAACGGCGGATGATTGCGCAAAAATAATTTCAGAATGCAAAGATCAGAATAAATCTACTCAAATTCGCCGATTTTATGATGAGTTGGTAATGTGGGAAGATCGAGCTTCTGTTTCTGAGATAGCATATAAAAATGCTGAACCTTTCATTTTTATGATAAAGTCAAAAGTTGCGTATGCCAAGGGACGTAAAACCGTCGATGCAACGTTCAAAAAATTTATGGATAAAGTAATTGATCAAATTTCCGACGCTAAAACATTGAAAAATGCCAAAATGTTTATGGAAGCGGTTATGGGCTTTTACAAGTCATATAGACAAGACTAAAAAAGGAGAAAATAGATGAGTTTTACGATAAAAATGCTTACGGGAAAAATTAAGACTGTTACTGGTTTGCATATTGGTTCCGGCAATTCGGAAATGCACATCGGCGGCACGGATAATCCGGTAATTAAAAACGGCTCGGAGCCTTATATTCCAGGTTCTTCACTAAAAGGCAAGTTGCGTAGTTTGCTTTGTTTATATACTGGTGATGCCAATTCGGAAATCGTAGCGAAATTGTTCGGCGTTTCTGCCGATGATAAAACAAACAAGGCGGAACTGATTAAAACCACTCGTTTATCTTTTTGGGATTGTTTTATCACTGAAGAATGGCGTAAAAATATCATTGATAAGCAAGCCGGATTTACCGAAGTAAAAATGGAAAACACAATTGACCGCGCCACCGGAACATCTAATAATCTCCGCAATACAGAGCGCGTAATACCGGAAACCGAATTTGACTTCAAACTGACCTTGAAAGTTTTCGATGATGAAGATGTGCTTCCGGTTGTTTTAGGAACAATGAAGTTGTTGGAAATGGATAGCTTGGGCGGTTCCGGCTCGCGCGGTTACGGCAAAATTAAATTTATCGACCTGAAAATCGATGATACTGATATTCAAGGCGATTTTGATGCAGTTAAACCTTTTGAAAAACGTTTTATTTAGCGAGAGTTTTATATGAATTTATATCAGATAAACATCCGTCCGTTCGGCAGTTTTTATTCGTCGATAAAAGGCGATATGCTGTTTGGAATGTTTTGTTGGGCGGTTGTTGAAAATTTAGGAGAAGAGCGGCTCAAGAAGTGCCTAGAAGGATATACGCAAAATCGTCCGTTTATTGTGTTTTCTGATGCATTTCCTTGCGGATATCTGCCTAAGCCGACATTGCCATTTACATATTATCAAAAAGAGCAAAAAGACAGGAGCGAAGCCGTTCGCAACCGTAAAGATTTTAAGCGTAAAAATTGGCTTGCGGCAGATAAAATAGGTATGCCGACAAATCAGATGTCGAAACTGTTTCAAGAGATTCCGTATATTGCAAAATCGCTTTATACCGCGGTGCATCTTGATCCTGTGTCTCAGCACACGAGCGGTGGACAATATTCGGCATATACTACTGAGCAATTGTCTTATACGAAGGATTTGACATTGTATGTTCTGATTGACGAACAGCGAATTTCGCCCTCTGAAGTGCAAACACTTCTGCAATATATCGGGCAAAGCGGCTACGGTAAAAAAGCTTCGGCCGGAAACGGCAAGTTTGAACTGCTTGATGATTTGAAGGCGGTTGAGTTTTCGGATGTTTCATCGCCGTCATACTTAACTTTGGCACCGTGTGTTCCGCAACAACAAACATTTGATGCTAACAAAAGTTTTTACCATATCTTTGTGCGCTTCGGCAAACACGGCAATATGGCGGCGCGTTCCGGATGTCCATTTAAAAAGCCGGTTATGACGGCGGATACGGGAGCCGTATTCACATTTTTGCCGGAGCACAAGGTGGATAAGCCGAAATTTATCGGCACCGGCATAAGCAATATTTCGCAAACCGAGCCGGCAACTGTATTTCAAGGGTATGCACCGGTTATTCCGCTAAAAATAACGGAGGCAGAACATGGAAAATAAAGTATTGCAAGCGTATAATCTGAAAATAACGACATTTTCGCCGATTCACATCGGGGATAATGTTGATTTTGAGCCGACGGAATATATTATTGCAAATTCTGACGCGGTAGTGCAAATTGCGCCAAAATCGGCAGAAACGGAAGATTTTATTATATGTCCGGAATGCGGATATAAAAACAATATTGCCAAATTAGATAAGAAGATACCTCAATGTTTGGATTGTGAAAGCGATTTAGAGTTGCCGGAGCATATAGCAAAGAAAGAATCTGAAAAACTTCCCGCCAACAGCACACCGTCATATCTTTACACATTTACCCCGAAGCAGATGGCAGAAGCACTATCGGACATTGATAAGAAAAAGTTGCTGACCGTGGCGCGCGAGGGCGATTATACTTCGTTGCAGAAGTTCTTTAAGGATAACACGTCTAAAATCATCAAAACTGCAGTAAAACATTCAAAAGTGTGTCCGGCGGTTGCAAAGCAATATGCGGATAAATGCGGCAATATGGATGTTCCGCAAAAAGAAAGAAATCAGTTTAAAATTGAAAAAAACATTTGCAATTTGGCAACCGATTTGGCGTATATTCCCGGTTCGTCGCTTAAAGGGGCAATTCGCACGGCATTGATGTCGGAGCGCAATCAATCAGCAGGGGTGACTTATAGAGATATTGAAAAGAAGAAACAAACACCGAAAGGCGAGAAAATAACTTATACCGCCGCGCCTGCCGAAAGAAAAATATATGAATACGGAGATCCGGCACAGGACCCGTTTAAATACCTGAAAATCGGCGATTCCACACCGCAGAATGCGTATTTGACCGAAATCTGCGTGGCAAAGAATTATAAACGTCGCACCGGAGAAACGCAAATGCCGGTTTCCATCGAGGTTATTCCGCACGACATTGCGTTTACTACGGAATTGTCATTAGCCGAAAACTCGTTTGCCAAAGCGCCGACACACAAAAAGCTGCCGGATACAATGTCGGATATCAGAACGGCGTGCAATAATTTTTACGGCGATATTTTGGCGCATGAGCAGTCGTATATCAACCAACCGGCATTATATACAAAGCTGAAACAGGCCTCGCAAAAACCGAATGCTTTTATTATCCGCATCGGCAAGCACAGCGGCGCCGAGAGTGTGACCATCGACGGTCTGCGACGGATTCAAAACAGAAAATGCCCGAATTATTTTATGGACCATTCCACAACCTATTGGTTGGCGGAAAACGGACGCGAAAATTTGCCTTTCGGTTGGTGCGTTGTGGAGTATGATGAGGTAAAATAATGTTTCCGCTCATTAAAATACGCTTAATCTTCAAAGCATTGCAAGACATAAACTTTCCGTATTATGCCGGCTCGGCGTTGCGCGGTGTGTTCGGCAAATCGCTGCGCCGTGTTTCCTGTTTAACCCCAAAGACCAAATGCACCGAATGCGCCATGGCAATAAATTGTCCGTATGCTTCAGTGTTTGAAAACGGATATGTCGCACAGGGCAAGCCGAATAAAAATGTGCCGAATCCGTATATAATCGAGCCGATGCCGTTGGGAGCAAAAGAAGTCAAACAAGGCGAATGTTTTGCATTTGAGCAAATTATTTTCGGCACGGCAGTCAGCAAATTGTCGTATATTCTGTTGGCATGGGTAAAAACCGGCAATTTGGGCTTTACAAAAGAGCGAACACCGGCGCAGTTGTTGCGTATTGAGCAAATAGAGCCGAATGGTAACATTTTGTTGTTGCACGACTTGGAAAATCCGACGCAGGAAACGGATTTGGCACAACCGACGTATGAACTTTTGCCGGAAAAAGTGGTGGAGCGACTTCAAATAGTGTTAGAAACACCGCTGAGGATACATCATCTCGGTCATCCGATAGTGCCGGAAGCGTTGACGGCGCAGGATTTTTTGGTATCAATGATGCGTAAACAGGCAAATATGGCGCAATATCATATTGCTGATTATGCACCGAATAAAAAAATGCTGCACGACATTATTCCGAGTATAAAGATAGAAAAAGCTGATTTGCACTGGCTGGATTGGAAACGTTATTCTTCGCGACAAAAGCAAGAAATTGCATTAGGCGGTATTATCGGCACGTTTGAATTGAGCGGAGATTTAGAAAAACTATATCCGTATATAAAGGCGGGAGAATATTTTCATTGCGGCAAAAGCACAGTTATGGGTTTGGGTAAATACCGCGTTATAGAACATCGTAAATAAGAAAAAAACACTAAAAAAATGATGTTTTTGGTTATAAAAAAGTCATTTTTTTGCTATGTAAAAGCCGTATTATGTCGTAAAAACAAAAAATTGTGATATAGAGATAATAGAAGCCCCTGATTTGAGGGGATTGTGATACCAAGCTCAACATTGCTCTTAATAAGTCACGATAATAGAAGCCCCTGATTTGAGGGGATTGTGATACTTTATATCCGTTATTAACAAGATAAAGAATTATAATAGAAGCCCCTGATTTGAGGGGATTGTGATACTAACGGAATCCAATTCCTTTTCCACAAGTGATAATAGAAGCCCCTGATTTGAGGGGATTGTGATACTCAGCATAACTCCTCAATCTCTTGTTTTGTATAATAGAAGCCCCTGATTTGTGGGGATTGTGATACAAACGTTTGTGTCGGTAGCTGTGAACGTCTATAATAGGAGCCCCTGATTTGAGGGGATTGTGATACTTCTTGAATATACTTTTTATCTTCTGTACTATAATAGAAGCCCCTGATTTGTGGGGATTGTGATACTTGTAATACATTTCAACTTTCTTTCATGGTATAATAGAAGCCCCTGATTTGAGGGGATTGTGATACTATCGTTATGTATTGCGTATGTGTTAGGCAATAATAGAAGCCCCTGATTTGAGGGGATTGTGATACAGATACATCGTATGAAAGCCAACACTCAAAATAATAGAAGCCCCTGATTTGAGGGGATTGAGATACGGATAGTAAAACATAAGGCCTGTCGTTCATATGATAGAAGCCCCTGATTTGAGGGGATTGTGATACTTTTATCTGATTCATAGTCAGACCACTCGGAATAATAGAAGCCCCTGATTTGTGGGGATTGTGATACATTCTTAAGACATTTTTCAATAATCTTATTATAATAGAAGCCCCTGATTTGAGGGAATTGAGAACGCCCTAATGTCATCCCTCGAAGTGCGCCGCGCGTCACTTCGTCAAGGGATCTGACCTTTGCGAAGCGCAATATTCTATGTGAATCGGAAGCAATGCTGTCGCATTGGAAGATGAGATCCTTGGACGCACGAATGCACAGTATCGTGCGAAGGATGACATCATCATTAAGGGGATTGAGATAAGAACTCATCGGCAACTGTCTGTGCCTTACTATAATAGTAGCCCCACTTTTACGGGGATTGAGATACTGCGTTAGGAATTTCAAGAACAGGGCAAGTATAATAATAGCCCCGTAATTGCGGGGATTGAGATACCCAATATTTAATGACGTTTGTATAATCACCATAATAATAGCCCCGTAATTGCGGGGATTGAGATACAAAGCAAGCGTTATAAATGAACGGTATTGTATAATATAAGCCCCCGACACAGCGGGGATTGAGACACATAGTAATATGTTGCTTGTCTTATATACATATAATATAAGCCCTGCAGTTGCGGGGATTGAGATGTACAAAGGAAAAGAAATATATAAGATTATACAAGATAAGCAGAAGAAAGTATCCTCTAAAACTATTTCCCTTTTTTGTCCTGGCATCAGAACAGAAATAGATGATAAGTTTATTAAAGAAGTAGAAAAAGTTCTAAAAGAATACGAAAAAAACAAAGCCGCCCAAGATTGATTTACTAATGGGCGGTTACCTAATTGACAGACACTGACTGGGGTCAAGCCCCTTCCTCAATTAACTTTATTCCGGAGAGCCACGCTGTAAAGTAGATAAAACTACCTTATGCTACAGACCGTGGCTCTCCATAATAACTGAAAGCGATAGAGGACTTACACACTATATCTATCTTTAAGGTTGACAGACCGAATTCTACAACCACTTTCAGCCTACCTAATCCCGACCGCATCTACGACACTTTGTCTGGGATTAGGTATAATCTGTTGGAGAGCCACGCCGCTTGGAGAAAACTCCCTATAACGCAGTCCGTGGCTCTCAGCAGTAATTATATTATAACGCAACAAAATCAACATTCAAGAGCCAAAAACAGCAAAAGTTAACAGTAATGCCACAATCTGACAATTCTGCAGTTTTGATAGCTTGCAAACAAAATTTACCGGTGCTAATATTTCAATAAAGGGAGGCCAAAATGGGAATTTTAGTTTTATTGCTTATCGGTTATGTTATTTGGAAGTGTGTCAGTAGTGCCCCGGTAAGCACCGGAAGGGAAGACAGAGAATTTGAAGATATGTGCCTGTCTTTGCAAGATGTAGATGATGATTTCGATGTGTTTTAGGAGCGTGATAAATGACTTGTAAAATAATTGATGCAAAAATGCTGTTTGATGCTATTCGGAACAAAGAAGATGAGTTCTGGAAAGCAGCAACCATTATAACAATGGATAATATTTCGACTTTTAACAAAAACAAGGTAGCAAAAACACTGATAAAATCGAAATCTGCCCAAAAATGGTACAAACTCAAATTAGTGGAATACGAATATACGCAGGACGATGATGATTTGGCATAATTTGCGAACAATCTACTTTATACAGCTTCTGATGGCACCGCAGGCATCGTAAATTCTGACAGCGGTGCATACAAATCCCCAGACATCAATCTGTTTTTCAAAAAATTTTTTCCCGACTCATCCTGTTGAATTTAAAAGAAAAATTGCATAACTCATTGATTCTGGCTCATTTTTATTAAAAATAAAGCTTGACAAGATTCACATGATCTGTCCTGATATAGGTATGAACAGGACAATTTTATGGAGAATCTTATGGAAAACAGCCAGTTTCAGAGCATTGCCGAACAAAATGATGACTTTCGCTTGCACCCTTCAAAAGGTACGTTTTGCCTCACTTCCGGTATTCGTGCTTTGGGCAAGGATTGCGTTAGAGAAATCATCAACATAGTTCGCAATTTCAACAGCTTCAACGAAGATAATGATCCTTACGGTGAGCATGACTTCGGTGCCTTTTATTACCGTAATCGTCAGATTTTCTTCAAAATTGATAACTACGACCGCGAGTTTCTTTACCTTTCGCCCGATGTTACCAATCCGAAGCTGACCAATAAAGTTTTAACAATTATGCTTGCACAGGAGTATTAAAAATGGAATACGATGTTATATCAACACCTGATTTAGAGGAACTTTGCCTTTGGGTAAACGAAAAACTGCGTCAAGGTTGGCGTTTGCAGGGCGGTATTGCTACGGTGGTTCTGCCGAAAAGATATACGGTTTTTTACCAAGCGATTGCCCGAGAAAGAAAAAAGAGAGTTTCACAAAATTAATTATTATGTTTCTTTCGTAAAAATCCAAATGTGCCGCAGGTCTCAACGCCTGCGGCTTTATAGGAGAAAACCATGACTAACAGTGAATTTGTAGATGACAAGAAAATTAAGGACATTATGCTCTATATTAAGTCAATGAAACACGCCGAGCAAATCCGGATGATGTTTATGTGCAGCTTGAACGGGCTTCGCTCCATAAATTTTGCATATTTGCAGGTCAAGGACTGCTATACAGACCAGCTGAAACCCAAAGATGTGATCAATCTTGATTACGATAAAAACAAGGGCAAGCATAAATGCTCATACTTTATGAATAGCCAGATGAAGAAGGAATTTGCGGACTATTTGAACTATTTGCAACAAAAATGGGGTGAAGACCTTTCGCCGGAAACATACTTGTTTACGTCGCAGAAACGGAACCGACCGTATAATCGCGTAAGCATCAGTCGGATGTTTGGCTTCATTTATAACAAATTCGGCATAAAGGGAGCCAGTCATTTGGGAAGGCATCTATTTGTTTCAAAACTGGTTAATGCTGGTGTAAATATCTGTTTGGTACAAAAATTAGCTAATCATCGCAATATAGCAACAACCCAAAAGTATTTTATTTATTCCGAGAAAATGCTGGCTAATGCCGTAGAAAACGTGAGGGTGTGACGGGATTGACTGTATGAACTATAAATAGCATGTCGTAATAGTGATCTAATTTATAATTTTGCTTGAATTTTGCCCAATTTGGAATTTATAATCATTTTACAAATAACATAAAGATTATATTACCAATCTGATTAATCCAAATGAAAGGTCTTAAAATGGCTGATATTTTTGAGCAAATAAAGCAAGAGTATTATTCTATGGATTCTCAGTTAAAAGATGAGATTTCTTCCGGATATACGCATTTCAAAACAACCTATAATCCTGAAATTCTAAAATCATTAAGCGGCGAAGAACTGCTTGATAAGATGTTTTTAGGGAAAGGTGATAATGAAAATCTATGCTATTATTTGGAAAAGGATAAAAGAAGTAAGATATATGGCGGAATCGGTGGCGGAAATGCTTCCAAATTTGGTTTATATTACTCAAAAGATAAAAATTCATGGGTTAAAGGTAAAGGAAATTCCACTCGAATACTGTCTGTGGAAGAAGCCATTGAGGAAGGTATCAAAATCAGGGATGAGATTGTTGATGCCTGTAAATTGGTATCAAATCTAAAATTTGATACTATTGAGGATTATCGAAAGCTAGATGAGTATAAAAATGGCAGTCAAAATATAAAAAATTTATGGGTTAGAAAATATTTGCATATGATGTTTCCAGAACATTTTCCTCTATGGTATAATGCAGATATGCTTGATGCTATTATTCAATACTTTGGTGAAATCTCTGAAGATGGTGTATTTGCAAAAGAGGGACAAATTGCAATGATTGCTAAGAGATGCAATATTCCATTAAACCTTTTTTCTAGTTTAGATAGTATCGTAGATATAGCACAATCTGTGAAACACTCTGATTGGACGAAAGACAATACAAATAATGAGGGCATCCATTATTGGGTTTGTGCTCCTGGTAGAAATGCCGAAAAATGGGAGGAATGTTATCAAAAAGGTATTTTGGTTTTAGGTTGGGATGAACTCGGTGATTACAGAGAATATGCAGATAGAAAAGAAATAGAAGAAGCAATAAAACATTACGATAGTAGTAAAAAAGGTCCCAATAACGATACATTAGCTGTTTGGGGATTTTGCCATGTTATGAAAGAAGGAGATATAGTGTATGCCAAGAAAGGTAGAACAAAAATTATTGGTCGGGGCATAGTGAAATCCGAATATATATATGATGCTGATAGGCAAGATTATAAAAACATAAGAAAAGTAGATTGGACGGCTGGAGATTGGGAATTAGCGGAAGAGTGGAGTAAAGCGCCATTAGCCCCCAAAACCCTAACAGATATAACAAAGTACCCAGATTGGTATCGGAGACTTGAAGATATAACGTTAGGAGTAAGTATGATAAAATCAAAAAAGGATTTACAAATGAGACAAATGCGAAATATTCCATTAAATCAAATTTTATATGGTCCTCCGGGAACTGGTAAAACATACAACACGGTAATAGAGTGTATTCATATATTAAATAATGATTTATACAATGAATATTTGAACAGTAGTGATAAATCAAGATTTTATAAAGATAATCTTTTACCTGAGTACAATCGCCTCAGAGAGCAAGGAGTGATAGAATTTATTACATTTCACCAATCATATTCATATGAAGAGTTTGTTGAAGGTATAAAACCAGAGGTTTCTGGTGATACAAAAGAGGTTGAATACAATGTGAAACCAGGTATTTTTAGAACAATTTGTGAAAAAGCGTCAACACCAACAGTTTTGCAAAATAAGTGGAATATTGATTCAGATGTATCAATATGGAAAGTTTCATTAGGGGGAACCTATGATAACCCAATCAGAAAAGATTGTTTTGAGAATAATCGGATTAGAATAGGATGGGACGATTATGGGGAGAATTATGAGGACAAGGCAACGGAAGGAAAACGAACTTTAGATGCTTTTTATCAAAAAATGAAAAAGGGTGATATTGTTTTATCCTGTTATACTAATCGGATAATAGATGGAATTGGAATAGTGGAAGGAAATCCTGTCTTTGATACATCATTAAGCGAGTATAAAAGAACAAGGAAGGTCAATTGGATATTAAAAAACATTAGAGAAGATATTTTCAGTATAAATGATGATACAACAATGACTTTACCTGCTGTATATAAATTAAAGATTCCTTTGAATAAAATAATTGAGATTCTGCATAAGTATAATACTCATGCTCCAGTAACCAAGGAAAATAGTCAGAAGTTTGTTTTGGTAATTGATGAGATAAATCGTGGTAATATATCTAAAATTTTTGGAGAACTTATTACCTTAATCGAAGAAGATAAGCGTTCAAACCTATCTGTAAGACTTCCTTATTCACAAGAAACTCTTACTGTACCTAAGAATTTGTATATCATTGGCACAATGAATACATCTGACCGTTCAATTGCGACAATTGATATTGCTTTGAGGCGGAGATTTACATTTATTCCTAAAATGCCTGACGAAAATTTAGTTCCGGATAAATTTAATATGAAAGAAGCTTTTAAGAATCTAAACAAAAAAATACGGATTCTTCTTGATGAAGACCATCAGATAGGTCACAGCTATTTTATGAATATTGAGACTATTTCAGACTTAAAGGAAACTTGGGCGAATAAAATCATTCCATTGCTAAATGAATACTTTTACGGTGATTGGACTAAGCTGAGATTGTTAATTCCTGGATTTATTTCTGAAAACCCAATAGAAGATAAAGAATTAGAAGATGAAATTGGTGAAAATTGTTATTATAGGTTTAAAAATCCTTTTTCATTAAGCGATGATGATTTTATAAAAGCGACAATGGGACGGAAAATTGAAACAGATAAAGATTAGAGAATACGAATCATCAACCGATGTATCAAGTAATGATTTAATCTTGTTGAAACGATATTTAGATAAACAAGGTTTATCCGATGCATTTGATGTTGCTCCAAATAAAATACGTGCATCTTCTTATGTCGGGGTTATAAGGTGTCATAACCTGCAAATTGAAGTTCTTCCGAAACTTCTGGCGGATGAATATGCTAGTGATTCTGTCATTTTAAGAAATCTTCTGTATATGCTATCATATACAAGGAAAATGGAGATTAAGTCCGATAATAATGTTAAGCTCAACAATAGCAAGAATCCATTTCTTGAGATATTGATACATGAATACGCTACATCTTTATTTGAAAATTTGAGAAAACAAACTCCAAAAACCTATATACATGAACAAAATAATCTATCGTATATGAAAGGAAAATTGAATTTTTCCCAGCATATTAAGTACAATTCTACTAATAAGGCGAAGTTTTATTGTGAATATGATGAATTTGCCGAGAATAATATCTTAAATCAGCTGTTTTTATATGTTTCAAGCCTACTACATCAAATAACGACGAACAATGAGAATAAAAAGATTTTGAAACAGATTATGAACTTTTATGCGGATATTGAATTTGTTAGAATATCCTCACAAAGGGCAAATAAAATTAAATTGTTAAGAAATCAACAGTTGTTCCAGAAGGCTTTTGATTTGGCGAAAATGTTCTTATCACATTTGAGTATTGATTTTAGTAGAAATAAAATTGAAAACATCACTCTTTTGTGGGATATGAATGTTCTATTTGAAGAATACGTTTTTGAGATAATGCGAAGAAAATGCCCAGAAATATCTGTTACCGCTCAAAAAGGAAAGAAATTATTGGTAGAAGTTGAAAGTAATCATAAAAGACGCAATACATTCGTTGATATATTGGTTGAAAAAGGTAACGAGAAGATAATTGTTGATACGAAATATAAAAAATTTGAATCTCTTTATGATTTCAGTAATGCGGATGTATTCCAGGTTTCAACATATTGCCTTTTGCACGACACGAAGAAAGCAATCTTGATCTATCCACAATGGAGTGACGATGCCCAAACAACACAAATTTGCCATCTGAATGCGCCTGAAGAGAATTATATCATCCAATTTTCTACCGTTAATTTACGGAAAGATTTAAGAGTAAGTAATATTGAAGATGAGTTGATTAATATAATCAATCAAAATTAGACCATGGGCTATAAATGTTAAACAATGTGGCGAATCTGCACAAAGTTTAACATTTTTTTATTTTCTGTATTTTGCTCATTTTCAAAAGTGCTTATTTTACGCGGTTTTCCGAGAAAATGTTAAAGAATGCACATTCTTTAACATTTTGAGATTTACATGACAAATTTTACTTTTTATGCAAAAATATGATTAAAAAATAAAGTTTTTTAAATTTCAGAAAAACTTTTAACACAGAACTAACATTTTTTAGAAAAATGTGTATTTTTTAACAAATCTCACTAAGAATAATGTGTATAAATAGTGAAATTATCACTTGAAAAATGTGTATTTTTATGTTATATATGCCTTATAAAATGTGTATAAATAATTTATAGGGCAAGTAAAATGTATCGTAAAGCAGAGCATAGACTACAAAAGTGGAAGGCAAGCCAAAAGAAAAAAGCCTTGCTGATTACTGGACCAAGACAGGTTGGAAAAACTTACATTGTTCGTGAATTTGGTAAAGCTAATTATAAGCATTTTGTTGAAATAAACTTTATTACCACACCAACAGCAGCCGATATTTTCTCTGGTGATTTGAATGCCGATACAATCATTATGAACCTGACTGCCTTTATAGGCAGACCGCTGGAAAACGGCAAGACACTGATATTCCTTGATGAAATACAAGAATGTCCTAATGCCCGAACAGCCATTAAATTTTTGGTTGATGATGGAAGATTTGATTACATAGAATCTGGCTCACTCTTGGGAGTTCAATATAAGCAAGTTCCATCTTATCCTGTTGGTTATGAAGAAATATTCCAGATGTATCCTATGGATTTTGAAGAGTTTTGTATTGCTAATGGAGTCCAGCAATCAACTATTGATTACCTGCGTGAATGCTATGAAAAACAGCAAGTCATAACCGATTCTATTCATCAAACAATGACTAATTTATTTAAGTATTATATTGTGGTGGGAGGTATGCCTGATGTGGTTCAAAGATTTATTGATACCCACGATATAGGTCAAGTGGTGGGCGTTCAGCGTGATATCATCACTCAATATAGACAAGATATCAATAAGTATGCCAAGGTTGGAAAGAATATGATTAGTAATATTTTTAATAATATTCCTTCTCAGTTAGACGATAAAAACCGTAGGTTTATGCTTACATCTATTCAAAAGAGTGCCAGACTTCGTGATTATGAAGACTCGTTCTTGTGGCTCTCTGATGCTGGCGTAGCTCTACCTTGTTATAATTTATCAGAACCAAAGATACCTCTTAAAATCAACGAACAAAGCCGTTTGTTTAAGTTATATCTTAATGATGTAGGGTTGCTTTGCTCTATGAGTTTGGAGAACGTTCAATTTGAGATTCTACAAGGAAATCTCTCTATCAATATGGGTGGAATATTGGAAAATGCTTTTGCTGAACTATTGAAGACCAACGGATTTGCTTTAAGATATATGAATAAAAAGAATATTGGTGAACTGGATTTTGTCGTTCAGAAGAAAAATGATGTTATTCCAATAGAAATTAAATCTGGCAAGGATTATAAGACACACGCTGCCATCAATAATGCTATGGAAGTAAAGGAATGGAAATTGGATAAAGGTATCGTGTTCTGTATGAATAATATAGAAAAAGAGGAAAAGATATTATACCTTCCTTGGTATATGGTGATGTTTTTCAAATCTGAAAATCAAGATACCTCAATGATTGTTAACGTTGATTTAAGCGGATTGTAAGTGGCTAATTGCAAAAATTTATGTACTTTTAATTTTTTCATATTATAATATTGATGTTGATAAAAAAAAGGCAAATTTATGGAAAAAGACCCATTTGAAGAATATCTAAAGCAAGCAGAACCAAGCAAGAGAGATAAAAGCTATGCTTGGCGAACGGCTATAGGGTTGCAAAAAGTTGACGGATTAGAGCCTTCCCAATACCTGATTGATACTGCCATCAAAAATATTGAAGGTGATATCACAATAAAAGAAGCCCAAGCTCTACTTAATTCGTATTATAAAGAGAATGGCAAAGTTAATGACAAGGGGCGAACCGAAGAAGCTGATAAAGTTTCTGCTCAAATTACCGAACTTCTATCAGAAAAGGCCTTTAGTTTTTCAACAAACGAATATATTTCTATTCATAAAAAGCTTTTTGACGGTATATACGATTATGCCGGCATACTCCGCAACTATAATATCACTAAAAAAGAATGGGTATTAAACGGAGAAACGGTCGTTTACGGAACAGCAACAGAGTTAAGGGCAACTCTTGATTATGATATAAATCAAGAAAAAAAGTTTAATTACAAAGGACTGTCTGTTAAAGACATTATTCACCATTTGGCTGTTTTTGTTTCAGGATTATGGCAAATACACGCATTTAGCGAAGGAAACACCAGAACAACCGCCGTATTTTTCATTAAATACCTAAGAACCTTAGGTTACAATGTGACAAATGATATTTTTGCTGAGAATGCTTGGTATTTCAGAAACGCTTTGGTTCGAGCAAATTATACGGATTTGAAGAACGATATACACTCAACAACCGAATATTTAGAGTTGTTTTTGGAAAATTTGTTGCTGAATAAAGGCCATAAACTACTTAACCGTACAATGCATATAAACTATGTTTCAAATGAAAAAGTAGACATTGAAAGCCCAAAAGTAGACATTCAAGCATCAAAAGTAGATATTCAAGCATCAAAAGTAGACATTGAAAGTCTATGCAAAGAAAGGTTACCTAACATTTCAGCCAAATCAATTGGTCATATCTTGAAAATATATGAAGCTTATGGAAGTACCAAACATTTTGGGCGTTCTGACGTAATTGAAAAAATAAAAGTCAAGCCGGCAACGGCATCAAAATTTATTAAACTTCTTTTAGATAACCAAATTATTAAACCCGTCCAAGGTCATGGCAAAGGCAAATATGTCTTTGTGATTTAAGTATTAAATACCTTTACTCTTTGCCTAATAACCAATCAAGCACATTTAAGCGCTTTATACCATCATTTTCACCAGAACCATAATCCATCGTCAATAAAAACTTCGGATAATTATCCTCGATAGCTTTAAGTGGTGCGAGTTCTCGCTCCAAAAGCTCTGTTCCTATTACATTCAGCGCAACTTGGTAATATTCGACAATACCACCGCTTTTTTTAGCCACAAAATCAACTTCAATTATCTTATTGCCCTTATGAATTTTACCAACTGTAACCTCATAGCCCCGGCGTATTAATTCAAGATATACCACGTTTTCAAAAATATGACCTGCATCCATATCCTTCATACCGATTAAAGCTGTTCTTAAGCCAATATCAGCAACATAATACTTCGAATTGCTATCAAGATACTGCTTACCTTTAATATCGTAACGATCGCATTTATACATCAAGAAGCTATCGAGCAGACCTTCAATAATTCTATCTATCGTTGGTACAGAGATTTTATGCCCCCCAGCACTCAATCCACGCTCAATATTGCGGACAGACGTTTCATTGCCAATATTATCAAACATATATTTAACCACAGAATCAAGCTTGTTCGTATCAGCTATATTAAAACGTTTCACAATATCCTTCTGAACTGTATTCAAATAAACTGTATCATGCAAATAGTCGCTGATATGTTGACGATCATATAACATCTTCAAAGTCTGCGGAAAGCCACTTTCACGGATGTAATGTTCATAAGTAGCTTGAAAATCACCAAACTCCAAAAAGTCCTTACGAGTTCTTAAAGTATTTCCAGCAGTAAGTCGATATGCCATATAATACTCCAAAAACGATAACGGTTGCATTTTAATTTCAACATAACGACCACCTAAGGAATTGGCTAAATCAGAAGAGAACATATACGCATTGGAACCAGTCAAATATACATCAACATTTTTCTGCAAACGTAACGTATTGGCGACTTTTTGCCAACCTATTAATAGTTGGACTTCATCAATAAAAACAAAGTTCATTTTTTGCGGATTTAATCTTGCTAAAATGTAATCAAGTAGCTTTTCATAACCAACAAGAAAATGCTCGCTGTTTTCGGTTAAACCTATTTTTTGAGTTTGTATAAGATCTTCAAGGTTTATACTGACGATTTGATCATCATCGGCTATTTTATCAAATTGTAACTGTGTTTGAAACAACTCAAACAATTTAGACTTTCCACAGCGCCGAACACCAGTCACTATTTTTATTAAATCGTTTTGGCCTTGCCAAGCTTTTAGTTGACGTATATATTCAGGTCTATCCATTAATGTTTCTGTTGTCATTTTCGCTCTCCTTTAATGTTAATTATAATTAACAAAATCAAAATAGTCAATGTTTTTGTTAAATACAATTTACAATTTTTAATATTTTAGTATTTTGATTAAGCGTATTTTACAATTTTTGCATAGTTTGCAAGATAATGATCAAGACTATGTTTTTATGTAAAAAAGCAATACCATTGCAGATTTGCATAAAAGATAACTTTTCGATCAGATGCTATTCAATAAACAATTTACTTAAATCTGCAAAAAAGGATAAAGCATCATCATATTTAATGCGTTCGGATAGTAGATTGTTCATAGCTTATTTCTCTTCCATTATATGATATTGTTCTAGATATTCTTTTATTAACACCAATACGCAAACCGGTAGGTACCTGAGTAGATTTTCCTGAATTATAATCCTGTTCTGCTTTAGATGGAAATATTTTCACCTTTAATTTTTTTAATGCCTGTTTAGCGATGGTAATAAAATCAGTTTCCAGAATACGTTTACCGGTTAATTTAGATTCTTTTGTTTTAGCAAATATACCTTGTCCAATTTTGATAAGAAATTGTTCTTTCACCATTTTTCTTAATACACGTCCAACCTGATCTCTATCGCTTAAATCATAGAAATCAGATAAAATAAATGCAGATACCTTACTCTTATTAATACGATATCTCATTTTAGCTTCTAATGTATTACCAACCGGCATATATGTATCCTTTTACAAAAACACAACATTATTTAATGCAAATATACGACATTTTATTTTAAAAACAAATAGATAAAATGCAGTAAATAAAAGGATTATGATAAATCTTATGATAATTACGAAATTATAATTACTATATAAATGAAATTATTTAGCATACAAACTACACCATTTATACAAATAACCTAAGATATGTTAATTATGCATCATTCAATAATTCTGTAGACAATTCTTTGTTGAAACCATATTTTCTACTTAATTTATGATTTTGTTATAAAAAGTAGATATTCAATTTATTGAGTAAAAGTTCTGGAATCCCGATATATAGCCATTTACAAAGGGAATAATATCTATTAAAATTCATTATATAGCAAAAAATATTCACTAATAACGGTTCAAAAAGAAACAATGAAAGTTCGCATTATATCAGATTTACATTTGGAAATAAATTCAGGGCATCCGTTTAGATTAGATGATACCGAAACATTTACTGTAATCTGCGGAGATATATCCGGATATTATGAAGAAACTTCACGGTGGCTAAAGAAAAATGTCAAAAATGGTGTGTTTGTCAGCGGAAATCATATTGTTTATAATGAAAGTAAACATTCTTTGCAGTATTTTATGAACCAATTTGAACGAAATTATCCGCTTTCTGCATCATTGTCATATTTGAATAACACTTACAAGATCGTGAATGATATAGTGTTTGTCGGCGGAACGCTATGGACGGATTACAAATTATTGAACAAAGATGCTCAAGATATGTATATGTGGTATGCAACTCGTAATTTAAATGATTTTCGCTATGGCAAATTTAATTCGGATTATAACAAAGAAAAAGAGGATACGCGGTTATTGAGAAGATTACAACCTGAAGACTGTGCCAAGATGTTTCAACAGACGGTAGAGGCGATTGATGCTGTATGCAAAAAGTTCCCGGATAAGAAAATTGTTGTAATCACACATCATGCTCCGAGTATGATGTCGGTGCCAAGAGAATACAAGAACGACGAAACAACACCATGCTACGCCAGTAATTTAGAAGATTTTATATTGGATCGACCGAATATAAAGCTGTGGTGTCACGGACATATACATCAAGCCAGCGACTATGAAATCGGCGATTGCCGTGTCGTATGCAATCCGAGAGGATATGTGAAATATGGTGAACCTTGTGGATTTAATCCCAATTTAGTAATAGAAGTGGAATAAGCATACTTATTTGCTTTTTGTGCGGCATAAAATGATTTTCAAGCAAATTTTATCAACAGGCGATTCGCCGACGATTCGTGCTTTCTGCCTCAAAAATTACCGTTTTGTCGTTTGGTTATTGCCACTCCGATCGGCGTGTGACCGGGAAAATGCGTGTGACCAGCGTGTTACCGGAGGGATTTTGCGGTTAGGCAAAAAATTTTAAAAATAAAAAATCCCTGTAAAAACAGGGAGTTAATTGGCGCGCCCGGCGGGACTCGAACTCACAACCTTCTGATCCGTAGTCAGATGCTCTATCCAATTAAGCTACGGGCGCCTTGACTTTTACGTTCATATATCAAATTATTCTTAATTGCAAGCATTATTTTTATTTTTATGATTATTTTTTGCAAATTATTGCCCGCTGATATAATCCTCCGCCTTTTTATCATACTGGTCTTTTATTTCCGGATTACCTCCCGCGGCAACGAATACCTCCGCAAATTCCCGATAAAAATCCGGATATTGCCGCGCCACCGCCACCAACACGGTTTGTCCGTCGTAATCGCGCACGTTCAAATCGGCGCCGTGCTCGGCCAAAAGCCTCAGCGTTTCCAAAACATCGGCACGCACGCTTGCATCTTCCGCGCCATATTGTTCCAATGCCTTGAGCAAATGTAAAACCGCCGTCATTCCCTCGGCATTTTTGGCATTTACATCAACATTGTGCTGCAGAACGTATTTTATCAACGGCATATTCAAATTGCGAATCGCAGCCATCAAAACGGTTTCCCCGTCCGCCGTAACATGCGACACCTTGGCATTATGAGCTATCAGCAACTCGGTTAATTCGGTCGAACCGCGTTTGCAGTCCATTAAATATATGCGATCATCGCTGACTTTATTGACATCGGCCCCGTGTTCCACCATAAATTTAATCATAGCGAGATTATTGTTGGCAAAGGCCAAATCAAGCACACTCTTGCCCTCAACGTTTTGCTTATTTATATCCGCTCCTTTATCGAGTAAGGCTTGTAAAAAGTTCGGTGTCGTGCCTTTTCTGTATGTGGAAGTCAACAAAATTTCGCCGTATTGGTCTTGTTCGTTCATATCCAGCCGGTCGGTTTTCATCGCGCGCAACAAATCAATCTGCTGCTGTTTGACGATTGCTCGGAGGGTATCAATATCATTATCCGCCAGATTTGCGGCAACCAATGCGGCAAATTCGGCATTGTCCGGATTTTGTTGTAATAAATCAATTACATTTTTACCGTTTTCATCAGTTAAGGTTAAGGGATTTTCCACCTTAGCAAACAAAGTTTTCAGCGCATCAAGCTTCCCCTGCTGATACAGATATTTCCACAGCGGCACACCTCCTTCAGGCATTTTCAGCATGGCGTCGTCGGCCGTAACATTATCCCAAACCGCATCATAAATTTCTGCGGCTTTCTCATCCGTAAACACATACGAAATCGCCGACTTTCCATAATTATTGACCGTATTGACTTTCGCCCCTTTTTCAATAAATTTCCGCGCCGCCGCAATATCCTGCTTAGCCAAAGCATCATGCAAAATCGTGTTGCCGTCACGGTCCTGATGATTAATGTCCGCACCGCCGTCCAGCAAATATTGCATAATCTCATCCGGCGCCGCAATATCATAAGCGTATTGCAAAGCGCTGCGTCCGTTATCTGTAACTTCCGCCATTTGCTCCGCCGGAATGTTTAATCTTTGCAACAATACCGTGTCGTTATGCTCCACCGCATTTTTAAGCAACGCCTGCTTATCAACATTACTCAGAGCAGCACCGCCGGCCCGTAGTTTTTCGATAATCTCCGCCGGATAGTTATTGATTTCGGCATAATAAAGCGTGGAATGACCGTCGTCATCGAGCCCGGATACCGCGACTCCCTTATCCGCCAACATATTGATGTACGAAGCCGGCTTATTCTGTTGCAACCCCTGCATCAATAAATGCTTGTATTGCGGTTGAGCAATATCGGCACCGGCATTCACGAGCATTTCGATAATCTCCGGCGCGGCATTGTTTTTCACGGCATAATCCAGCGGAGTGCGGCCGTCCGCATCCGTAACTTTAACATCGGCCTTTGGCAATAATTGTGCGATAGCATCGCTGTTTGCACCGTTTTGCAGAGCATAAAACAACAAAGCGTTTACCGTGGCCGTATCATCAGGCGACAATAAAGACAGCATAAACTTTAAATTCTCACTATTGTTGGCAAGCACGGCATATTGCAACGGAGTCTCGCCGTCGCTGTTTGCCGTCGACAGCTGTGACTTAAATTTTTGAATAATCTCCGGCGATGAAGAAACGGCCGCGGCGTACATAAACGGTGTCATACCGAAATACAGCCCCGCAGTGTCGGCAGCAAAATCCGCCCCGCCGAAACGCTGATAAATCTCCATATCATCGATGGTAAAGTTATGCATTTTCATCGCTTTTTCCAAAGCATCAATAAGGTCGGCCTTTTGGGTGGTTATGCCCAGCCACAAAATCCGATACCACATATTGCGCTGCTTCAAAAGCGGCCCGATTTTTCCTTCTTTATACCTCTGATAAAGCGGCGCTATGACTTCCGTTTGTTGCAAATCAACCGCCGTTTTCTCCACCCCGTCGTCAAAAAATCTGATAACCGCAAGTTCCCCGTCCTCGTTATAATAACGCGATATTCCGTCCTGCTGATTGTTGCGATAATTTTCAACGGAAACGAGCGAACCGTTCTCGGCAAATTTATTCTCAAAGCCGTTTTTCATATCATCGGCATACGTCGCGGTCAGAACAATTTTATTATCCGGCCGATACACCGTCGCCGTGCCGTTTTTCTTGTCGTTATGATACGGTATTTCAGTGCGGGTGCCGTCTTCACCGTAATGTTTGTGCAAGCCTTCGCGCCGACCGTCAACATAATCAATTTCATCGGTTAAATATTTTTCGCTGTATCGTTTGGAAACCCCGTTAATCCGGCCGTTCACATAAGTATCTTCCGCCACCAGAGTATTATTTTTGACAATGCGTTCAACCCCGTCTTTGACGCCGTTTTTATAGGTTTCGACTTTGCTTAAATTCCCCTCGTCGTCAAAATAATTGACCGTACCGTCCAACAAACCGTTGGTATATTTGCTTTGTTTTTGCGGCTTTCCGGCTTCGTTGAACAATATTTCTTCGCCGTTGATAACATTATTTTTATAGGTACGGCTGTATTGCGGATTGCCGTTCGGATAATAAGCTGCTTCCGCCCCGTTTTTCATTCCGTTTTCATAAGAAGTTTTGAGCAGCGGTTTTTTATCGTCATAATAGGTAGTAGATACCCCGCTCTTTTGCCCGTCTTTATACAGATAAATCGTTTTATGACCGGCCGAATCCGGCAGTTCCACCGCGCCGGAAAACAGCTTTCCTTCCGCATTATAAACCTGTTCCGCTCCGTCTTTTTCGGTAAAGTTCAACTTATCGGCCGAATATAAAACAATATCTTCGGCAGTGGCCGCCGCGGACCACAAAAGCAACAAGCTTGTGCCATACAATAACTTCTGGAAAAACATCGATTTATCCTTATAAATAATTAATAATGTAAGTAAATTATCACTTATATTTGATAAAATCAATCATAAAAAGGCTTAAGCAAATTCAAGAGATACGGCGACGGATTATCCTCGGTTTTGGCCAAGCCGTGGCCGATATACTTCAGGGCCAAAGCCTCAATTTGCCTTGCATCAATATTCTTTCCGGTTATTTTGTTGTAGACCTTCAAAGTATCAAGAGCCAACTTGCGCTGAATTTTATAAAGCGGGAAAAATTCCTGTTCCACCGAAACAACCCGGGCATTACCGAAATCGATTATGCCGGCGACGATTGAATATTCTTCCGGATTTATCAAAAGATTGCTGCCGCTTAAATCGTTATGACACAAAGCCGGCGGTGTGGTCGGCGCATCGGTAAGATAATCATCGAGATTTATTTTGTTTGCACTCTGCCGCAACAGGGCGGTTTTGGCCTTTTCATAATCAAAATCCGGCCGCGACGACACATCCCAGCTTTCCATGGCGGCAACAAGCGAAGCATCCTCCGGCGGAAGCTCCGGATTTTCATAATCAAAGGCATGGAGTGCGGCAAAAAACTGCGCCACCTGTCGAGCCATATTTTCCTGTTGCGACGGGCTTAATACACCGTAGCCGGTGGTATATTCCCCCTCGCCGCGATTATCGCAGATTTTGCCGTTGAAGCGCAGAGAAATCGTAAACGGATAATCTTCTTCCACCAGCTCGATTTTATGGATTTTATGCGGGATTTTTTCTTCCATAAAAGGATAAATTACATCAATTATCTGTTTTTCGCGACGCATTACATTCCAAATTATTTCGGCTTTGGGGAAGCGCACCAGCAAGTTATCGGCCGCAAAAGCATACGAACGCGAGCCGCCGGGCAGCCGCTCAATTGCACGCGCGACAATGCCGGCAGATGATAACACTTGCCGAACATTATCCGTATCTTCTATGATTTCCGCCGTTAAAAACTGCATTTTTCCTCCGTTTAGGAGAATTATACACCTGATTTGGTTAAATTTTCGTATGGATAAAAAAGAACCGCTCGATTTCACTCGAACGGTTCTTTTCTTAAGACTTCATATCATAATCGGCCTTGAGCTTCAATAACCAGGCCTTGATAATGGCATCCATCTTACCGCCTTCGGCATAGTCCGCCGGTGCGATATTGTCGACACGACGGTCGTGCAACAACTTCTGCGCGTGGGTACTGCCGGTTTTGGTATGCGGACGATACACGGCGATTGCCTGTCCGCCGAACTTGCGCAAAGTCGCCATACATGGGACATCGGTCAAACCGTCGCCGACATAAAGCATTTGCGCAAACGACATAACACGTTGCTCGTGCGGCACCTTCTCATTTACGGCCAAATCGGTTTCATCGAGGCATCCTTTGCTGATGCGGAACAAATACTGAGTTTTGGTCGTGTAGTTGATAACCTGAGCCGGCCAGAAAGCCACGCCATTGGCATCGTACATAAACGAGCAGGCATATACACGCTCAAAATGTTTGCTGATAGGCAGGCCGCTGACAATTTCTTTCAATCCGGAAGAAAGAAGAAAATGTTGCAACTCAATGCCGTTTTTCTTGGCAAAGGCATTGATGCGTGTAAACCAACTGTCCACCCCGTTAAACAACGGAATATCCTTACCGAACTCTTGCAAATCTTCCTTGCGGAAAGCAATATGCTTGGCCTTTGCTTCTTCAAGCATGGTGAGCATATAGCAAAGATTTTTGTCGGCGTGCTGTCTTTCGGAAAGCGCATCGGATTTTTTCCAAAAGCTTTGCGGTGTGGTTTTTAGTGCACGCATAAAACCGTACTCCTGCATATTGCCCGGAGCGAGTGTGCCATCAAAATCATAACAGATGGCGGCCTTTAATACTGTCTTCTTCATAACTGTATGCATATATTTTTTTTAATAATTTTTCTTATAAAACGATTGTACTAAAAATCAACCGTTTGAGTCAAGAAAAAATTTGTCAATTTTTGAATTATTGCACAAAGACAGCGTGTTTTGATGTCAGAAAATACCCCGTCAGGCGACTTCCGTTTTCCGTACGTCTTTGAGGGTGGCTTTAACCCGGGTAATGCGCATATTATCGATTTTCAAAACCTCATATACGCAGAACTCGTCTTCGGCCTTATCACCGACTTTCGGCTCTTCGCCGATTAAGTTAAACACATAGCCGCCCATGGTGCTTTCTTCCAGTTCGTGATACTGCAAATTCATGGCATCGTAAGCATCGTCCACCCTATAAACCCCGTCAAACTCGTAGTTTTTATCATTGATTTTCTTCAGCGGCTTATGCTCGGCGCCGTCGTGTTCGTCCTGAATTTCACCGACCAGTTCTTCCAAAATATCTTCCATGGTTACCAAACCGGCGGTGCCGCCGTATTCGTCAACCACAATGGCGATATGAATATGCTTTTTCATCATCTCGTGCAACACATCGGAAATCGATTTATTTTCCGGCACAAACAAAATTTTACGCACAATGTGTTTCAAAATATCTTTATGAATCGCATCTTTGTTTTCAAGCAAATCGCGAATGTGTATCATTCCCAAAATCTGGTCTTTATCTTCGTCGCACAGCGGGAAACGCGTATGCTTATGTTCGCGCACGAAGGCCATAATATCGTCAAAGCTGTCGTCTTTATAAATGCACTTCATATCCTGCCGCGGCACCATAATCTCGTGGGCGCAGATTTCCGAAAAATTGATGGCGTTCTGAATAATCTCGCTCTCGGTATCGTCAATCACTCCGCCCTTTTGCGACGCGTCGATAATCAGCTTGATTTCTTCTTCGGAGTGCGCATCTTCGTTTTCATCCGCCTTTTCGATTTTCATCAGTTTCAAAATCCACAGCGATACGTGGTCAAAGCACCAAATAATCGGGGTGCATACTTTATTAAACGTATACAGCGGAATCGCCACCAACAGGGCATAGCGCTCGGTATCCTGAATTGCCATGGACTTCGGTACCAACTCACCCAAAACCACGTGCAACAGCGTAATAAACGTAAAGGCAATACCAAAACTCAAGGAATGCAGCAGCACGGTTCTTCCTTCAAAAAAGCCGCCAAACAAATCTTCCAAAAGGTTAGAAACCGCCGGTTCGCCGAGCCAACCTAAGCCCAGAGATGCCAAAGTAATACCAAGCTGAGTGGCACTCAGATAAGTGTTCAGATGTTCGTTGATTTCGAGTGCGACTTTAGCGCGCTTGTTGCCGGACGCCGCCAGTTCTTCCAACTTGGTGCGGCGAATCTTTACTACTGCAAACTCGGATATTACAAAAAAAGCATTACAAAAAACAAGAAATAAAACTAAAATTAAATTTATAATATAGGTCGACACGGGACTCATGGTTTGAAATTACAATTTACCTCATTCTGTTAAAACAATAAAGTTATACTACATGATAATTGAGATATTGTCAACAAATGATTAAAAATAAGCCGAATTTATAATTTTATTGATTTTAACGGTATTTTTTGCTATTATCTGGTTAGATATTCGACAAATACGGAGCAATAACATGGATAAGAAAACCAAAAAACAGCGCTTACAAGAGATAAAAGACCAGTTCCGCGCGGTACGGGCCGGTCGCCGTAAAGACGAGATGGAAGACCATAACGGCAAGCCGTTTACTTCCAAAAATCTGCCGGAGCTCAAAAATAAATATAATCGCAAACGCCTCGGTAAAGTACGCGAAGACTATTAATCATCCTTTTTTAATGCCCAGAACACGATTATCGAACGGCAAACCTGTTTGCCGCGTTCGGCGTTTTTTGGGCTTAAACCTTCTTTATTTCCCGTTTCTGAGGCGGATTTTCATAAGCCGCATCAGTACCTTAAAACGCAACTCACGATAATAAAAACACTTTTCGCCGTGTAATTGCCCGAGTGTTGCAAACAAAAAATCGTCCTGCTCTTTTCTGTCGTCTTTGTTGTGATAAACCGCATTAATCAAATGCCGCAAAGAAGCGCCGATGCGGATTTTGCGCACAATCGGCCATAATTTTTGCCTTTCCGGCGCGGCAAAATAACGCGTTACCGCACGAATACCGGTGGCATAATTATCAATTTTGCGCACTGAAAAAGAACTGCGCATGGTTGAGGTATTGTTGGTGTTGTAGCCGTACAGCGCGTACGGCACCGTCACGTACTCGTCTATATCGGCAAACAGACAGGTCACCCACGGCCAATCCTCAAAATAAATTCCCTCAATAAACGGGCGATTTTGAATGAGCTCACGCTTGTAAAGTTTGTTCCAGATTACCGAACCCGACGCCTCGTTTTGCAAAATGTGCAAAAGCGGATTTTGATGCGTCTCGTACTGCAAATCGGCCATATTTATCGGGGCGTCGTCATAATGTTTGGTTTCAACCGTTGCCGCCACTTCAACCCCGGATTTTTGCGCCGCTGCCAGCAAAACTTCCAACGTTTGCGGATGAATAAAATCGTCGGCATCAACAAAAAAAACATAAGCGCCGCCGGCCTTCTTGAGTGCCGCATTGCGCGCCGCCGATTGCCCTTTATTTTCCTGAGTTATTATTTTTAATCTTTTATCTTTTTGCGCATAAGCGGCCAAAATCTCCGCACAATTATCGGGAGAGCCGTCATCAACGCAAATAACCTCCAGCGCCGAATGGGTTTGTCCTAAAACGCTGTCCAAACAACGCGGCAGATATTCCGCACAATTATAGACGGGGATGATAACCGAAATCATCGCCGAGGAATTATCCGTTGCCGGTATGTTTTGCGTACGATTTAACATAGCCTAACTATAAGACAGACTTAAAATATGTCAAGCTGATTTACGGAGTTGAGCCAAAGTGTATGAATAAGGCCGCACCGCCGACTAATTGGTCGGTTCTTCGTCCTCGTCGTCAATAATGATAAATTCGTTGTCACCGATAACATTGAGCACGGCACGCGCCCGCTCGTCAAGCAAATCCAAATCCAAACTGGACGACGATAACAATTTAACTTTTTGATCTAACTCATCACGACGCATTTGATAGGTTTGTTGCAACTGCTGAGCTTCCGCCACCTTATTTTGCAAATACAAATACTTTAAGTATCCGCGGTCACCGCGAATCGCAAAATATGAAAAATATGAAAACAAGCAAATCAGCAAAACCAAAACGGCCGAGCTTTTGCTTTTATTGACAATATAAGACCAAATTCCCATAATTTTTCCGTTGCAAGTTATTCTTCTGATATACGACCATATTTTTGTTAAAAAAAAGTTATTTTTTGTCTGCTAATAAAAATTTTTACCCTTAGAGATAAAATTGGTGGCGCGGGCATCAATCAGCCGCCCGTCTTTTAAGGTTACTTCCCGATCCATACGGTGCGCCAGGTCGATATTATGAGTGGCTATCAGCGCCGAAAGCCCGGTTTCTTTAACCACCTCAAGCAGAGTCTGAAAAACGTTATCCGCCGTATTCGGGTCCAAGTTGCCGGTCGGCTCATCCGCCAACAACAGACGCGGCGTGTTGGCCAAAGCGCGGGCAATCGCCACCCGTTGCTGCTCACCGCCGGAAAGCTCCGCCGGACGATGGTGTTCGCGCTCGGCCAGGCCCAATCTTTTCAGGAGCCACATCGCCTTATCTTCGGCCTCGCCGTATTTGGTTCCGGCAATCAACTGTGGCAAAATCACATTCTCGGCGGCATCAAAATCCGGCAATAAGTTGTGGTATTGATACACAAAACCCAGATAATCGCGGCGCAGCGCCGTCCGCATATTATCGCTGTTGCCTGTACACAAATCGCCGTTGATATACACTTCGCCGGAGGTCGGTTCGTCAAGCAGTCCGGCAATCTGCAACAAGGTGGATTTACCCGAACCGGACGGCCCGATAAGCGCCACAATCTCCTTCGGTTTAATATCCAAATTAACCTCGCGCAGAACATGAAGTTGCTCGTTGCCCTGATGAAACGTTTTGCTGATATTTTTTAATTGCAAAGTCAAACTACTCATAACGCAACGCCTCCGCCGGATTAAACTTCGACGCACGATACGCCGGATAAATGGTAGCCAGGAACGACAGCACCAGAGTAATTGCCACCACCAGCAAAACTTCCATATTGTCTACTTTGGCCGGAAGCTGCGACAAGAAATAGATTTCGGACGAGAACAATTCGCGGCCGGAAAGATTTTGCAAAAACTGCCGAATGTTCTCGATATTATGGCAGAACAACAGACCCAAAATCACGCCGAAGGTAGTGCCGACAACGCCGATAAACGCGCCATCCATAAAGAAAATACGCATAATCATGGCACGGGTTGCTCCCATGGTGCGCAAAACCGCCACATCGCGACTTTTATCCTTAACCAACATAATCAAACCGGTGATGATATTGAACGCCGCCACCAAAATAATCAGGGTCAAAATCAAGAACATCACGTTGCGCTCAACGTCTATGGCATTAAAGAAAGCGGCGTTTGTCTGCTTCCAGTCATAAACGTACGCTTCCAAACTGACGCTTTTTTTGAGCATATCACGCACCTTAACCAAGTCATTTTCATCTTTGAGGCTCACGTCGATAACCGACACCGCATCTTTGAGCCCGAAATAAGTCTGCGCGGCCTCCAGCGGCATAAACACATAGTTGGCGTCGTATTCGTACATTCCCATATTGAACATACCGATAACGCGATAAGCCTTTATCCGCGGTACGGTACCGAATGCCGTAACTTTACCGTTCGGCGAAATCAGAGTGATTTCATCGTTGATATAAACACCGAGTTTGCGCGCCAGCTTATCGCCCAAAACCACAACATCACCCTTAAATTCTGCCATATCAATAGTGGCAAAACCGTCGCGCATAACCTTTTTCTTTAAGATATCATCGCTGTTGATGCCGCGAACCATCGCCCCTTCGGCGCTTTTGCCCGAGGAGATGAGCAGCTGTTTTTCAATCAGCGGCAACACCAGCTCGATTTCATCAATGCTTTGCAAATCGCTCACGGCTTTTTTGTAGTTGTTGAACGGAAAACCGGCGGAAGATACGATGGATATATGGCCGTTGATGCCCAAGATTCGGTTAAGGAGTTCGGCTTTAAAGCCGTTCATAACCGAGGTAACGATAATCAACGTTGCCACGCCCAAGGCAATACCGGTAAACGCAAAACCGGTAATAACCGAGATAAAACCCTCTTTTCTTTTTGCCCGCAAATAGCGCCACGCTGTCAGGCGCTCAAATTTTGAAAACAAAACGTCTCTCCTCACACATTTTTTTTGAACTTAGCGTTTTTGATATTTTTTTGCAATTACGAATCTGCGGATATACACAGCATCACATCCCGATTCGCTGATTTAACTTCAGCAGACCGACAATCGAAAATACGGTATAAAATTGCTCGAAAACCAAATCAATTTTCTTTTTATCGGTATTGGTGCGGAAAAACGAATTGGCTTCAAACATATTCTGATTGGTCGGAATAGCCAGCAACAGCGTGTTGTTATCAAAGCAAAACTGGATGGATTTGCCGCCGTACAAATCACGCAAACGCAGCATTCTTTCCATAAAACCGGTAGTCAGCAGATAGCGCGCTTCCACCTGGTCGTCGGAATATACTTCAAAAAACTTTTCGAACTTACTGTCCTCAAGCTTAACGTTCTGCAAACCCGGAATTTTGTTCATCGCATTACCGATGGCGCCGCGATCTTTAAGCACAACCGTGCGTCCTTTGAAACGCTTGTTCATTTCAAACAAAATACAAATACCGCCGAACACGTTTTGCTTGACTTCAAAATTTCTGAAATCGCGCTTGATGTTCTGCAGTTTTTCTTCGGCGATACTGATGCGCACGCTGTCATATATGCCCGAAAAATAGTCATCGCCGACATTTTTATTGTATTTGCCGAACAAATTGGATTGCCGTAAAATCGCATCCTGAATCGTGCCCTCGTAAGCATAAGTAAAAGTGCCGAAAAAGTTGGCAAAATCAGGCATAATCTGCGGTTTTACTTTTTTACGGCAATAATAGAGCGGACCGCAGGCCAACATAATGACACCGGCGGAAAGCGCCAAGACAATCCCGGTAGAAGAACCGTGCAAAACACCGGTAAACATGTAATACAAAAGCAACGGATAAAACACTACGGCCATCAACAGCAACAGCATAAAAGCGGCCACATACTTCCGCCGGGTCCTGTCGCTTTTTTCCAAAATCGGACGCAGCTTGTTTTCATAATATACGTCAAACTTTTGTTTTAACTCCGCATATTCCGGTGTTTGCTTAATGTCTGTCATGTTGCTCCTGTAACATTTGTATGGTTTCGATAAATGTCAATGTTTGTTCGATACTGTCATTGAGCTGAACAAATTTTTCTTTGTTTATCTTCCGGCTCCACAACCCGTTACTTTCGATGTAAAGTTGAGTTCCCTCAAAATATATCCGCAACGTGTTGCCCTGCATTTCAACGTATAAACGCTTGGCACCGTAGGCATCCCGCAAGTCCAGAATACGCTCGAAAAACATTGTCGGCAGCATATTCAACGCAAAGTCGGCACGGTCGGAAAAAATATGAAAACACTCGGCCAGCGGTGCCGCAATAACATCTTTGACATTTAACAAATCCAGGAATTTATTTTTACGATAAAATCCTTTTTTATCAAACATATAGATTCTTCCGCTAAAGCGATTCTTTAATTTAACCGAGAGCAAAATACCGAAAGAAACGCTGCGTTTATAATGAATTTTCTTGATGGCGGCCGCAACCTTATAGTCGATATCGCACATATCAAGTTTCCATCCCGGATACTCGGCGCTGACATTATGGCTGGCGCTGGCAAAATCGTGCGGCGGAATAATCGGCGAATCTATTACCGGTGCCTCAACATCTTTCAAGTGTTTCCAATTACCGTAAAAGCTCAGAAACGTATCGAAAATATCCAGCTTCGGCGCCCGATGATATTGATATACCGGCCAAAACACGATAACCACGGCTACCGCGTTTACCAAGAAAATCTGCTCATAATTAATCGGATGGTCGTTGAAGATGTAACCGAAAAAACAAAACAGCAAATTTACGCACATCAAAAACAGAACCGTCCAAAAATACCCCCAAAACTTGGAACGATATTTTTCTTTGAAACGGTTAACGTCATCGACGGTCGGCACAATATCCGACAAATAAAACTTTTCAAACTCCGATTGTTCTTCTTCGTTTGTTTCTATGAACTCAACCATAAAATACTCCGACGATTATTTGAAGTAATCTTTGCTGTTAATCGGCTGTTTTTCGGTTTCGGTAGCTTGGAAGAACGGCATATTGTCATACGTAATCGCCAACATGTGTGCCACCATGCTGCTCGGGAAGATATCCACAAGGTTCTTGAGTTCGTTAACATTGGAGTTGTAGAAACGGCGGGCAGCAGCAATATGTTCCTCTACCTCGTTCATGCTTTGCATAGCCGTCATCATGGTTTGATTGGATTTCAGATCCGGGTAATTTTCCAAAGAAATTTTGAAGTCATGCAACTTTTGATTCAGCATATTTTCCAAATCGATTTTCTCTTTCGGTGAAGTCACAAAAGAGCTTTGCATTGCCTTGGTACGAATATCGGCAAGCTCGGTCATCAAGGTTTTTTCGTGTTCCATAAACTTGGCTGCCATATTCAGCATATTCGGAATCAAATCGTATCTCTTTTTGAGCTGAACATCAACGTCTGCCATTGATTCCTGCACTTTGTTGCGCGTTTTAATCAAGCGTGCATACAGCACGTAAAAGAACGCGAGAATTGCAATAACAACAATTATAATACCCATAGTTTTACTCCTTACAAAATTATTTTAATGAACAGAGTATATCCGAATATTATTAAAAAAACAATAAATTTTTTCGTTGCATTTTATACAAAAAGATGTTATTATTTGACAAATAGGAGGAGAACAGATGACTATACGTCGCGCCAAATTTTTGCTTAATGATATAAATGCTCGGATTGATGCCATGAATCCGACCGATTCCGTGCAAACAGAAGAGAAAACGAACGAGCAGGAAAACGAGCTGACTCTCGAGGCTAAAAGAGAGAAGGAGCAAAAAATTATGACGAAGTATATCCATAAGCAGAATCAACACCAAAACGAGCGCACCGACGAAGACAGAAAACGTGCGCGCAATGCTCAGCGCGTGCTGGGTCGCGAGATGTATAACCGCGCCCGTCAACGCGTTTACGGTGCATAATTTTTTTAGAAAATGACACAAAAAAAGGCAGGTTTCCCTGCCCTTTTTTATTGTCTGTTTCCGCTTAAAGCTCGAACTTATCAACACCTTCGTAGGCATAGCGATACATTTGTTCGATTTCCTTAAACAGCGGATAGCGCGGGTTGGCCGCCGTGCATTGGTCATCAAATGCCAACTCCGGCAAGTCTTTCATCGCTTTTTCCCAATCTTTCTTATCAACGCCCCATTCTTTGATGGACGGCGCAATATTGAGTTTTTGCTTCATTTCCTGCAAAGCCTTAATCAGGTTCTCCACCGCCTCGTCGTCGGTCTTGCCTTTGAGGCCGATACCGCGGGCAAATGCCGCATAAGCCGCCTTGGTGTTCGGGAAACGATATTGCGGGAAGGTGGCCTGCTTAATCGGGCAATCGGTCGCATTGTAACGAATTACCTGACAAATCAGCAAGGCATTGGCAATACCGTGCGGAACATGGAAGCGTGCGCCGAGTTTGTGCGCCATGGAGTGGCATACACCCAAAAAGGCGTTGGCAAAGGCCATACCGGCAATGGTGGCGGCGTGGTGAACTTTTTCGCGGGCCGCATGGTCGCCGGTTTCGTACGACTTAACCAGATTTTCGTAAATCAATTTTCCGGCTTCGATTGACAAACCGCGCGTATAGTCGGTTGCCATGCACGAAACATACGATTCAAGCGCGTGCGTCATCACGTCAATACCCGAAGCGGCACACAAACCGCGCGGCATGGTCAATACCAAATCGGTATCGACAATCGCCATACTCGGAGTAAGCGCATAGTCGGCAATGGCGTATTTCACGCCGGTGGCATCATCGGTAATAATCGAGAACGGAGTAACTTCCGAACCGGTACCGGAGGTGGTAGGAATCGCTACCATCTGCGCTTTAACGCCCATTTCCGGAAATTCGAAAATACGTTTGCGGATATCCATAAAGCGGCGAGCCAAATCCTCAAACTTAAGTTCCGGATGCTCGTACATAATCCACAAAATCTTGCAGGCATCAATCGGCGAACCGCCGCCCAAAGCAATCAGCACATCCGGTTCAAAGCTCTCGACCATATCGCGGGCCTTGTTAATGGTGGTCAAATCCGGGTCCGGTTTAACATCGCTGAAAATTTTGTATTGAATGCGGAGTTCATCCAAAACATCGGTAACTTTTTTGGTATAGCCCAAATCGAACAACGATTTATCGGTCACGATAAAGGCTTTTTTGCGACCTTTGAGTTCTTTCAAAGCAAAGCCCAAGCAGCCCGGTTTGAAATAAACTTTCGGCGGAACCTTGAACCACAACATATTTTCTTCACGTTTTGCCACAGATTTAATATTCATCAGATGTTTCACTCCCACATTTTCACTAACCGAGTTTCTGCCCCAAGAACCGCAACCCAAAGTCAAAGACGGTTCCAATTTAAAGTTATAAATATCACCGATACCGCCTTGCGCCGACGGACAGTTAATCAACACACGACCGGTCGGCATAGTGTCGCCGTAAAGTTTGATACGGTCATCGTTGCGCGGGTCGGTATACAATACCGAAGTATGACCGCAACCGGCAAATTCTACCAATGCTTTGGCTTTGGCCATGGCATCTTCAAAATCCTTGGCGCGATACATGGCCAAACACGGCGATAATTTTTCATAAGCGAACGGTTCTTCGGCACCGATTTTGGTAACTTCGCCGATTAACACTTTGGCATTGGCCGGAACTTTAATCCCCGCCATATCGGCAATTTTAGCCGCGGCCTGGCCGGCAACGGCAGAGTTAAGTTTACCGTTCTGAATCAGCGTGGCACCGACTTTTTTGCGCTCGTTATTGTTCAAAATATAAGCGCCGCGTTTAATAAATTCGGCCTTAACCGCATCATAAAGCGAATCGACGATAATAACCGATTGCTCGGAGGCGCAAATCGTACCGTTATCAAAAGTTTTGGACATCAAAATCGAGCTGACGGCCATTTCGATATCGGCCGTTTCATCAATCACTGCCGGAGTATTGCCCGGACCGACGCCGATGGACGGAGTGCCGGAAGAATAAGCAGATTTAACCATACCCGGACCGCCGGTAGCCAAAATCAGGTCGGATTTTTGCATTAAGTATTGGGTGCGGAACAAACTCGGCTCGTCTATCCAGGCGATAATATCTTTCGGAGCGCCGGCTTTAACCGCCTCTTCCAAAATAATGCGGGCCATTTCAATGGTGCACTTTTTGGCGCCAGGGTGCGGAGAAAAGATAATACCGTTACGGGTTTTAAGAGTTATCAACGATTTAAAAATAACCGTAGAAGTCGGGTTGGTACTCGGAATAACACCGGCAATAACCCCTACCGGCTCGGCAAATTTAATCATACCGTTTTCTTTGTCGTCTTCAATAATACCGCAAGTTTTTGTATCTTTGAATTTGTTATAAATATACTCGGCAGCAAAGTGGTTTTTGATAACTTTATCTTCGGCAATTCCCATACCGGTTTCGGCAACAGCCATTTTAGCCATCGGAATACGCAGCGAACTGGCCTTCAAAGCCACACGGCGGAAAATTTCATCAACCTGCTCCTGAGTGTAGTCGGCAAACTTCTTTTGCGCGTCACTTACGCGTTTAATCAGCGCGTCGATATATTCTCTTTCTTGTTTTTCGTTAATAGTATTATCCATAATATCCTCCTGTTATACTGCCGTCATAATAATCGTATATCCGAAAAAATAAATACTTTTTTACACGTTTTTCCTCACATTTTGTTACCAATTATAACATACCACCTTGAAAGAAACTAATCCATACATATTTAGGTAGAGGTTTTATTTCAACAATTATGAGGAGAGAGCAAATGAAATCCAAATTTTTATCCGTTTTGGCCGCAGCCGCCGTCATATTCGGAGCTGCCGCGGTTAATGCCGGGACAACGAGCACGAGCGAAAAGCCGGTCAGTCAGGTCAGCGCCGTGCAAAATATGCCGGAAGATACCATGGTTTATGTTCAGGGTTACTTAATCCAAAATCTCGGCAACGAAATGTATACTTTTCAAGACGACAGCGGTACCATAACCGTTGAAATCGACGATGATTTATTGGCGCCGCCTTCCGCCATGCCGAACACTCTGGTCTGGATTGCTGCAGAAGTCAATAAAGACGGGGATGTGACTTCGCTCGAGGCGGAGGAAATTCAATTTTTACCGACTCAAGCTTCAAACTAATCTTTGTCGCCGCACTTGACTTTTGCAACAAGAACGAATATTCTGAAAGCACTTACGGACGTCGCCGTTTTATGTTCGCGGCGGCGTTTTTTGATATGTTTTTATAAAGGAAAAAGCCATGCGTAAATTGATAACTCTTATCGGAATTTTCTTAATGTATTCTTTTGCGGCCGCTGCCGATAACATCGAATACGGGTACAACTCCCGCGGCGAATATGTCCCGATCAAAGTCGACGGCAAGCAGGTCGAATACGGCTATAACTCTCGCGGCGAATATGTGCCGACCAAAGTCGGAAACGACAAGATTGATTACGGCTACAACTCCCGCGGCGAATATGTTCCGACCAAAATCGGAAACGATAACATTGATTACGGCTACAACTCGCGCGGCGAATACGTACCGACCAAAGTAGGCAACGATAACATCGATTACGGCTACAACTCCCGCGGCGAATACGTACCGACCAAAGTAGGTGACCGAGATATCGGCTACGGCTATAATTCCCGCGGCCAATTTGTGCCGGTAAACTTAAAGTAATTTGCCGTATTTATAAGCACAGGCTTTTAATACCGAAAGATATGCCGGAGGGAAAACAAAATCCGGTGGGAAAACATTGTCGACCAAATGATAAACATCATCATCGGTTGCCACCAACTGCGGCACAAAATGCCGGCAGAAGGCATAACTTGCCGCCGCCAAATCGCTCACATCATAACCGATAATTTGCAAAAGCTCAGCCACGTCGTTTTGTGCCACTTTCGCCGCATCGTTAATATCATACCATAAGCCGATACCTTTACCGGCCAGATATTTCCACGGGAAGGCTAATCCCGGATCGGGCTTACGCGTCGGGGCAATATCGGAATGTGCCACCACATTAACGGCCGGAATCTGATAATGTCTGATAATCTGCCGACTCAGTTTAATCAATTTTGCTATTTGCACCGGCGAATACGTATCCTGTCCCAAGGTGGGCGAGCTGAGTTCTATCCCGACCGAATACTGATTAAGCATTTTCATCCCGCGCCACTCGCTCTGTCCGGCATGCCACGCGCGTTTTTTTTCGGAAACCAGTTGCAACACGCTGCCGTCCGTATCGATTATGTAATGCGAACTCAATTCGCGCTCGCGCAAAACTTCAATCATATCTTTTGCCGAATGGGAACTGCAATGAAGCACCAAAGCCCGCACCTTAGCTCCGTCGGGACGTTCATCAAAATACGGTAAGAATTCGCGAGTAACTTTCATGTTTTCTCCTAAAGGCAAATACAGGAATATTGCGTCGGATAATCTTTCGGCGCATCAATCAGATTAAGATGAGTGTTGCGGCGATAGCTGAAATAGCCATTTTGCGACGGATAAGTATCTATTCGGCAGTTGGCGATGTTTTGAATACCGATATTTTTGAGTTGCGCCTCAACATAGCCGCTTAAATCAAAATTATAATGCACACCGTCACCGTCCGCCGTAAAGTATTGTTCGTTGGCGGCCGAAGCTTGTAATAACTCTTGGCGCATATCGTCTTTGACGGCAAAAGAGGCCTGTTGAATACACGGACCGATGGCTGCGGCAATATTTTCCGGACGTGCCCCGTGCTCAAACATAAGTTTTACCACGTTTTGCACAATACCTTTGCAAGCTCCGCGCCAACCGGCATGGGCCGCGCCGATAACCCCGTGCTCATAATCCGCCAACAACACCGGCGCGCAATCGGCGGTTTTGATACCGAGCAAAATCTCGGGATTGGTGGTTACCGCCCCGTCGGCATATATCTTAAACCATGTCGGTTCTTTTGCATAAACCGCTTCGGCTGTAATACCCTGACGGATGGTCACCATATTTTCCGGGGTTTTATTGAATTTTGCCGCAATAATCTCAAAATTGTGTCGCAAATTTTCCGGCTTGTCGCGGCTGCTTAAATTGGTATTGAGCGCCGCATATTTTCCGGCGGAAACACCGCCCGCCGCACCGAAAAAACAATGTTTTTCTTTTTTGAGATTATGCGCCGCCCAACTCATTTTTTTGCCTCAATAAATCGTCTTGTTCATTTTCTGATATTCTGCAAACAACCGCAAACACTCCTCACGGTCAAGTTCATTGATTTCCATAACCGTCTTATCGCAACAATTATTTTCGATAAACCGATAGATAAAATCATCGCGGAACCCGATGGCTTCAGCATCTTGAGGCTGACAACCGAAATACACTTTTTTGATGTTGGCCCAAATAATCGCCGCCAAACACATCGGGCACGGATAGGCCGTGGTATACAGCACGCAATCGGATAAATCATAACTGCCGATTTTTTTGCAGGCCGCGCGAATGGCGTTGACTTCGGCATGCGCTGTCGGATCGTTATCGCGCAACACCGAATTGGAGGCCACCGCCAAAATATCGCCTTTTTCGCTGATGATTGCCGCCCCGAACGGACCGCCGATATTTTCGTTCATGGTTTTGCGGGCGCGTTCGAGTGCCTGTTGCATTATTTCATTCATTAAAGCTTTCCTTCAAAAAATTACCTTACATTTCAGCTTAACATTATCATCTTTACAAAAAGTAAAAACCGCCGCAAATTGCGACGGTTTTCTTAAACGATGCGCGGAATTTATACATGCACGATGCCGCTCATAAAGGCATAAACCGCAAACACCGCGACCAGTACCATAAAGCCGGCAATAATCCCCTCACCCACGGTAAAGGCCGGACTTTCCTCATCGCGTTCTTTACACGCCCAAATATAAACCGGAATGCCGATAACCATAAAAATTACGGCCAAAAGCAGATATTGCAAACCGGCGGCATAAATCAACCACAATGCATATACTGCGCCGACCATAGCCGAAATCAGAGCCTGAGCACGGCGGATATAAAAATTGTTCGGATATTCGTGGTCTTCACAGATTTTCCATAAATAGGCACAGCTGGCAAAATAAGCCGGCAACACCATCACGCCGGTAATGCTGAGCATAGTGTTCCACGCGTTGCTCGAAAAATAAACGAGCAACATAAATATCTGCATCAGCGTACTGGTTACCCATAACGATACTGCCGGCGCTTTATGCTTGTTTTCTTGAGCAAATGCATTCGGGAAAGTGCCGTTGACGGCGGCCGCCTGCGGAATTTGTGCCGTAACCATGGTCCATGCCAGCCAACTGGTCAGCACCGAAATCAGCAGGCCGATATTCATCAGCCAGGCACCCCATTTGCCGACCAATGCTTCCAAAATGCCGGCGGTCGACGGGTTGGCAATTTTGGCCAGTTCGCTCTGATGCATTACCCCATACGGCAAAACCGACAGCAACACATAAATCAGCAAACAGCCGGCGAATCCCAAGACCGTGGCGTGTCCGACCGTTTGCGGCGATTTGGCATGTTTTGACATTACCACCGCTCCTTCGATGCCGATAAACGCCCACAGAGTTACGAGCATGGTGCTCTTAATCTGCGTTGATAAACTGCCGAGGCCGGCCGAACTTACCGTTTCGTTGCCCCAAAAATCAAACTCGAACAAATTAAAGCGGAACATAAACATCACGATAATGATAAACAATATCAGCGGCACGATTTTGGCTATCGTTCCGATAAGATTGATGATTGTCGCCTGTTTAATGCCGCGCAAAACCAGCCAGTTAAACCCCCAAATCAACAGCGAACCGCCGATAATCGACGGCAAGTTATTGCCCCCGGCAAAGTGCGGCGGGAAAAAGTAATTGAGCGCATCCATCGTAATCACGGCATAACCGACGTTGCCGCAAATCTGGCACAGCCAATACGACCAACCGATGACAAAGCCGATAAACGGTCCGAATCCGGCTCGACTGTACATATAAATACCGGCAGTCAAATCCGGCTTGGCGGCCGAAAGAATCCGAAACGTGTTGGCAATAAAATAAACGCCGATACCGGTAATCAGCCACGCCAACAGCACTGCTCCCACCGAAGCTCCTGCCGCCATATTCTGCGGCAGACTGTAAATACCGCCGCCAATCATCGAGCTGACAACAATCGCCGCCAATGCCCACACCCCGAGCCCCTGCGCATTATAATTGTTTTGCGAATCGGCCGGCGCGGCAGCTTGATTTTCTTTTTTATTCATCTTTACCCCTTTCATCGTTTAAAGGCGGTGTTTTTGCACCGCCCCTCCTTTTTTTATGCTTTTGCCGGCTCGGCATTTTCAAAATTCAAGAAGCCGAGTGCGGTCAGACAATAGCCGAAGTGCTGGGTTATGTTGATGTAATTATGCCACATCTGGAACTCGCTGTGTTTTTCCACCCCGCGAATATCCAGCTCGTGCTGCAACGATTTATTGAGCCACATTTCGGCATGACCGCGCGCAATATCGTCGTCAATGTGCGTATCAAAATATTCCACGTATTCGGCCGCCCAACCGCCGATTAATTCTCCGTCGGAGTTCTTACCCCAACAAATGCCGACACCGGTGGCAATCGCCTTATGGTCGTCATGACAAGCGCCGTTGCCGGCCATAATCACTTCCAGCACCGCGCCGTGTTTGAACTGATTAACCACCCGGTCAACCGGCACAATATTACCGTAAATTTCCTTAGGTAAAACCGAGGTATAAGGAATAACGTTAAAGTTTTCAATTCGGGCTTGCATCAGGGCCGAATCGTAGCAAAAGGTTTCAAACGGCTGCGGCGGAATACCGTCGTTGGCCTCGCCGGCACCGCCGGTAATAAAAGCTAAAGTCGGATAACGAACTCCATAAGTCATCTTTTTCTCCTTTCTGATTAAAACAATGTTATACGCCAGATGACTTATGCTGTTTAAGGCCACTTTCAATATGGCCTTTGGGTATAAAAAAACCTCAAGAAACATTTTACTGTTTTTTGAGGTATGACACGGATTAAAGCAAGGTTTGAATCAGCAACTTTTGCGCCGCCGCACACAGAGGATGACGTTGCAGTTGTTGCAAAAGTGCCTTCTTGAGCCGTAACTCGACCATTCTCACTTGCGCTTCTTTGCAAAATGAAAAATGCGTGGCATATTCAATCAAGATATTTTCATCTTGTCGTTCAACCAATACTACTTGAGCCTCATGGCTGAAAAATGTGTGTTCCCACCAACGGCATAACTCGGGCAAACTCCCGGTTTTTGCCAATTCAATTTCTTTCTTGTTCATAATGATAATGTTGTTATAAATATATAAAAATAATAATTTGAAACTTTACTTTTTAAGCTCGGCGCGAATCGCGGTTGTCGAGCGCACCGGCAACAAATCTTTCGGGATACGGTTGCTGACGACATAGCGCACGCCCAAACCTTCCACAAACGCACGTTTTTCGGCACTATCGCCATCGGAATTAACAAAGAAAATATCCGGCTTTATTTGCTTAATTTCCTCGGCAAAATCGAGTTTGCCGGAGCCGCGCGCCACAAACGCCTGATGCACAAATTTTATGGACGACACCATATATAACCGCTCGGCTTCGTTATACAGTGTCGGGCGATGTTTGAGTTCTTCCACGGTTTTATCGGAGCCGATAGAGACGTACAAATCGCCGTATTGCGCGGCCTCTTCAAAAAAGCGAATATGTCCGCTGTGCAACACATCAAAACAACCCGATACAAACACCTTTGTCATATTATTTTTCCTCTATCGATAACAACGGAATAAAACCGAGAAGATAGAAACCCTCTCGATTGATTTTCTGTTTTTCCATAGCAAAAAAAGATTTGTAATCTTTGCCATCTGCCAACCATTTATACAGCTTTTTAATCTCCATTGATTGATTGTGTTTTTTATAATAGTTTTTTATTTTATTCAAATATTCTTTTTTATATTCAGCGGGCACATCGGCATCAAGGTAATTTATTCTGGAAATAAACTGCTCAGTCAATATATTTTTGTATTTATCTATGTCTTTATATTTTTTTACTTCGTTATATATTAAACCATCAATATCTAGTATATCCAGCATTTTTATACTTTTTAATCTTTTTCCCATAATAGAATCTGCTCGTTGCAAATAAAAATACAAATCTTTATCAATCTCTGAATAAGTATTGCAATGAATCATATAAGCCCACAGCCAGTACTCATCTTCGTTAATCAGCCCGACTGGAAAACGAATGTCATATTTATCTATAATCGATTTTTTATAAAGCTTGTTACATGAAACAACCGTAAGATCTTTTCTTACATCCGGTTGAACAGTGTAGATACCTGTTTTCTTCATATACCAGTCAAATCCTTTTTGTTTTCTTGTCAGTACATCGGTAGAAACTTTTCCGAAACATTTAATATGCCCCTGAGCCATATCGGACTTATCATTAATAATGGCATCTGTTAAAATTTTCAAAGTGTGTTTATCGATGTAGTCGTCCGAATCTAAAAAATAAACATAGTCACCTTCACATTTGGACAATCCATTATTTCTGCTAACCGCCAAACCTTGATTTTTTTGTGTAATTACTTTTATGCGCTTATCTTTTTTGGCATATTTATCCAAAACTTTACCGGAATCATCAGTAGAGCCGTCATTAACACAAACAATTTCAATATCCGATAATGTCTGATTTATCACACTATTGAGACATTTAGGTAGATATTTCTCCACATTATATATCGGTATAATCACACTTACTTTAGGCATTTTATTTTTCCTCTATCGATAACAACGGAATAAATCCGAATAAGTAGTATTTATCAATCTGTCTGTAAAAATCTGCCCATACACTGGCTATTTCTTGATTATTCAGCGCACTGCCGTTAGAGCCGATACCTGTTCCATCAAAATCACAAATAATCATATTCAAATGTTTAAATACGCGCTCATGTTCTGTAAAAACAATCCACTTTTCCCAATCACTGGCAATCCTGTATTTCTCATTATATAATCCATATTGTCTAAACAGGTCGTACTTGATGAATGCGGCCTGATGCCCTATGCGTCCGTTTCTAAAATATTGCTTACTGACTTTATCCGGATAATGATTCACCCGAATTTCTTTGCAGTTTTTTACTATTCTCATATCGCCATATAGCACATCGGCATCATAATCCTTATTCTTAAACACCTTTTCCAAAACGTCCTTTGTTGCAAAGCAATCTCCGCCGTTCATAAAATTAAGCCACTTACCTTTAGCCAGTTTAATGCCTTTATTCATGGCATTATAAATACCTTTATCCGGCTCCGAAATTAAAACGCTCATCTTTTTTTGATATTTTTTTAAGATATCTACCGTGCCGTCAGTGGAGCCTCCGTCAACCACAATCCATTCAAAATCCTGCCAGGTCTGATTGACAATGCTCTTGCAAGTGCGCTCTATTTCGTCCTTTATATTATAGCAAATTGTTATAATGCTTAAAGTAGGCGTTTTCTGCTTCATCTTACATTTCCTCTACACTTAATAACGGGATAAAACCGAACAGTTTATATGTTGCTTTGGTTTTTTGTTGAATTTCAAAAGATGATTGGTATGGATAATGATATTGCAAATAAGCATGTATACCTTTTGTTGGCTGATTGGCACAAACCAGCGCTGTTCGTGCCGGTGCGTCAGTTCGACGACAACAATTATCGTTCCATAACACGTCTGAATCTGTATTATCTTTATCCAATATTTTTAACAAAGCCCTTTTTTTTACAACATCAACAATGGATACTATTATGCGCTGAATATCGGTATCTTCGCGAAATCTATGCTTTCCGGTTCGTTTAAATTCTTCCTTAAACATATTGAAGGTGTCGATATAATACGATTTGCAATACGCATCAACATTGTGATGAGAATGGTAACGCCGAGCGATTTTGATATTTTGCTTTTGTTCAAAAACATCATATGAGTGCAAAACTTGTTTAGCATGATTATTGCCGCAGAACGGAAAATCGGCACGTAATCGAACAATCGGATTGCCGTTCTTATCAAAAAAATCTTGTGGTTTAACCGGTCGGGAAAACATTGTATCGTCATTGGCATACAAAAAATGTTCTGATAAATTGGGAATTTTATACAGATAAGCTTCAAGTGCAACCGAGTTAAAAGTCGGTAATGTATTTGCCGGCATCATTTCCGTATGGTCAACAATCGTTACCTTTTCGTTTTTCGGATTCAGCCACTTCGGTTTTTGATTATCGGTTACGATAAAAATATGATTTATCCACGGCGCATACATTTCCACCGAGCGCAACAAATAGCGTAATTCATCAATGGTTTCAAAACGTTCCGGAATAATGTTTTTATCTTGTTGCAAGCCCAGTTTATTCTGCCAATAAATCCGTTTGGCGCGAAACTCCGGTGTGTCGTCGCACCACAAAATAACCAAGTCTATCGGAAAATCACAGGGATAATCTTTTTCCGGTTTATAGGTATTTTTAAGTGTATAGGTTTTCATTATTTTTCCTCAATACTCAATATCGGCAAAAAACCGAACAATTTATATTTACGAACCTTTTTAATTTGATGACCGTACAATCCTTTTATAGGGTAGAATTTTGTTTTTTCCAAAACTTCCAGAAACTCTTGCGCAAACGGAACCGTATCATAATCCCATGGCTTACGGCCGGTATAGTGAATAATAAACGGATTTTTGAATGATGCCGCCAGCTTAGAACTGGCATTTCTTTGAGCCCACGCGTGTGCACAAACGCAATATTTCAAATCAATCTGTTTATATTTGTTGGCAAAAATCATATTCATGACATCTAAATCAGGCGCTTTTAAATCATCTTTCTTTTCAAGCGTTTTCGCTACCAATTTATCCGCAATTTTATTTTTACGCCAATAGTCTCCGCTGATGATAATGTTACCGGCTGCAAAATATTTATGTTTGGGATTGATTCCGAATAACTTCTTGCGATATTCATGATTCCATGGAAGTCCATATTTAACTCCGGTTTCTTCGGTCACGGCTGCCAGACCTTTATTTCCTAAATCTATATCGTAATATTTTTGAATATCGTCCATAAAAATAACATCGGAATCAGTGTATATAATTTTATCATATTGCGGTAAAATATCCGCCAAAAAATAACGTGAAAAGGTTGACGTGCTATAGTGCTCTAAATTCGGAAAACGATCCAAATCGAATCTATCCATATTGACATAGGTCAATTTATAATTATCAAACCGATTTAACGATTGACGTATTAGCTTTTTCTTGGCATCGGATATATTTTGATCCAACACATAAATATCTAAAAAAGCCTTTGTTTTATCCAATATGGAATACAGTAGTGTTGCCACTCCTACCGCGTATTTATCGTTACTTGCCGTTACAACCGGTATGGTTTTATTTACCATGGACCCAAACTCCTATACCAACTTTTTGCTGACTTTCATTAACGGAAGACCGAAGGTATAGTATTTGGTCGTGATGTTGTTTTCAAAACGACGAATCGTAAACACCGGTAAGCCCAAAATCTTCCACGTTTTTTTGCCGCCGCGTTGTGTCCAGCCATATATCGGCAAAATACAGAACAACTTAATAGTGCGTGAGTGCTTGATTACGTTTTGTTTAGCCATTTTTCTCTCCTAAAAAAAACACTGATTGCAATTAAATTTAAACTGCAATTTTTTGTATTGTCAGATAGAGAATCTATATCTTTGCGGATTGTGATTGTCAAGCAAAATTACGTAATTTTAAGTGCATAATCAGCGATATTTTTTAATGATTGCAACCGCGTGCACAAAGTCCTCATTTTGGCCGTAATCCTCGATTTTTACCGGCAATTTGCGGCGCCAATTCGGGTGCTTGTCGCGGTCGGTTCCCGGCAGATTTTGCAGCACCTCCACCCCGAATATATCTTCAAGTTGCGCCAAATACACTATACTGCACGACGAAGATACATACGCCTCAACTGCTTCCATAATACCCTGCGGATAGCCTTCACCGTACAGACAATCGCCCTGCCGCGGCTTATCTGCCGGCCATACACCTGCCCAATCCAGTGCCCCGAGCAAGCGTTTACGTTCATCTTCGCGTCCCTTATATTGATTTTGCCGCTCGGCATCGTCAAGCATTTTCAGCTTATACATGGTTTCGATATCATAACCGAACCAGCGCATTTTGAGCGGTGCCATATCGTGAGTACCGACGGAGCAAAACGCACTCGGCGCAAAATCAAACGGTGCCTTAAAATCGCCGCAGCCGTTCCAACGTTCCGCCCACAACACGCTCAGCGAATAAATGCCGCGTTCGTGAATTTTATCAATAAAACCGTCCGGCACGTTACCGATGCTTTCGCCCACCACCATACACTTATTCAAATAACTTTCCAATGCCACAATTCCGAGCATGTCGTCAAAGTTGTAATAAACATAAGTGCCGTCTTCGGAAGCGTCCGGAATAATATATAAACGCATCAGACTCATAACGTGGTCAATTCTGAGTGCCCCCGCACCTTGCATCGCCGCCCGCAAAATCTTGATAAACGGCCGATATGTCGCTTCTTTCAGGCGATACGGATTAAACGCGCCCAAACACCACTTTTGCCCGGTCGGGAAAAACACATCGGGCGGAGCTCCGGCACCGCAATTTTTGATAAACAAATCATTGTCCGCCCACAGCTCGGCGCTGTCTTTACACAAACCCACCGGCAAATCGCGGTATAATCCGATGCTTAAACCGTTTTCTTCAATTATTTGATATACATTTTGTAATTGCGTATCGGCAACATATTGCAAAAACTTAAAAAACAAAATCTCTTTTTGATGTGATTTTTTAAACTCCGCCACCGCCGAAGAATGCGGATTTTGCAATTCTTTGGGCCACGCGTTCCACCCGCCGTAAACCTTATCTTTTTGCTCCGAATAAAGCGCCTGAAAAGTCGCCAGATTATCCAAATCAGCACCGGCTCGGGCACAATATTTCGCAAATTTTTGATATTCTTTGCTCTGCGGCTTGATAATGAAATTATCAAAAATTTTCTGCAACGCTTTTATTTTTAAATTATACACGGTCGTATAATCAATATCCTTGGCAGAACGCGCCGCGGCAAGAGCCTTTTCATCAACGTATTGCGGCTTGTAACCGGCCACCTTCTCCACATCAATATAAATCGGATTCAAGAATAATCGGCTGATGGATGAATAAGGGCTGGCGTTTTCCGGATAATCGTGAAACAGCACGTTGAGCGGATTAACCCCGATAACATCGGCGCCGACTTTTGCACACATCAGGGCAAAATTTTGCAAATCGGTAAAATCGCCCACTCCCCAATTACGCGCACTGGTCAAAGAGTAGAGCTGAACGGCAAAACCCCACGGCTTTTTGTGGTGCAGAACTTCCGGCACATAACATTTATCGGGAGTTACCGCCAGTACCGAGCGCGATACGTTTTCGCCCGCTTTCAATTCGATATCATAATATTGCGGCGCCAACTCGGAAGTAATTTCCAGTTGCACCCGCACATATTCGTTGCGACCGATTTGTTTGGTTTCGGCGATGTGCCAGGTATAATCAACCTTAATCGGCTTGCCGTTAAGATTAAGTTGTAAGCTCAGCGAATCCGTTTTTTCTGCCTTAATTACCGCATCAAAAACTTTTTTCCCGGTACGCACCACATAAATCGGCTCCAAAACGTATTGCCAGCGCCGGTCCTCGATTTTTTGCAACAAACGCTCGCTCTCATTTTTATCTTTGAGCTTAAATCCGAGATAATTTATCATCTGCCGCAACGTTTCGTCGTCAACGGTATATACTTTATGGTTTTGCGCCGCATCGCTGAAGGTTTTGGCAATGCCGATTTTTGCAAGTAATGTATCCCAACTGTCCGCCAATTATTTTACTCCGGTTTTTTGATTTCCACCACGACGACGCTCCAGGCCGGCACGCTGAAAGCTTCGCCCGGATTGAGTTTTTTCCCGTTGATTTGTGCGGAACTGTCGAACACCGCTTCAACCGCCAGATTTTTGCAAAATGCCGGCAGATGCCATTCTTCCGCAACGGCATTGGCGTTACATATCAGCATATAAGAGCAGTTTTCCTGATATACAAAACTGGCAATGCTGCGGCGATTTTCCAAATACCAATCGGCTGTTTCAAACTCGTTGCCGTCATTTTTAATCCACATCATATCTTTGACTTTGAAGCGCGCAAATTTTTCAACCAATCTGCCGTCAAAGAATTTCATCCGTTTAAAGATACCCATTTTCTTGCGCAGCATAATCAGTTTGCGCACAAAAGCCGTAAGGTCGTGACCTTCTTTATCGATGGCTTCCCACACCAGCCACGTCATCACATTATCCTGACAATACGGGTTATTGTTGCCGAATTGAGTGTTGCCGAATTCGTCGCCTGATACCAGCATCGGCGTACCGAAACTCATTAAGAGAGTTGCCAACATTGCTTTTTTGCGCAGCAAACGGTTGCGTCTGACTTCCGCATCGTCGCTTTTGCCTTCCTGTCCGGAATTCCAACTCCAGTTACAATCGTTACCGTCGCGGTTGCGCTCGCCGTTAACCATATTGTGTTTTTCGTTATAGCTGACCAAATCGGTTAAGCTGAAGCCGTCATGCGACGTAATGAAATTGATGCTGCTCCAAATATCGCGATTGGCATAACCGAAAACATCGCTGGAACCGGAAATACGGCTGGCAAACTCGCCCACCTGTTTTTCATCGCCGCGCCAAAAACGTCTGACCACATCACGATAGCGATCGTTCCATTCCGCCCATCCTTGAGGGAATGCACCGATTTGATAGCCGTCCATGGTGGCATCCCACGGCTCGGCAATCATCTTGCAGGAACGCAGGCTCGGGTCTTGTCTGGCCGCCAGCAAAAAGCCGCTGTCTTGCGTAAACTTGCCGCGAACCCGGCTCAGGCTGGTAGCCAAATCCAAGCGGAAACCGTCGACGTGCATCACATCATGCCAATATCTCAGCGAATCCATCACCAGAGTCAACACATACGGATTTTGCAAATTAAACGAGGCGCCGCAACCGGTGGTATCAAAATAAAAACGTTTGTTTTCGGCCTGCAAAGTATAGTAGCTTTCGTTATCAATGCCGCGATAACACAGCGTCGGCCCCATCTGATTGCCCTCAATCGTGTGATTATAAACCACGTCCAAAATAACTTCTTTGTTGTGCTCGTGCAGGGTTTTGACCATTCGCTTGAATTCGTCGATATCGTTACCGACCATATATTTAGCTTCCGGAATAAAATACGACAGCGTTTCGTAGCCCCAAAAATTATCGATATACATTCCGTCTTTTTCGCCGAAAAACGCAAACACCGGCAACAGTTCCACCGCCGTCACGCCGAGCCAATCCAAATAACTCGTAACGCAATCCGCGGTAAGCCCCAAAAATTTGCCGCGATTACGGGTCGGCACTTTCGGGTGCAACATAGTATAGCCGCGCACGTGCATTTCATAAATCACGCTTTGTTCAAACGGAATCTGCGGATGCTTATCCCGTCCCCAATCAAAAGTATCGGCAACCACCACCGACTTCGGCACATAAGGAGCGCTGTCGAGAGTGCTGAACGACAAATCCTTTTGCGCGCTGTCAACATCATAGCCGAACAGAGCCTTATGCCAAATCAATCTGCCGATAAGCTTTTTGGCATACGGGTCCAACAGCAGTTTATTCGGATTGAAGCGCTTGCCCTCCTCCGGCTTATACGGCCCGTAAACGCGGTATCCGTAAACCTGCTCCGGCTTGATTCCTTCCAGATAAATATGCCAAACGTTATTATCGTTTTCGTTGATACAAAAACGCTTTTCTTCTTTGGTTCCGGTAGCGTTGAACAAGCAAAGTTCCACCTTTTCGGCATTGGCGGAAAACAGAGCAAAATTGACACCCTTGCCGTCGTAAGTTGCGCCAAGAGGATATGCCCGTCCCGCTGAAACTTTTATCTCTTTCATATTGCCCCTATCTCAAAGGTTTTAACACAATGGTAGAAAGCGGCGGCAATATCAATTCTATCGAATACGGTAAATTGTTGACGCCGTAATTCTGTGCCTGCTTCGGTCCTTCGTTGCGCACACCGCTGCCCCAATAATTTCTGTCGTCGCTGTTGAAAATTTCCTGATACGCACAAGCCTCACGCACCCCGACGCGGAAATTATGACGTACCACCGGCGTAAAGTTGCAAATCACAATTACATAATCGTCCGGATTGTGACCTTTGCGGAAGTACGAAATCACGCTGTCGTCGCAGTTGGCATAATCTATCCATTCAAACCCGCGCGAATCGAAATCTTCTTCATACAACGGCGCATTGCCCCGATACATCAAATTCAAATCGCGCACGCAGTTTTGCATACCCTGATACATCGGATATTGCAACAAATGCCAACGCAGACTTTCGCCGGAATTCCATTCCCAATCCTGCGCAAATTCGTTGCCCATAAACAACAGTTTTTTGCCCGGATGAGTCCACATAAAGCCGTAATAAGCGCGCAAGCTGGCAAATTTTTGCCATTCGTCGCCCGGCATTTTAGAGAGCATTGAGCCCTTGCCGTGCACCACCTCGTCATGCGAAATCGGCAAAATAAAGTTTTCGTTGAAGGCATACAGCAACCCGAAAGTCAACAGGCCGTGATGATATTTGCGGTGTACCGGTTCATGGCTGATATAGCGCAACGTGTCGTTCATCCAACCCATGTTCCACTTAAAGCCGAAACCGAGACCGCCGGCCGAAACCGGACGCGATACCATCGGCCACGCGGTTGATTCTTCGGCACAAGAAAACGAGCCCGGAGATTGCGAATAAATCAGTTCGTTCATTTTGCGCAAAAAGGCGATTGCCTCCAGATTCTCGTTACCGCCGTAAACATTCGGAATCCACTCGCCGGACTTACGCGAATAATCCAAATAAAGCATTGAAGCCACCGCATCAACCCGCAAACCGTCGATATGAAATTCCTTGAGCCAATAAAGCGCACTCACGCATAAAAAGTTGCAAACTTCGGTGCGGCCGAAATTATAAATTTTGGTGCCCCAATCTTTTTGCTCGCCCTTACGCGGATCGGCATGTTCGTATAAACAGGTACCGTCAAACTCGGCCAAACCGTGCCCGTCTTTCGGGAAATGCGCCGGCACCCAATCCATAATCACACCGATGCCTGCCTGATGGAATTTATCAATCATATAACGAAAATCGTCCGGATTACCGAAGCGCGAAGTCGGCGCAAACAAACCGGTAATCTGATATCCCCACGAGGCGTCGAGCGGGTGCTCACACAGCGGCAGAAATTCAACATGAGTAAAGCCCATATTGCTGACGTACGGCACCAGTCTATCGGCAAATTCGCGATAGGTCAAAAACTCGGATCCGTTATCGCCTTTGCGCCGCCATGAACCCAGGTGCACTTCATAAATCGACATCGGTTTATCATAAATATTGTTGTTGGCCCGATAATTAAGCCAAGCTTCATCGCCCCATTTATAATGATTTATATCAAACACAATCGAGGCAGTTTTCGGGCGCATTTCGGAAAATGTTGCCATCGGGTCGGCTTTACTCAAAATATGGCCTTCATAAGTTTTGACCTCAAACTTATAATATTCGCCTTCCACCAAATTCGGAATAAAAATATCCCAAATACCGCAGCTGATGTGTTTGCGCATCACATTGATACGACCGTCCCAGTTGTTGAAACTGCCGACCACCGATACGCGTTTGGCATTCGGAGCCCATACCGCAAAAGCAACACCTTTGACCCCGTCCATTTCAATCAGGTGCGCGCCGAGTTTTTTATACATTTCGCGATGGTTACCCTGCGCAAACAAATAGGCATCAATATCACCGATGGTTGCCGGAAAACGATACACGTCTTCGGCTTCGTAAACATGACCTTGGTCATTGGTGATTTTGAACTTGTATTTGAATTCTTCGGTTTTATCCGAATTGAATTGGAAAAAGCCGCGATCATCAATCTTCGTCATTTTACCGAGAGATTTTTTGGCGGCATCAATTACTTCTATTTCTGTAGCAAACGGTTGATACGCACGAATAAAAACTTTTTTGCTTCCCTTGTCGCGGTGTATTCCCAAAACCGCAAAAACATTTCCGTGATCACCGTTGATAATGGCGTCGATTTCTTCTTTAGGCAACATATTATCCATAATAAACTCCTGTGTGATAAGACCGAATCGTCAGTCGCTACAATCCTTATAAAATATTCGTTATATCTATATCTGTTTATCGGCAAAATTGCAAGTAAAATTACTAAAAAAAAGTATGTTTGTTTTAGCGGCAACAATAATAAATATTTTCAAAGATTTTATTTTCAAACCTTAATAAACAATTAATTTACACACACCGAATTTTTCCGAATTTAGGTATTGACGCTTTTAAAAAAGTGATTATACTGGAAAACGGTTATATAAACTATTGGTAAATTATATTTAAATTTATTAGGAGAAATAACAATGTCTACGACGAAAAAATCATACAACGAAAATTACATCCGTGAAGCAGCTTATTACTGCTGGAAAAATGCCGGTTGTCCGTGGGGCCAGGATGAATATTTCTGGAACATGGCTATTAAACAGCTTTACGGTTCCAGCTGCCCGAAATCTTCTTGCAGCACATCTTCTTGCTCTTCTTCCAGCAAAAAGAGCTCTACAACTTCTTCGAAGAAAACTTCTACCCCGAGCAAAAAATAATTTAAGAAACATATATTAAGTGCATTGTTTCTGAAAATATCCGCTTATGTTTTTAAGCGGATATTTTTTTATGACTTTCTGTTGAGATTAATCAAAAATGTCGTTACCCAAAAACTCGGTCATCAACTTCTTTTTATCCGACGAATCCTTGTCATCCATCTGCACCTTAATCCGCGCCGCCGCCTTTTTTTCAGCTGCGGCTTTTCTTTGAGCGCGCGATATTTCACGTTCTTTTTGCCGTTCGGCGCGTTTTTTCTCCGCTTCGGCGCGAGCAATTTGTTTTAAGCGTTCCTGCTCGGCTTTCAGCTCGTCTTTGGTAATGATGAAAGTGTTGAAAAATTCCAATGCAAACTTATAAATAATCGCTTTTCTTTTTTTGATGTCGTTATCGTTAAGCGTTATTTTATCCTGCTCGCTCAAACCGGAATCAATAACAAAATCATAAACCGGAATGGTGCGCTCAAACCACGACTTTACCTGGATATTGTTGGTGGTTTCGATATAAGGCGTATCGCCGGTGCCGCTGGAATGAATATGCGCCAAATCGGTAGCGCCGGAGGTAATGTCAACAAAAACCTCGCAGGTGCGCCAGGCTTCGTGCCGACCTTCGGTGTTGTAATAGTAGCGGTTGTGAGCGGCAAAAGAGGTCATAACATACAGCATGCCCTCGGAGCTGAGGGCTTTTTTGATAATCGGCACCACATAATATTTGGATTGACTGCATTGATGCGCTGCCTCGTGCTGAGTTTCCGGTTTGGTTCCGGAAATTGACCACGTCGCAACCGCAAACCGCTTGCGACTGAAAATACCACCGGTCGAAACAACCCGAAAACCGGAAAACTCTATTTCCTGATTATAATGCTGCTTATAATGCGCTTCCAAATCCTGTTTTGATATCGTAATTGCCATAATATTTTACCTCTGATTAAGCTCAGCTTAAAATAAAAAATCAAACTTTGCAAGAGTGATAAAAATTTTTTTACGCGGCATAGAAAATAGTGCTCACATAAACTGCGCAGAATGGCTCCGATAGAAAAAGAGCGTTTTGCGCGGTGTACACAAAAGGTACACACACCAAAAAAACTCGGATAACGCGGTAAATACGACGGAAGTCTGTTTGCGCGGTGTACACAAAAGGTACACACACCAAAAAACTCGGATAACGCGGTAAATACGAAGGAAGTCTGTTTGCGCGGTGTACACAAAAGGTACACACACCAAAAAAACTCGGATAACGCGGTAAATACGACGGAAGTCTGTTTGTGCGGTGTACACAAAAGGTACATAAGCAAACAGACTTCCTAGTAGTTACCCGTTATACGAGTTTCTTAATTAGTTGGCTTTTTTCAAGGCCTCACCCAAAGCCTCTCCGAGCGATGAACCGCCGGAAGTGTTGGAATATTCTTCCAAAACTTTCTTTTCTTCATCTACTTCGAGAGCCTTGATGGACAAGCCGATTTTTACGTTCTTCTTGTCAACCGAGGTTACTTTGGCTTCTACGGTGTCGCCTTCGTTGAAGTTAGCCGGATTTTGCAAAGCCTTATCCTTCGAGAGGTCGGCTTTCTTGATTATGGCGTTCAAACCTTCAACTTCAACGGTGATACCTTTATCATCGATTTCCTTTACTACAGCCTTTACGGTATCGCCCTTCTTGATGCTGGCGAGTGCCTGATTTACGCTGTCTTCGGAAAGCTGTTTAATGCCGAGGCTGATGCGCTCTTTTTCAACATCAACATCGATGATTTTAGCTTCGATTTCCTGACCCTTGGTATAGTCTTTAACAGCTTCTTCGCCGGACTTTTCCCAAGAGATATCGGAAAGGTGAATCATACCGTCGATTTCATCGGTCAAACCGATAAACAAACCGAATTCGGTAATGTTCTTGATTTTGCCGGTAATAACCGAGCCGACCGGATGCTCTTCAACATAAGCAGCCCACGGGTTCGGTTGGCATTGTTTAATGCCGAGGCTGATACGACGTTTGTCGGCATCAACTTCCAAAACCTTAACTTCAACTTCTTCGGAAGTAGAAACGATTTTGCCCGGATGAACGTTCTTTCTGGTCCAGCTCATTTCGGAAACGTGTACCAAACCTTCGATACCGTCTTCGAGTTCAACAAACGCGCCGTAATCGGTAATGTTGGTGACTTTACCTTTGTAAATTTCATCAACTTTATACTTATCGGCAACTGCCTGCCACGGGTCGTTTTCAAGCTGTTTCATACCGAGGCTGATACGTTGTGTATCTTCGTTGAAACGAATCACCTGAACTTTTACGTTTTGACCAACCGTCAAAACTTCGGCCGGATGATTGATGCGTTTCCAAGAAATATCGGTAACGTGCAACAAACCGTCAACGCCGCCGAGGTCAATAAACGCACCGTAATCGGTAATGTTTTTAACCACACCATCAAGAATAGCGCCTTCTTTAATGCCGTCAATCAATTCGGCACGAGCTTCGGCTCTGGTTTCTTCTAAGACAACACGACGCGAAACAACGATGTTGCCGCGAACCTTATCCATCTTCAAAATTTGGAACGGTTGGGAAATACCCATCAAAGGAGTAATGTCTCTAATCGGGCGAATATCAATTTGCGAACCCGGCAAGAAAGCGATTGCGCCGTTCAAATCAACCGTAAAGCCGCCTTTAACGCGACCGAAAATGATACCGTTAACACGTTCACCGGCGTTCATGGATTTTTCAAGATCAACCCATACTTCTTCACGGCGAGCTTTTTCACGAGAAAGTACAATGTTGCCGTCTTTGTCTTCATATCTGTCAACCAAAACTTCAACAACATCGCCGACTTTAAGTTCCGGATTGGTGCCGAATTCGCGCACCGGAATGTTGCCCTCGGATTTGAGGCCGACATCAACCGTAACATAGTCATCGGAAATTCTAACGATTGTACCCTTAACAACGGTACCCAAGATGCCGTTTTCACCGAATTGTTCGTTCAAAAGATCTGCGAAATTTTCGGTCATTTCCGGCATTTTAAATTCTGTATTTGTCATATAAATTTAGTTTTCAAAAAATTGCCAACTTTCATAAAAGCGGACTTGTGCGAGGTTAAACCACAGCCGTTTTCGAGCGCACCCTCAAAAACAACTGCCTTTCTTATACACAAAAAATATTATTTTTCAAGCATTTTTTTACGCGTTTTGCAGATTTTTTTCATAATCGTCGCCTATTGACAAAGAACAATATTGTGCTATATTCGGCGCAAATTTCAATTATTGTTTCATAAAAACTATTCTGCCTATGATTAAAATTGGTATTGTAGGTGCATTGAGTCCGTTAGGGCAAGAAATGCTCACTTTATTAGCCGGTGACTGCGAAGTGGTTTGGGCGGTTGACGAGCATTATGAGGCCGACGATCCGCAAAAAAATCAATTCACGGACTTTGAAACGGCTTTGCTTTATGCTCGGCCGGATATTGTCCTTGATTTCGCGGCATACGGTTCTCTCCGACAGCGAATTGAAGCCTATCGTATCTGCAGTATTCCCGCCATTGTGCAAGGTGTATTGCCCAAAGAAGAAATTGCCGCGTTGGAAAAGAAGACTTGGGACGGTGTTTGCGCACCCGTAATCCTCGAGCCGGATTTCTCAACCGTGATTACGCAGGAGGTGAAAAATCTTTTGTGCCAAACTCATCATCTTATGAACTCGGTGCAGAGTATTCGCGTGGATATACGGCATAACTCCGATATTGAGCTCGTGCGCTCATCATGGTTGCATTGGGCAGAGACGCTGAATTCCATTATCGGTGACTATGCAGAATCTCCAACCGGCGACAAGACAAAGTTCAGCTTGGGCTGTGTGAATGTCCACTGCCATTATGCTCCCGAACTGCCGCAAGATGAGGAGGTTATCAATATTGAGCTTATCTTTGATGATGCCAAAGGCAGTTTAATCAGCAACATTGTCTGCCCGCTGTTGCCAACGCGAGTTGACGGTGTGTTGCTCCTGTTGGAGTGGTATATCGCCCAGCGCGAGATTAACCAGAGCCTGGTGATGGGAGAGATCTCAACCGATATGTTGGCGCTGTTGATTTGACCTGCATGACTTTTAAAAGAAGCCGTCTGTTGATTCAGACGACTTCTTTTTTTGCATTTTTATTCCTTGCAGGTTTGTTCGATATCGGCGAGAAAGTCCTCGAGTTCCTGTTCGTGCTCGATTTCTTCCTTTAAGATTTTCTCGGAAATACGATAGGTTTCATAATCGCGGCCGTGGGTCATCTCGCAAATCCCCTCATAGCGACCGACGGCGCAACGTTCGGCCTCCAGATTATCGTGCAACAACGCCGTCACGTTGAAGTCGTGCGGCGTGATATATTTACAATGCGCCAACTCGTTCCAGCTCATCGGCTCCAGCACCGGCACTCCGCCCAGTTGAATAATGCGCTCTGCCAGCCAATCGGCGTGTTTCAATTCTTCCGCCGCATGCTCGGCAAACTCCTCCTCAATTTTGGCGCGCTCCTGCCCGTAGGCAATTTTGGCCGCCACCCAGTATTGATAATAGGCCAGCCACTCCTCGGCGTATGCTTCATTTAATACTTTAAGTAAATTCTCTATATCGACTTTAGCGATTTTTTTAGCCATTTCTCCCATAATTTTTCTCCTTTGCTGTTTGTTATACGTCGCAAAAAGTAATCGCTGAAACGCAAAAATCAATATCACTTTATGCTTGAAATTTTACGACATATTAACTTTCCGACATTATATTATAGGGCAAAGGAGAGCGCGATGATTTTGGTTGCACCGAGTATATTGGCCGCCGATTACGGTCGCTTGCATCAGCAAATCAATATGGTTGAAAATGCCGGTGCCGATTGGCTGCACTTTGATATTATGGACGGACATTTTGTGCCGAACTTAAGTTACGGTGCCGATTTGGTGCGGCAAATGCGACCGGTCAGCACGTTGTTTTTCGATGTGCATCTGATGGTGGAAGAACCGCTTAATTTTCTGCCGATGTTTGAGCATTGCGGCGCCGACCAGATTACGGTGCATTATGAAGCCTGCTCCGATTTGCCGGCGGTTATATCTTATTTGAAACAGCGGCATATCAAGGTCGGCATTTCGCTCAAACCGAGTACTCCGGCCAAGGTGTTAAAACCGTACCTCGACGATATCGACAATGTTTTGATTATGACGGTGGAACCGGGGTTCGGCGGTCAGGCCTTTATGCCGGATATGCTGCAAAAAATCAAAGAAGCGGCGCAGCTCATCAACGATCAAACCGTTACGCTTGAAGTTGACGGCGGCATAAATCCGCAAACGGCCGAATTGTGTTTTGAGGCCGGCGCCGATGTTTTTGTGGCCGGTAATGCCGTATTTAAGGCACAAAATCCGGCGGAAATTATAAAACAACTGCATCTTTTGGGAGAAAAATAATGGCAAAAATTTTGGTTGTTGAAGATGAACAGGCTATTGCCGTGTTGCTTAAATACAATTTGGAAAAGGCCGGTTACGAAACAATTTGCGTGGCGCAGGGCAACAAAGTTCTGCCGGCCGTGGAAAAAGATACGCCGTCTCTCATTTTGCTTGATTGGATGTTGCCGGAGATGTCCGGCCTGGAGCTGTGCAAAATCATTCGCAACAATCCGGATTTGAAAAATATTCCGATTATTATGCTGACGGCCAAAGGTCAGGAAGAAGATAAAATCGCCGGACTTTCCGCCGGTGCCGATGACTATGTGACCAAGCCGTTCTCTATTCCGGAGCTTTTGGCGCGTATTCAAACCAACTTGCGCCGTGCCGGTAATGTGGCATCGAGTATCAAAAAAGAATATGTTTTCCGCGATATTGTGCTGAAAAGCAACGAGAAAAAAGTTTTCCGCGGCGAAAATTATATCCAACTCGGGCCGACGGAATTTCGCATTCTGCAACTGTTGATTTCTAACCCGACACAGGTGTTTTCACGCGATGAGGTCTTAAAAACGGTGTGGGGCAACAGTATTTATGTGGAGCCGCGCACGGTAGACGTGCATATCCGCCGCCTGCGCAAAGCCCTCAACGAGTTCGGGCCGGATTATATCCGCACCATTCGCTCGACCGGCTATTCGCTTGATGACCACCAAGTGGAAGAATAGTTATTTTCCGTTTTCGTACAGCTGTTGCGCCGATACGTAATCGAACTTACCGCTGCCGAGAAGCGGCGGTTCGGCCGTATACACTATCTCGCGCGGAATCCACAATTCGCTGACACCCTGCTTTTGAAAATACTTTTTGATTTCGGCAACACTTGCTTTGTTATCCGAGGTTATCAGTACCAGTTTTTCGCCTTTTTTCTCGTCTTCAACCGCGATGATGCCTTGCTTTACGTCAGGATACAGCGCATCCAGCAACTGCTCCACCGCCGTCAGCGACACCATCTCGCCGCCGATTTTGGCAAAGCGTTTGGCGCGACCGCAAATCGAAACAAACCCCTCATCGTCAACGCTGACAATATCGCCGGTATCATACCACTCGCCGGCCTTTTCCAAAACCTTAGGCTTATCGGCACGCATATAGCCGAGCATCACGTTATCGCCCTTAACTTCAAGCCGGCCACCCTCGGCAACGCCGTTCACTTTTTGCAGGCGATATTCGATATGCGTCAGCAAGCGGCCCACCGTATTTTCTTTGCAGAACATCGGCGTGTTTACCGCCAACACCGGCGAAGTTTCGGTGGTGCCGTAGCCCTCATAAATTCTGACACCGAATTTTTTCATCCATAATTCGGCGGTGCGGGCTTTGAGTTTTTCACCGCCCATCACGGCAAAACGCACCGTGAAAAAGTCGTACGGATGAGCACGCCGACCATAACCGTATAAGAAAGTATCCGTGCCCAAAATCGCGGTTGCCTGCAAGCTGTATGCCACCTCCGGAATAATGCGATAATGCAGCGGCGACGGATAAAAATAAGTCTTAACTCCGTTTAATATCGGCAGCAACGTACCGACAGTCAGACCAAAGGAATGGAACATCGGCAACGCGTTCAAAATCACATCGCGGCTGGTAAACGGCACTGCCAAACGAATCTGCAACACGTTGCTGAGCAGATTGCGGTGTGACAGCAAAACCCCTTTCGGTAAACCTTCCGAGCCGGAAGTGAACAATACGGTTGCCACATCATCGGCCTTGGCCCGCGATTTGCGGCGCAACATATAATTCCATAAGCCTTTTATTTTATCGCCCAAACTTATTTTGGCAGCCAAATCTTCCAAATACACCAGTTCGCATTTTGCCTTGTGCGCACATTCTTCCAAACGTTCCAAATTACCCTGTTCGATAAACTTATGAGCGGTTATAATCTTTTTCAAACCGACGGTTTTTAAGCACGACGTGAACTGTTTATCGCCCAGGGAGAAATTCAGCATCGCCGGCACTTTATCGATACTTTGCAAAGCAAAGAAGCTGATGAGTCCGACCAGGCTGTTCGGCAACAAAACTCCGATTTTTTCTTCCTGCGGCATAAATCTTTTAAACAACGTGCCCAGCACATACATCTTCAGAAGCACCTGCTTATAATTAAGTGTTTTTCCGCCGATGTCCGTAGCCAGCGGATGCTTTGAGCCGAATTTTTTCTCGGCCGACAGCAACGCGTTAAACAGCGGCATATCGATATTTTCCGTAACATACATCATATCGTTTAACATATCGTGGAGTTGCAATGCCGCTTTTTGCCGCCGCTCACGTGCCAACAATTCATCGTCGGTTTTAATTTCGCACGGCGGCAAAATCGTCAACGTAATTTGCGGAAAAGAACGGGATTTTATCAAGTGACCGATATACGAAAATTTGGAATATTGCGCGCCGTCGATACGCACCGGAACGATTTTGGCGCCGGTTTTTTCCGCCACCACGCCGGTACCTTCATAAATTTTCATCAAAGTCCCGGTTACGCTGATGCGGCCTTCCGGAAAAATCATTACCGTGCGGCCCTGATTAATCACCTCCATCAAAGTACGCAGAGCCAGCGGGCTGGCCGGATTAAGCGGGCAAAAACGCACCAGGCCGTCGAGCATTTTCACATACCATTTTTTGCCCCACGCTTCGTCAATGGCAAAGGTCATTTTGCGCGGCAAATACACCGCCGCCAGCACTCCGTCCAAAAGCGAAACGTGGTTTGCCACCACCAACGTACGCGATTTGGAATTTTCAAAATTTTCAAGACCGTTCACTTTAACCCGATACAGCGCCCCCAATATCATATATAAAAGCGACCGCGCCAACGAATCCGGCAGCAATTTGCTGATATAGCAGGCCATCAGCAAGCTCAATACCGCCATCACCAAGAACAAATCGACGATTTCCAAACCGAGCGCCAACAATGCCACCGAGCTCAGCGCCACCAATACCATACCCAGCGAATTTATGATGTTGTTGCCGGCAATAATCGAGGCCACGCAACTTTTCGGCGCCCGTTTTTGCATCAACGCATTGAGCGGCACCACGTATACACCGCCGGCGCAGGCAAACAAAAAGAACAGCACCAACAATGCCGCACCGCGCGGCATAAGCACAAACTCGCTTAAGGCAATAGGAGCCTCCGGTGCCGCAAAACCTTTGGCCAAAAAGTAAATGGCAAAAGCGCAAGCACTCATACAAAAAGCGCTGAGCGGAACATATAATACCGAAACCCTGCCCTTGAGCAATTTGTTGCAGAGCAGCGAGCCGGCGCCGACTCCCACCGAAAACAGCACCAAACACAGCGTTACCACTTCCTGCTCGGTATGCAAAACCTTGCTGCACAGCGGAAACACGTTGGTCAGCACAAAAGCGCCGAGCATCCAAAACCAACTGGCTCCCAAAATGGCGCGGAAAATAATGACATGCGAGCGTATCAGCTTGTAATTGTCGCGAATCTGCTTAAATAAATTAAAGTTAATGATTAAATTTTCGTCGGCACACGGCGTATTCGGAATTTTATAAGCCGCCGCCATACCGATAAGCGAACAGCAAATCAGCAACGCAATACCGGCATTGACCGACAGTACCGTACCGAGAATCGTACCCAAAATAATCGAAATATAGGTACTGCCCTCAACATAAGCATTACCGGCGATCAGTTCCTCTTGGCGCAACAGTTGCGGCAACAGCGCATATTTTATCGGCCCGAAAAAGGTGGATTGTGTTCCCATAAAAAACAAAATAACAATCAAGAGCGGCACACTTTTGGTAATAAATACCGCACCGGCGCCCATCATCAGCAACAATTCGGTGACTTTCAGAATCCGCACCAAACGCGCCCGGTTGTATTTATCTGCCACCAGTCCGGCCAAAGCCGAAAACAAAAAATACGGCAAAATAAAAACGCCGGCAATAATATTTGAATATATGCCGGAAACCTGCTCGTCGGCGCCCATCTTAAACGCCACAAAAGTCAATAAAGTTGTTTTGAATAAATTATCGTTCAAAGCGCCGAAAAATTGTGTCACAAGGAGCGGTATAAAACGCATTCCTTTCCATAAATCGTTTTTCATC
>JAEEMQ010000025.1 GCA_016283295.1 Alphaproteobacteria bacterium
AATTTTTTTGAAAAAAGTGCATTAAAGTAAAAAATATCCTTGCATTACCTAACAAATTGAAATATAATAACTTTATCAAACAAGGTGGTTTGCGAACGAAAGTATCTGGTTATAGGTTCGAGTTCTAAGTCGCCCACCATAAAATAAAAAGCAGGGATAAAACCCTGCTTTTTATTTTATTCGTGAGAGTTAAAGTCTCGAACCTACGACCTCGTAGGCGCAAGGATAAAAACAACCTCAAAATGTTGTTTTTACCGCAAGCAGCGAAGTTCCCCGGCAAGCAAGGGAAGCGATAGTGACCACAGCGAGCCGACGGGAACGAGTGACCGAAGCTTAAATTTGCAAATAAAAAAACAAAGAAAGTAAATTTAAGCAAGAAGAGGCCTACAGCACCATTTTTACCGCAAGCGGCGAAGTTACTCGGCAAGCAAGGTAGCGAAAGCGCTCCGCAGCGAGCCGTAGGCGAAACAAGAAAAAGCTGGAAGCGCCCATCATTAACAAAAAGGCAGGACTTATTCCTGCTTTTTTTAATCTCTTTTGCAATTTTTTTTTGACTCAATATAAATTTGATGTTATACGATTAGAGGTGTCTTGTATTTATTTAGTGAGGTTAAAATGAGAGATTCTTACGAGGAAATGTTGATAAAATTGAAAATCACACAAGATGATTTTATATCTTGGGGAATAAATGAAATTAAAACACTCTTGCCAGATATTACTACTGTCGAAGAAAATTGGAATAGACTTAAACGTTGTATTGATTCAGGAAATGAGGTATATATAAGAGGTTACGGCAGAGATAAAAAAAATGGGCAAATTAATAGAATTTGCAATCTGTATAAAGAAGCTGGGTTTAATACCAGTGTTAGGTTAGATCCTACAAATAATTTAAAACCTCAACAGCTAATGAAACAAATGGGAAAATATACGGTTGGAAAAAAAGATACCAATAATCATATTGCAATACAGAATTATAAGTTGTCTCATTTATGGGGATATACAAAAAATATATATTTATTTGAAAATCCTTGGAATGTTATATATACACCGATAGTAATTGATCCTCTTACAGGGCATGAAACATATGATAATAATTTAAAACTCCGCTTTAAAGAAGATATAGCCAAGCTTGTATTTGGTAAATATGGAAAATTCATTGAAGAATATAATAATATATTAGAAAATGATGATCGTGTAAAAAAAATAATTGAAATCTGTGAAAATAATAAAGAAGATAAATTTTATATGGAAATGAAAAAACAATGGGTTAAGTTAACATCTGATAATGTTCTAAAAGGATAGAAATAACCTAAAATATTCCAGATACAATAACAGCGCAAGATAATATTTATGTTGTCTTGCGCTATTTTTTATATTATTATTAAGGGATGGGTAATAAAATGGAAAGAGTAAAAAAAATAATATATTTTCTCATCGGATTGGCAATTATCCCTGCCATCATAGCATATTCTACCGCCTTTGTTCTGAAAATTGATATAGTTGAACGTTTGTATAATGGTTTATTTTTTGACTACATGTTGGCATATATCTTAACTCCGCTATTATACAAGCCAAGAGTTCAAAAATATATTTCCAGCAAATATATATTTTTTGCCCTGATTTTCTTTTTATTCTGGCTTTGGGAAATGTTTAGGATTACATTTATTTAATTTTTTATCTTATGGCTTTTGAAAATTCGCCCACTAAATAAACCTCCCATGACGGGATGTTTTTAGGGTATTTCTTTATTTTTATGTTTTTTTTCGGATATAGCCTCTATCATATCTGATATGTTTTGAACTATATCGGACTACGCTCATGAAAAAAAGCTTATTTATTACGGCATCTGCATTGGTTTTGATGTCTTCCGCGGCCTCGGCGCAGGTGGTTCCCGTAAATTACGTGCCGCGCGTCATTCCTCAGCTTATTACAATCCGCAAACAAGATATAGACAGCGGTGAACGTATCCGGCAAGAAAAGCAGGAATTGCGCGATTTCAAAAATCGTAAAGAAAACCGTGAGAAAATAATCAAAGAATTAAAGAAAAGACGCGGAGAACTGATTAAACACGTCGAAGTCCCGAAATATCAATTCAAAAACGCCTATATCGAGGAAATAGAAGTGGCGGAAAGCTTGCTTATACCTATAAGCGTTCGGTCACAAGTGCCGGAGATATGAATTTGAACCAGGATAAAATACCGGAGATTAAATCAGACCTCAATTATCGGCATGATACCCCGAACGGTGTTTGGTATTTGGCGCAAAGCGTTTCGTATGCCGCGCCGTGGTATCAAAAAAATATAGATTATTTTAAGTTTGACGGCAGCGTTACGCGCCTGCAAAATTTCGGGCATCGTTTCTTGGGTTATTTCCGCGCCGGTTATCAATATGTTCCGAAAGATAAGATTCCGCTTATCGACCGAATGTCCGCCGGCGGTGTGGGAACGGTGCGCGGCTATGCTCCGGATGTGATGATAATAGCAAAATCCGGCTACCAGTTAAATGCGGAAATTTATCTTCCGGCCGGTCCGCAAGAATTTAATATCGGCGGCAAGAATTATTACACCGATGATTATGTGCGGCCGTTTGTGTTCACGGATTATGCCTCGCTGTATCCTTATAAGGGAGATAACTTTAACTATAACGATGTGTTGTTTGCGGCCGGTGCCGGTTTGCGCATACAGTTGCCGTTTGATATTGTCTTAAAGGCAACTTACGGCGTGCCGTTAAAGCATAATACCCACGACAAACACCACGGTAACTGGAATTTGGAATTAAGTATCGCCCCGGATTTTAACCGCTTCTTCGGCAGATGATTTTGTATAAAATATACCCTCCCCGGTTTATTCAAAGCGCGGGAAAACCTTGCCGACATTTTGTATTGACAAATTGTATAACTTATGGATAATATCCCATACAAAGATTCGGGGATTGAAATGACAGAATACGCACAAGAAGATGATAAGAAAGTTTATCGGCAGGAATTTGCGGACTTAACGGCCATATACGAAGACTATCTGTATATGCTCAAAGAACACGAGCAAATGTTATTGCTGACACCTATGGAAGAGATGGCGGATACGATGAAAGAACACATGTATCCGCAAGGTTATCGTTTTTCGTGGGAAATCACTCCGTTAGGCGAAGACGAAAAGCGGGAATTTGCCGATTTTAATGCCTACAATATCCGCGGAGACGGGAAAAAGTCATATATCACCCTGCAACATATACGAGAGGAAGAAAACAACGGTAAGCCGCCGATTTTCGGGGTTGCGCCTTATAAAGTAAGATCGGTAGGTATGTCGTTGCCGTCGATGATTGAGCGCTATACGGTTGCATATCCGAAAGACGCAACTCTCGGAAATACCGAATTTTTGATTGACGGACGTTTTAAGGCCGTATACACCGGAGAAGATGCCGAAGGCCTCATGGTGAGAAAGTGTTTAAGAGATACGGATTGGATCGACGAAATAACCGTTATGATTAAAATCGGCGAGGCGCTGCATAAAAACGGATATGTCAAAGACAATGACTTCAAGAATGCCGTTACGGATATTTATGTTGATGAGTTTATGGCGACAAACGAAAACAATATATTGGAATTACTCGGTTCTTTTGCCGAAAAGGTCAAAGATATCTGCAACAAAAAATACGGCGACAAGAACAATAAAAAAGATAATAAAAACGAAAGCCGCAAAAATTTCCTAAAGGCGCAAAATGACGGTTTTATGAAACTGCCGAGCAATTTTTGGGACTATGTGAATATCCGCAACTTTATGCGTCATCAATATGAAAACCTGGATGGTCTGGATGCCTTTATGCCGGAGCAGATAACCGATGGCCAACAAAAGCGGAGCGATCGTATAAAGGCGTATTTGGATTTTTGCGGCCTGCCGATTTTTCTGCGTCTGAAGTCTTATATTCGGGCGCTGCATCAAATGCAACGAATTATCGCCGAGATTAATCCCGACCGTATAATCCGCGGGGTGAGCGAAAGCAACGAAAAGTTTGTTAAGCGGATAGAAGCCGCATATCGACAAAACCCGAACCGTGAGCTCAAGGTGGAAGTAAATTACCCGCTGCCGAGTGACGAGTATTTAATGTTGGGCGGCGATATTTGGAATATTTCCCCGAATATTCAAATTGCCGACGATGTTCCTGACGATGACCGTAAAGTTGAGTACATGTTCAGCCGTATGGAAGATTTCCGACAACGCTCGCTGTTTTTGGAGAACTTTCACTCTCTGGAATGTTATGCCATCGGGTATTGTATCAGACACGGCCGTAATTGTAATGAAAAAGGTCATAACTTAAACATGTATGACGCTTTGGATTATTTGGCGCAAAAAGGTATTATCACCTCCAAAGAACACGCCACCTGGCGACATTACACCAAACTGCGTAAAAGTCTCAGCCACTTCTATTTCAACGAATATTTGCGCGGCAAGCTTACCGGGATTGAAGACAAACATTTTCAGGATTTGCTTGTTGTTTCTCAAAAGTTGTATGATGCCGGTCCGATGGTTAAAAGGCTGCGGGACGGAGTTTTTGAATATACCAATATCGACGGTCATGTCGTGGTTTTGGACCATAAAAATCACAAGATATTGTCCGGCAAAGAAGAAATAACGGCGACGACACCGGCTCAAAACAAAAATAAGGCCGATAAAGCCGAAACAAACACTTATACGGATTCATACCGCAACGGCATCAGTTTTGAGCTCAGCAAGGGAAATGATCGGGTGGAAAGCGTTACCCTGCCGAACGGTATTTGTATTAACTTAAACACGCAAACCATCGAGTTCGGCGACAGAGTATATTGGTACGCAGATAACGACAAGCGCAATGCTTTGCAAACAAAAGACAGCCTGATTATTACCGATAAGGAAATGGAAGTTCTGCGCTATAAACGCGGGGATGATTTGCCTTCTTTCGGTAAAGGCGACAAGTTGCTGATTGACGGCACTCACACTCTGTTGCTTGATGCCGAGAAACGGATAAAAGAATTTAACTTTAAACAGGATGACGGCAACATCGTCAGCGCCCGCTTCAAAAAGACGAAGAACGGTAAGAACCTGATAGTGTTTGACGACGGGACCAATGTGTTGATGAACGGGAAAAATATGACGGTATTCCACGGCGATTACATGTTAAAGAACGATACCCGCACCGAGTTTGCCAAATCATACGATAAAGCTCCGACTTTGCCGAACCGCTTTTTCAAACACGGCAACAACGGCCGCTGAGTTAAATCTTGCCATTAAAAAACCTCCCCGCCGGGAGGTTTTTTGTTATGCCTTTTTAGCAAGCGGTTTTCCTACTTTCTCCAGCCGACGGCTTGCGAAATAATAACGCGTTGACCTTCCGGCAGGTTCAGCACCTCCGCCACTTTTTCATGCTCGAAAAAGCCGCGGACGATGCTTGCCATATTGTTGGCGGCCGCGTATAACTGGACATTCTGATAAGCCGATCCGGCGTGCATAACTGCATATTCTTCGTTGCTTCCCGTATATACCAAAACGGTAGAAACCGGTTGCATATAATCTTGCAGCTTGAACAGAGCCAGATGATTTTCGGTCGATTGCTGTTTCAAGGTATTGCTGTCGGCATCATAAAGCCAAATACCCTCCGGATTAAACACATACACGTTCAAATCTTTTTTATCCATCGCGGTCGGAATTGTGCGCTTGCCGTCAGCCCGATTTACGCCGTAAGCTACCCACAAAACCGTGCTGAGGGTTGCGTTATCCAACGCTTTATCAGAAAATTCGCGGTCCGAATGACGATTTTCGAGTGCGCTGATTAAAGTTGCGGTATTGGTTTTATCCGGCTCCGGCAGCTTGATATCCGCCGCCATTGCCGAGGTTGCAAAAAGTCCTGCCATAATTACTCCCATCATTGTTTTCATGTTATGATCCCCTATCTGGCAAAAAATTTATTAAAGTCCGGAGCAAAGCTGAGTTCAAAACTCCAATCGCCGCCGTGGTGCGTTTCGTAGCGGTTGTGTCTTAAAGGCACGCCGTAAGCTACCTTTAACACAATATCATACGGCAATTGAATTCTTAAACCGGCACCGGTAGAGAGCAAAATATCGCTGTTGTTGAAACCCTCGGCGCCGGATCCCGAACCTTTGTACGGATAAAGCGCCGCATAATCGGTAAACACAAACGGACGAACATACTCATCGGTGCGATAGGCGTCACAATCGATGAAAAATTCTTCCGGCGCAATCGGAAAATAAACTTCCGCTCCCAGCATATAGCCGGATTTGGCGGTCAACAAGCCCTGCGAATAGCCGCGTACCGTGCCGAAACCGCCGGCCGACATTTGGTCGGCATACGGAATAACGTGTTGCGGAATATATTGATAATTGCCGCGGAAATAGCCCAAAATACGGTGTCCGAAGTCGTGCAAACGAGTAACCCGGCCCTCAAACTTCCAATAATCTATGCGTTTTTGGAACCACGGTGCCGCGTACGAAACGTTTTGCGCCAAATACCAGATACCGCGCTCGGTGTCGTAGCGGAAACCAAGGCCGGTTTTGATTTCCGGTATTTTATCTTCATACAAATCTTCGCCGTCAAAACTGGTCACCGCTTTTTTATACGTAAACGAGGTGGTGCTGTTTAACTCTTTATACAGCTCGCGAATCAGCGGATGGGTATAATAAATCGAATAATTCTGCGAACGGCTTTCAATGTTAAAGTCGCTGTAATCGCCGTGCCCGACTTCCGCTTTGTTATGCGAAAACGAGGCACCGATGCGGCCGTCATACTTATTGACCGGAATATTGTAGTCAATAAACGGCGTCCACGAATAGCGGTTAACATAAACACCGGCGGATAATCGGTCGCGATAGCCCAACAGGCTGTCATGCGCCGCCATCAAGCCGACACGATGCTTGCCGATGGTTTTACGGCCGGCATTATCCGTAACGGCGATAAGATGATACGGTGCTTTTTCTTCAACGTCTATATCAATGTCGGTAGTGCCGGATTCCTGCCCCGGCTTCAAATTACCTTTGATTTCTATATTGTCGTTATAGCGATTATAAATCAGCATATTTTCTTCAAGTTTTTGAATATTAAAGGCTTCGCCCTTTTCCATTGCCAAGCGCTTGCGAATATGCGAATCGTGAGTCCAGCGGTTTCCGTTAATATCCACATCGCCGACTTTGCCCTCAAACAAACTTATTTTAACGGTATCGTTTTCAATGGTTTGCTCCGGCAGATAGGCACGCGCCGTTACAAAACCTTTATCAAGATACAATTCGTTTATGCGGTTTATAACTTCCTGAATATCCTCAAACATCAGGTTGTTTTGTTCATAATCGGCCGTGACGGAATTAATTTCTTCCGCGGTCAACACATCACTAGGGTCAACGGCGAATTTTTCAACATATACACCTTTTGTTTTATATTCCGACGGTTTGGCTTTTACCACCGCCTTTTTTTCTTTGGCGGCAGTACTTTTGGCCTTTTGTTCCTGCCCTGCCTTATGTTTTTCAATATCGCGAAGACCGCGGTGTTCCATCTCTATACGTTTGGCGCTGTCAATATCTTGTTGCTGAACGGTGCCCAGTTGCGGAATAACTCCCGCCGGTGCGGTTTGCGCCGAAACCGGAGTGGCAACGGCGACCGCAGATGTCAGAACAATAGCTGATAATATAGTCTTTTTCATTTGATAAATCCGATTATGTTAAAATATGCCTGTAATATTACACGGAAAATGCACAAAATCAACAGAAAAAAGTTAATGAAAAGTTAAAAAAATATATTGATTCTGTCTTTAAAAGGCGTACTATATACGGAAGCCGCGCTCTGTTCGGCTTTAGAAAGTTGTACAATATTTGTCGGGAAATAAACAAATGAGCAAAAAACGCATTAAAAAAACTGTTAATAATACCTTCAATTTTAAAAAACCTTCCATATTCCGTATCGTGGTGTCGTATATTACGGCATACAGTATGATGTTTATGAATGTGGTGCCGGCCTTTGCTACGGAAATTACCGGAATAACGGGAAATAACGGCGTTTATGATATTGCGGCGGATAAAATTTCCGGCGACACAGGTTTCCGCAATTACGAAAAGTTCGAATTAAGCGAAAATGACGTGGCTAATCTGCAATTCAAGAAGGATGCTCAGGAATACGGCAAATTTGTAAACTTGGTAGACAATAAGGTAGATATTAACGGTATTGTCAACACAGTCAGAGGCGATGCGTTTTATAACGGCCATGCGATTTTTGTTTCTCCGAAAGGTATTGTGGTAGGTGCTTCCGGTGTCTTAAATGTCGGCTCATTGACAATGATGGCACCGTCCGAAAATGCGTACAAAGCTTTCAAAGACAATTACGGAGCGAATCTGAAAGACTATGAGTACAACGTTGAACACGAAAACTATAAGAGCCTTATCAGAAACTCCTCCGGCACAATTGAAATCAACGGTAAAATTTTTGCCAGAGAAAACGTTAATGCGTACGGCCGACAGATTAAAGTGCAAAAAAATGCTTCCAACCAAGGAGATGCGGCGATTTTTGCCGGCGTTCAGGACCAGAATGTGATTACCCAAGCCGCCGATGCGGATGCGTTGTTTAATTCGTTGGTTGATAAAAACATCACAAATGCGACCGGTTTTAATTTGCAAAACGGCAAAATTTCGCTGGTAACCAACAAAGCCAACGACGAAATAGTTACTACCGTCAAGACTTCGGAAGAAAACAACAAAAAATATAAGACAACTACCGAGATAAACACCGGTTTGTTACTGAAAAAAGAGACTAAAGAGGAAATCAAAACCGGAGATGAGCAAGACGAAAATAAAGAAGTAAAATATTCCATTGATAAAACCTTTGAAAAATCTTCTTTGTCTGCCGACCCGTCTGCCATTACAATAAAAGATGCCAAAATTGCGGCCAACGACGTGAGTATTCAGGCCAATGCCGAGTCCGTCAAAACCATAAACGAAGACCTTATCAAAACCTATGCCACGGCTGCAAAAGCAGCGGAAGATGCCGGTGATGCCGCCGATAAGGATAAAGCCGATAAGGATAAAGATAAAAAAGACGAAACAACCGGTTATAAAATTCCAAAGGAGTTTAGAGATGTTGCGCCGGAGGCAAGCGCTATCGTAACCATTTCTTCTTCCAAAATACACGGCGATAAGGTTGCCATAAAGGCCAACGCCGTAAATAAAACCGAAACCTATATTCAGCTGTTGGACCCGGTGTGGGAAAAATGGATAAGCACGCTCGGTATGGATATTTTGCTGAGAATTTTAAACAAAGTATCCGATAACCAGATTATTCCGGAAGGTGTCGACATTCCGTGGAGTTCGGTTGAAATGGTTAAAAGCTATTTCAGCGACGGCGCGTATACCGGCTTTGACGGGGCTAACGCTTCGGCAACGGTAACGGTGAGCGGCTCTGAAATCGTGGCTAAAGATTCGGTTGATATTGAGGCCGATTCCGAAGCGGCAACCAATATTTCCACCGCCAAATTGGATTCACATCCGCTGTTTTTCTACGGTTTGGGCGTAAAGGCTAAGTCTGAGGTTAATGTTTCCGCCAATACCACCCTGAAAACAACCGGAGATGAAGGCGCGGTTAATTTGACCGCATTGGCACAAACCGAAGACAATATTAAGTATGACAGCTCCAACTTTTTAGCGATTTCGGATAAGCCGAGCAGCAATAACGACAACAATAATTCCGGTAATAACTCCGGCAATAACGACAATAACTCCGGTAATAACGACAATAACTCTAATAATAACACTAATAGCAATAACGACACCAATAACAACACTAACAACGACACTAATAATAACACGAATAACGATACCAATAATAACACAAATAACGACACCAATAACAACACAAATAACGACACCAATAACAACACTAACAACGACAATAATAATAATAATAATAACAATAATAATAACAATAATAACGGGCAGCAGAGCACCGTGTCAGCATATAATCTGACGCTGTTGAATAACTCGATTTTCTCCGATGCCGATGTGAAAGTTGACGGTTCTACCGTTGAAACAAAAGATTTTACGGCCAAAGCCATCGACTTCAATAAGAGCGAAATCGAGATGAAGAATATCTCCAACGTCGGCGAAAACTCCGATAAAACCGGTATTGCCGCCGCCATAATCTTTAATCATACCCGTACAAATTCAAACGTAGAAATAAGTAATGATGCCAATATTAAGGCCGCAAACGATGCCAAATTATTGGCGCAGAATATCAATTATTTGCAGAACAGCGTTGAATCCGAGGTAAAGGCAAAGAGTCAAACCTACGATATACAAACCAAAGAACTGCCGACCTATGCCCCGACCTATACCATCAAAGCTTATGAGTGGCTGAACAGTAAGTTTTTGGATAAGGTTACGAATAAAATCGGCGATATTCTGGATAAACTCCAGCTGCAAATTTCCGGTTCGGCTATCTGGAACGACGAGCAGAATACTTCAACCTCCTCTGTCAGCCATGCAACCGTAGAAGCCGGTAATGTCGATGTTGTATCCAATATGGTTGACCTTGCGTTGAATTCTGCCGAAGCTACTGCCGGTGCGGATAAAAAGTTCAGCGCCGGTGCGGCCATAATTGTCAATGACCAGAGCAATACCAATAATGCCAAAATCGTCGACAACTCAACGATTACGGCCGCTAATGGCGTAAATGTCAGCGCCACCACCCAACTGCCGATGAACCCGATGCAGCTGAAGATAGGTCAAAAACTCGGCGACAGCGAAGATGAAAGTAAAAATCTCGAGCTGTTTGTGGGCGCAAGTTTTGACGGCGGTGATTCCGTAAACAGCTGGGATGCGTCGTTTATTCATACCAAGCTCACGGATATTTTGAACTGGGATAATGCCAAGAAAATTTGGAACGGTATCAAATCGCCGCGGAATTTCCTCGGCTCCAACAAAATCAGTTTGGACGGCTTGTTCAACAATTTGGTAAAATCGGAAGCCAACGGCGAATATGTAGGTGTTGCCGGTTCGGTTTTGGCTAACAGCGTTGCCAATACCACCAATGCTTATATTGAAAATTCCAAAGTCAAGGCGGAGGACGGCAATGTTGATGTCAATGCCTCCAATTCGGTTATCAACTACAACGGCGCCGGTAAGGTAGATTTTCTGATTGACGGTGTGAACGAGCTCATCGCCAAAATTAAGGCCAAGGCCGACAGAACTCCGGAAGAAGAAGAAACCATCGCCAAATTCGGTATCGGCGGTTCGGTGTTGGTGGATAAATATACCAACAATGCCAATGCCTATATCAAAAATTCGGAAGTGAGCGCGACAAACAAAAATCCGACTGACGAGAATGCCGACGAAAAAGGCAATATCAACGTTAATGCGGCTTCGGAAGAAGGATATATCAATTTGGCCGTTACCGGCGGCAAGGCCGACCTGCTGGCACTTGTCGGCAGCGTCAATGTTCAGCGGATAGACGGCAAAACCAAGGCATATATTGCCGATTCCCAAAAAATCGAGGCCGACAACGTTAACGTAAATGCCGGAAAAGCATCGATTGCCCCGAAGAAGAGCGGCGAAGAAGATCCGGTCGAGTTAGATGAAGATTCCGGCGAATTGTCCGCTAATGACGCCAGAGATGTTAAAGACACCGTGACCAACATTTCCATGATTGGCGTAAATGCGCAGCAAACCGGTTCGGGCGCTTCCGTAGGCGCATCGGTAGACGTTACGAAAATCAGCAAGGAAATCGAGGCCGCCGTCAGCAACTCGACCATTACGGCAAATCAAGACGTTGCGGTTGTTGCCGACACCTCTTCCAAGAAAATAGATGTGTTGCTGGCCGGTGCTTTTGCCGGCGGTGTTTCGGCCGACAGAGGAACGCAGGAAGCCGCAAATAATAATGATAGCGGCACCACCGGTGAAAATCAGCCGCAAAGAATGCAAAATGCCGGTAACTGGATGGATGAAATCGATAACGCCCGCGATGACGAAGAAGACGTGATGAATCTGCGTAATTTGTTCAACGAAGATGAAAATAATGCCGCTACGCAAGGTGCAAGGGGCTTAAACGGCGAAGATACGCAAGAAAATAATTCGACGAATTCAACGACGAACAATAACAACAGCAACAATAGCAACAGCAATAATCCTACCTCTTTGACCGGTTCGGAAAGAAGTGCCGATCCGGCTACGGCGCAAAGCAATCTTTCGATAGCGCTTGCCGGTGCGGTTGATGTAACCAATGATTATACCAAAACCACCGCAAAGGTAGAAAATTCCACCCTCAATGCGGGCAAAGAAGTTAAGGTTACGGCCAATAATGATATTTTAGCGGTTCAGGTCAACGGCGCGTTGGCAAAATCCAGCACCGTATCGGCCGGAGCCGGCGTAAATATTTATAACAATAAATCAGAAACCAAGGCGCTGGTTGACGGCAGTACCGTAAATTTCAATTCGGAAGACGCGACCGGATTAACCGTTACGGCCGGTACGGACATTGATTTGATTGATGTTACCGCCGGAATCGGTGTTGCCGCCGGCCAAAACAGCAGCGTTGCCGCTTCGGTCGGGGGTTCGTTCGGCTTCAACAAGCTGCAAAATGTGTTGACGGCGCAGTTAAATAATACCACCGTTAAAAAGGAAAACGACGATGTTCCTGATGCCGATGTTAAAGTTGAGGCCAAAGATGATTCGCTGATTTGGAACATTACCGGTGCCGCCGGTTTCGGTAAGTCTACCGGTGTCAATATCGGTGCCGGAGCCGCCGCAACTTTGAATTACGGCAAAAAGAGCATAACGGCGGCAATAATCGGCAGTACGTTGGCAAATGTAAAAGATGTTACGGTAAATGCCGATTTGAAGCAAAATTACAAAACCATTGCCGTGGCCGCTGAGTTGAGCTTTGGTGCTTCGTCCAGCTTTACCATTGACGGCGCGGTAAATACCGAATTGAATAGCAATACCGTTACGGCCAGAGCCGCCAATTCCTCCATAACCGCTTCCGGCGATGTGGATATTACGGCAAAATCGGATATTACAAACAAGAGCCTGGCCGGCGCGGTTGAATTTTCGACGGCAGGCGGAGGTTTCGGTGTCGGCATCGGCGCGGTGGTCAATGTCAATAACTCAACCATAAAGGCCGAGGCCGATAACTTAAATGTTATCAAGTCAAAATCACTGGATATTCAGGCCGATGAAAAAGAAGATTTGAAGTTCCTTGCCGCTAATCTGGGTATTCAGACCTCCGGCGCGGCAACTATCAATATTAACGGTATCGCCAATGTATTTTTATCAACGGTAATCGCCGATGCCATCAATAATTCGGTGTTCAACTCCGACGGCAACATCAATATTGCGGCCGGATACGACAATAAACTGCAAGGTATTACCGCAACGGCCGAATTTGCCAGACATATTGTCGTGGGACCAAATCTCATCGGTAATGTATACAATAATAAAGTGACGGCCGATTTACAGAACGGTTCGGAAGTTAAGAAGGCTCAAAACGTTACCGTTAACGCAACATCGGTTGAGCTGATTAACTTATTCCCGGTATCGGCCGGTGTTTCCACCAATATCACCGCCGTTTCCGCCAATTTGAACGCCAACATTGTCAAAAACACCGTTAAGGCCCTGCTCGGCGGCAAAATCACACAAAGTGCGCAAGTGTTGGTAAATGCGGCAGATGACACGACCATTTACACTCGCGGCGGTGCCGTGTCGGCCGGTTCGGCAACCGTCGTGATCGGCGGCAGCGTAAATGTCGACGTTATATCCAAAACGGTTCAAGCGTATGTCAACGGGGCTAACGTGACTTCCGGCGATGTAAAAGTGTTTGCGTCTTCCATCAACTCCATGGGCGGAACCAAAGACGATAACCAACATTACACCACCGACGATGTTACTACCGATGCCTACAGAAATAAGATGCTGAACAAAGACGAAAACGGTAATTATGTCGGTTTGAAGGAAGGCAGCAGTTTTGCCAACTGGAATATGTTTTATGACCTTTCCGGCGGCAAAACGGCGGCTATTGCCGGTGCGGTTGTCGTTAAATCCATCCATAACACGGTTCAGGCGGAAATTGCCAATTCCACGATTACGGCGGAAAACCTGGATGTTGCGGCCAATGAATACTCCATCAAAAATATTCTTGTCGGAACTCTGGAAGGCGCCGGAACATTGGCGGTCGGTGTCAATGTTTTGGTAATGCGCGATAAGAGCGAAACCAAGGCCTTAATCGGTCAAAACTCCGAGTTGGCGATAAATAACACCGTCAACATTAATGCCGCCAACAAAAAAGATAATCAACAGATTGTGATAGCCGGCGGCGGTGCCGGTACGGTTGCGGCTAATGTTAACACCGTTGTCAATAAGATTGATGATTCGGCGATTGCGCAAATCGATAATGCCAACGGAGCAAACGCAATCAGCGCCGGAACTTTGAATATCAGCGCCAAGGAAGAGATGAATGCCAGCCATATTTTGGTTTCCGGTTCGGGTGCCGGAACGGTGGCTTTGTCGGTGGCACCGATTGTCAATACTTATAACGGTACGACTGACGCTTCAATTAAGAATGCGACGGTTAAAGATGCCGCCATCAATTTGTATGCGCTGAACAATATCAGCACCTTTGATGTTGATGCCGGTGTTGCCGGTGCCGGTACCGTTGCCGGTACGGCCGTGGCGATTAAGAACAACTATACGGGTACGACCAAGGCATATATGGATAATGCCGTCATTGATACTCCGGGAGCCATAGCCATTGCGGCAGATTCGGTTATCAAGAGCGAAAACTGGATAGGAGCGCTGTCTATTGTCGGCACGGGTGTAAATTTATTGGTAAATCTGGTTTTGAATAATGTTATATCCACAACCGAAGCCGGAATTATGAATTCCACGATTCAAAATGCCGGAAACATTACCATAAATACCAATAACGGCAAAAAAGACGAAATGAAAAACCGCGCTTTATCCATTGCGTTTGGCGGACAAGGTGCCGGCTTGGTGGCAGGTGTGGTACAAAATATTTACAGCAACACCGTAAAATCTTATGCCGATAACAATGCCGTAAACAAAGCGCTTTCGATGACTTTGAATGCGAATTCCGATCACAAGTTGGATAACAAAACCATCGGCGCATCAGGTGTTGCCATCGGGGCAAGTCTGTTGGCCAACGCTCTGGTAAATCAGATTGATTCTTCGACCTCTGCCGTTGTTGATGCCAAGTCTAAGACCATGAACATTGACAATGCGCTCAGACTTAATGCCAAAGATAATACCGTTGCAACCAACAGTATGGGTATGGTAACGGTAGCCGGTTTGGGCGTGGCCGCCGGCGGCAACATCAATCTTTATTATGCCAATAATCGTGCCAATACCGCCATTTTATCCAACAGCGACGGCCAGATTAATGCCGGTTCGGTAAGCTCTCTTGCCGAGATGGTAAACGGGCTGGATAATCTGACTATCGGTGTTGCTTTGGGCGCAGGCGCGATTGCCGCCGATGTTGCGATTATCAAATTGGGCAAACGCACGGATACTTATTCCGTGGCGCAGGAAAACAGTAAAATCAAAGATGCAGTTGATTATACCAAAGGTGTATATGATAAATCTACCGCAGATGATGCAAATAACGTGAAAAACTTATATACTCCGACCAGCTCGCCGAGCAACATAAAAACCGGTGCGGTGGCCGAAGTTAACGGTAACCTCAAAACCACAAATGATATGGAGATTGAGGCCAAAAGCAAAATCAAAGGCTTGAAGGAAGACAGCGAAACTCTGGAACTGGTAAACACCAATGTTTCGGGCGGAATAGCCTCGGTCAATGTCGGGGTTAAGAATATTCAGCTGGCAAGCAACACTTTGGCGGAAATTTCCGGCGGTAAGGTTGAAAGCACAAGCGGCGATGTTTCCGTAAAGGCCGACACCAAAGCCGACGTCAAGTTGAAAAACGTTGAAGTAACGGTATCCGGTGTTGCGGTTTCCGGCGGCGGTGCCATTTATAACAACACTTCCGAGACGATTGCGCAAGTTAAAGATGCGACGATTAAGGCCAAAGATTTGAATATTGTTTCCAAATCCGACAATCAGTCCGTTGTTGACAGCACCAGCGTAATCGTGAGCGGTGCCAATGCGGTTGTCGATATTGCGGAAAATACCGATAATAATAAGAGCGCGGCCTTGATCAGCGGTAATGTTGATATAGACACTTCCGGCAAACTGACGCTGCATTCCACGACCAACAGCAGTATGGATTCTTCAAAAGCCGTGGTTAAAGTTGCGATTGCCAGTTTGGTGGGTGTTTCCAAAAATGAAAACGAAGTCCACACCATCAACCGCGCGCTGATTGAAAATGCAACCGGCAGCATTAAAACCAACGGTTTGGAAATTACCACCGATTACGGTAAAATGTATGCACATTCCAAATCAAACGTAACCTCGGTTCAACTTGCCGATATTGCCAACATCAAGTCCGTCGGTGCCCACATGACCGCCGACTTTAAGTCGGGTATTGACAGCCTCGGCGGTTTAACCATCAGCAACAGCGGCTCCACCGTCATCAATACCGCCAAGGATATAACCTCAAATAAAGAAGGTATTATTGCCAAGAGTGAGATTCATAATGTCGGTGTTTCGCTTTTGGGCTTCTATAACGGTACGGCATCAAAGGCCGATAACCGTGCGGTTGCATCGACGGTGCTTAAAGTTAAGGAACATACGGCAAACGGCTTGGAAATCAATGCCGATCTCAAGTCTACCGCCAAAGCGGAAGGCGGAGCTACCAACGTTACCCTCGGCGGTGTCAGCAACTTTGTGATGTATGCCAAAGATGACAGTACGTTGGGAATTGATATTGCCGGCGTGAACAACATTGTCGGCAGCGGTGTTAATGAAGCCGTTATCAGGGCCAAACACTATTCGGAGGTTAATACCAACGCCAGTGCATTCAGCGCCGGTATCATCAACGGTCACCGGATGAGTCTGACTTCGGAGTTGACTTCAAATACCACCGGCAACATCGGCGGTACTTTGAACGCGGATAAAGTCACGGTTGACCTCAATACGGAGAGAGTTTCAATTTTGAGTAAATCTTCGAGCGGCGGCGGTGTTATTGATGCGGGTTCTTCTTCTGCCAAAAACACCTTGACCGGTTCATCGATATTGACCGTAAGCGCTTCTTCCGACAAAGATAAAGCGGTAAATGCCATGGACATCAAAAACAAATCAAACAACGTGTTTGATATGGTTTCTTCCGACGGTCACGGCGGTCTTTTGAGTATTTCCGAAGGCAGTACCACCACAACGTTCAATACCGCGACAACCACCAACATCAATAATACGAACATCAATTCTGCGGGCGATGTTAAGTATGAAGTTGCCAACAATGCCGTAATTAAAGATACGGCAACGAGTTACGGCGGCGGCCTGATTGCGGTTTACGGTAATTCGCACACCGGTAACTTTACGGCGGCGGCAAACTTGAATTTGAACAATGCCAAAATCAATGCCAAGAATATTGAGCTGAGTTCGAAATCGGATATGAGAACGCACGATAACGGCTATATTTCGTATACCGGTGCGGCCGGCGGCTTTGTGGCCGGTTCGACGTTGGAATTGAGAAATACCCTCACTCAAACCAACACCGTCAACATTGCCGGCGGTTCTGATTTGAATGCAAGTTCAAATGTCAAAATCAATGCGCTGACATCTTCGAGATTTAAGCAAAAAGTAGATTCCACCGCGGGCGCTTTTGTGGCAGTGCCGCGTGCCAAAAGCTATCTGACGGTTAATAACACCAACAACGTAAATATTGCTGCGGGGGCAAAAGTAAAGGCCGACGATGAGTTGGAGATTAACTTTGATTCCAGCAACGAGTTGGCAAGCCGAACAAATGCAGAAGCTCACCACTTCGGCTTTAAAGATCCGGTAGCGGAATCGTATTTAACCCTTAATATTGATAACAACCTGAATAACAGCGGTTCTTTGGAAGCCGGCAATTTGGTTGATATTAACTATATGCAAGGTTCCGTCAACGATTTGACGCAATATGCTTATTCTGAGGCACATGCCGCCGTAGCCACCACTACGGAAAACGGCCTTTTGACAAAGGCATTGCGGAATACGCTGAATATTTCTTCCGGAGCCGATATTACTTCCGGCAAGAGTATTGATGTGAACTATTCGTCGGGAAGAGGATATTCCAGCTCGTATGTCGGTTGGAGAACGGTAAGCTACGCTCTGTTCGGTATTCCGATTTCAAACAGCGACCACAAGTCCGTTACTTCGATATCGCACTCTCCGTCGTTGACGATTGCCGACAACGGTAAGATGGTGGTCGGACAAAGCAACAGCCGTTATATGAAGATCAACCGTGACGGCTCCGTAGATTTAGATAGTTTAGTCGGCTTCTACGACGATGACTACAAGCTGTATAACGGACAAACCATCTCCGGCGAAGGGGTAAGACAACGTTCCTTGGAGGCAATTCAAATTGAAATCAATAACATTGATGAGAATCTTCAAGAAGTTGCTGAAGAAAATACCGTTTTGAGTGAATATATCACCAAAATCGAACAGGAACGGCAAAAAACACAAGAAAAACTGGATGAAATCAACGGTTTCATTGACGATGCAAAATATGAATTGGTTGATGATGAATCCGGCGCCTTTAATAAGTTAATTGCCGACGATCTTGAAAGTATGATTATAGGCGAAGGAGAAGGTAAATTAACCAGAGAACAATACGAAGCGATAGTCACGGCGTATAATGCCAAGCTTAACGAAATGTACGACCAGTCCGCCGGCGCGGAGCTGATGACGGTATCGGCTTTCTTAAACGGTTTGGACAGCAGCGTTCTTGATTTGAGCGATGCGCAAAAACAAACCATCATTGCGGCCTATCGTTTGGCGGAAAGTGACGGAATTAAGGATATGATTGTGAAAACAGCAGCCGATGAACCGGAAAGATTAACTGAAGAACAATACAATACCTTGGTTACGGAATATCAAAACAAAATTTCGGAAATTGCCGCCACAGAAGCGCAAAAGACAAACATAACCGCATTTCTGGATAACAATACGGTTATGCTGAACGATGCGCCGATTGTATTGACGGATGCTCAGCGGGCAACAATAACGGCAGCGCAAAACAAAATTAACAGCCGTCTTTCCATATCGGCAAAAGGTGAGTTCATTATTTATAAGAGAAATGATAATGAATACTTTGTCGATGTATCAAAAATTACGCAGAATGTCGGCGGAACCGAGGTTACCACCTATGAGGAAGTCGAGCAGTATAAGAGCGAACTGGCGGCCATGGATGAACTTTTATCAGCGTTCAACGAAAAACTGACCGCCAACACCGAAATCAACAACAATCTTACTGCCAGAAAGGCTGTTCTGCAAAATGAATATACCAATACCGAAAACGAAAGATACGACGACAGAGAAGAAACCTATGCCATAGTATTTTATGATTTATATTCGAACGGCGGCAGCGTCAATATTGCCGGTGCCAATAACTTAAGTATCGGCGGTGACGGCAATATTATTGTTGCTCAACCGGGGTTAAAGATTGATAACTATTCCAATCGCTCTTTGATTTTCAATGATATTGATTTCAACAGCGGCGGTGTCGGCAACGGTTTAACCATTAACGGTAAGAACCATGCGGTGTTTATGAATACCCAAAAAGCCGTAAGCGGTTGGTATCCGTATAATTATTTATACGGGAGCGCCGATTTCTCGAGTATTCCGGATACGAGTACGGGTGTACACTATCTGTCGGGAATCCAGGGAATTGAGCCGGGTATATCGATTCATACCTACTATGATGCAAATCATCCGTTTATCCCTGACGGTACTCCGGATTCGTATGCCGTGACCGTATTCATGGGAGATATCCTTAATGCGGGCAATCCGTTTACCGTAACAAATGACAGCAGCCTGATTGCTTTTGTGGGCAGCGTTGTTAATTCCGGTCAAACATTGTGGGCATCTCCGTATCAGGTTATTGCCGGCTTATCAAAATCTCTGGATGATGATGTACCGGACAGAAGCGGAACCAGACTTAATCTCGGTAGCGGCAGCTATCTGTTTGGCGGAGAAGGAATTAATCTGGAAGCCGAAACAATCAATATTACAGGCGACGTTGTTTCCGGATATAAGAACAGAGGTATTACCATTACCGATGAGATGTTGCTGGCAGAAAATCTGATTATTGACCCGAACACCGGAGAGAAGAATCTGCTTAATCTCGGCGGTAATACCGATACTTCGTATTTGAACGACGGTGTAACCTACGGTAATATCAAGGCTCTCTACAAAGACGGCGAAATCCATTTGTTTAACGTGGCTCCGAATTATTTCGGCAGTGGTATCAGAATTGTTGCCGGAGAAGGTACGTCAAGCAAGGTTGACGGCAATATCATTATTCACGACAACCACACGACGATCAATGTAGATAATCAGACCACGAATAATGTTCCGTTGAACGTGTATGATATTCATAACACAAGGGCCAATATTGCCCTTAATGAGACGCTTACCAACGTTGAAGGTACCATAACCAAAGATAATAACACCGATGCGGCGGTAACAAACATAACTTCTACCGGCGATGTCAAATTGCACAAAATGATAATCAACAATGCAGTTTATGATTATACAAACGGCTTCTCCTCTGAAGAAAACAAACATACCGGCAGTTTGAACATTTTGGTTAAAAACGGCACTCTGAGTATAGATGAATTTAATAATTCGTCGGAAGTTGCCGGAGATGCGATTCTCAATACCGGTGATATCAACATCACTCTGCAAAACAATGCGTCTGCCGTAATTAACGGAAAAATCAGCAATACGGACGGCAGAATCTTCATCGGCGATGATAATAACGGGGCCGGAGACATTACCCTTAATGCTTCCGTAAACAACAAAAAGAATGTTGCAACCAATGGCGGCGATGTTGTTATTAATACCCGGGGTAAAGCCACGGTTAACAACGATATTTCCAACAAAAAAGGTAATATCAGTATTACGGCCAGAGGTATGGATATCGGCGGCGACGAAGCACAAATACTTGCCGATGAGGGCAATATAAGCTTTACCAACGATGCTTATGAAGCAAACTCCGGTAAGGTTGCCGATATGGTGTTAAACAGAACAATTAACGCGGCAAACGGCAGTATTTCGATCACCAATAACGGCGACAGCGCTGCCATCGGCGGCACTTTGGTCGATGAACATGGCGATATCGTGATTGTGAATACCAACGGAGATATGACCGTATCGGCGAATATATCGCACGATGCCGTTAATAATTCGGCCAACGGTATGATTTCCATAACCAACTCCGGAGGCAAACTCAACCTTAATACCCCTATTGTCACTTACGGTGCCGGCAAGTCGGTTAACGACGTTTTGACGGCGATTGTGATTGATAACCAATCGACCACCGACGGTCTTACCCTTAATAATCCGGTAACGGCGAAAATCGGCGACATTATTATCAGAAATGCCGCGCAAAGTTTGGTTGTTTCCGGAGCGGTTTCCAATGCCTTAGAGGGCAATATCGGTATTTATAACACCGGAAAAGACCTGCAAATCACTTCCGATATAACCAACTATAAGGGCAATACTACCATTACCAATACCGGTAGCGGTAAAGCTCTGCTTGAGGGTAGCATTACTAATTCGGAGGGCGATATTGCCGTTGCCAACAGCAACGCCGGAGCTCTGAAAATCACTGGCAATTTGGTTGATAATAAAGGTAATATCAGCATTGTCAACGACAGCGCCGACGGTGCTGAAATCGGTGTTGCGGATGACAACGGACGCAGCGTAATTACCGGCAAACAAGGCGATATTGCGATTACCAACAACAACGGTACGCTGAAATTAGTCTCCGAGATTCGTCATAACCAAGGCAGCTCGGATGCCGAAGGTATGATTAGCATTACCAACGGTGCAAATGCCGGTGCGGTTGAAATCAACGCGCCGATAGCAACTTACGGTGCCGGTAAAACCGTTGATAACAATACGACGGCGATTATTATCGATAATCAATCGAGTACTGCCGGAATGACTCTTGCCCAGAGCATATCGGCCAGAGTCGGCGACATCATTATCAAAAATGCGGGCGGTAAACTGACCTCGAATGCCACCATATCCGGAACCGAAGCCGGCGGAATTTCCATCACCAACAATGGTGCCGACGGCGCGGAAATTGCCGCAAACATCGCGGTTGCTTCCGGCGATGTTGAAGTTGTCAACAATGCCGGCGATGCTTTGGTAAACGGCGAAATCGTCAACCACGACGGAAACACCTCTATTGCAAACAGCGGCGGTGTTCTGACTTATACCGGTGCCGTTACCAATGATGAAGGCAACGTTGTAATCAGCAACAAGGCCGGCGCCAAACAGGCACAAATCGGCGGCACGATTACCAACAAAAAAGGTAACACCACCGTTGAAAATGCGGGTAAATCCCTCGTCTTCTCCGGCACGATTGATAATCGGGACGGCTCGGTCAGCATTTCGGGTACCAACACCGCGGATACGGCTTCGGTTAAGGTCGGCGGTCAAATAACCAATACCGGCGGCGATGTTACCATCAGCAACTCCGGTTCCGGTACCGAAATCTCCGGCAAAGTTGCCAATACCAACGGTTCGATTAACGTGAGCAACGCCAAAGGTAACTTGCGTATTACCGAAAGTGCGACCATCGAAAACACCTCCGCTGATGCAGCTAAAGGTATAAGCATAACCAATGCGACCACGGCTGATGTTTTGCGTATTGAAGGCGATATCGACAGTTTGAACAAAGGCAATATCAATATCGTCAACAACGGCGGCGGCAACACCGTCATTACCGGCGATATTACGGCAAACGACGGCAATATCGACATTACCAACAATACCGCGGGCAACCTGAAGATTGAAGATTCTTCCATTGTTACCGAAACCGGCGGCAATATCAATATTCATAACACCGGCGGCAAATTATCCCTGGTTGATGCCTATATTGAAACCGAAACCGCAGGCGATATTTCCGTTATCAATGAAGGTACGGACGGAACGGCGATTTCCGGCGACATCATAACCGCTGACGGCGATATTTCCGTTGCCAACAAAGCGAAAAAGTTGGAAATCGAGGCCGATATTTCCGCAGACAACGGCGATATCACGATTAATAACACCGGTAAGGCCTTATCGATTACGGAAGATGCGACGCTTACCACCGAAACGGCGGGCAATATCAACATCAGCAACAGCGGTGACGGCAATCTGACTGTTGCCGGCGATATTACTACCGAAACCGCGGGCGATATCAGCATCAGCAACCAACAAAAAGATGTTGAGATTTCCGGCGATATTACCACTGAAGACGGCGATATCCTGATAACAAACTCCGGCGAGGCCGTTGCGATAACCGGTGACCTTGAAACCGCGGAAGGCGACATCAATGTTACCAACCAAGGCAGCAAAGGCACGACGATAGCGGGCGACATCACGGCATCGAGCGGCGATATTACCGTTGCCAATAAAGAAAAGGCTCTGAATATCTCGGGCGATGTTGCAACCGAAGAAGGCGATATCAGCGTTGTTAACAACAGCGCGGATTCCGGCACAACCATAACCGGCGATATATCTGACGACAACGGCAATATATCGGTTGAAAACAACGGCGGCAAGCTGGCTTTGGCGGGCGATATCGACAATTATAAGGGCAACATCGGCATTGATAATAACGGTGCCGACGGTGCGGAAATTTCCGGCAATGTTTATGCCAAGGAAGGCAATATTGCCGTTGCCAACACGGCAGGTGAATTGACCCTGACCGCAAACGGCACGGTTACGGATGATAAAGGCAATATCAATATTGCCAACACCGCGGCCGATAAAGGCACGAGCTTAGCCGGTAAGGTTTTGAACAAGGAAGGCGATATAACAATCGCCAACGCCGGCGACAGCCTCGATGTTTCCGGTCAAATTACCGACAATAACGGCAAAATCAATATTACCAACAACGGCGCCAACGGCATGCAATTTGCCGCCACCGCTGAGGTTATCAACGATAAGTCGGATACCGGCATAACCAACAACAGCGGTAATTTGAATATCGCCGACGGTGCTAAAATCAGAAACACCGAAAGCGGCAATATCAATATTGAGAACAAAGACGGCGTGTTTGAAATTGCCGGCACGGTTGCTCATGAAGGTACGGGTAATGTTACCCTCAACAACAGCGGTAACGGCAGTTTTGAAACGACGACAACCGCTAAAGTTGAAGCCACATCAGGCAACATCAGCATTACCAATACCGGTACCGACGGCGCCAAGATTGCCGGCAACATCAACAATGCCGACGGCAATACCGTTATTGATAATAAGAACGGTTTGGAATACAGCGCAACGCTCGGCAACAGCGGCGGTAACACCACCGTTACCAATACCGGCAATGCGACTATGTCCGGCTCGATTAATAACAGCGGCGGCAACACGACCGTCAGCAACAGCGGCGGTGCGCTTGCCCTCGCCTCAACCGTTAATAACAACGGCGGTAACCTGAGCGTTGAGAACACCGGCAACGGAACCACCGTCAGCGGCGATTTGGATAATACCGGCGGCAACGTTGTGATTACCAATGCCGGCGGCGATTTGAGCCTGACCGATGCGGCCACCGTTGATAACGGCGCCGGCGATATTATCGTTACCAACTCCGGTAACGGCAAATTCTCGACCGAAGCTAACATCAACAACACCGAAAGCGGCAACATCAGCGTTACCAATACCGGTGCCAACGGTGCCGAGATTGCCGGCAACATCAACAATACCGGCGGCAATATCTCTATCAGCAACGAAAAAGGCAATATGTTGATTGCCACCGACGGACAAATTACCGATACCGCCGGCAATATCGAGCTGAACAACACCGGCGCGGACGGCTTGAACGTTGAAGGCAACGTGTTGGCGCAAAACGGCAATATTACCGTCAACAACAGTAATTCCGACTTGACAATCGGCGAGTTTGCCAGCGACAACGATAATTATATCAAAACCGTATCCGGCGATGTGGTTATCAACCAGACCGGCGGCAATATAGTCAACGGAGTGGTTGACCCGCAAAACGGCACGCACCAAAATGCCGATCTGGGTAATCCGGAACATTCTTATAAAACATTGTTGGCTGCCGACGGCGACCTGACCATGAATGTTACGGACGGCGATATCGGCGCCACAGCGGCCGCCAACCCGGGCTTCTCCATCGATGCCTCAACGCGCGATTGGACCGATTCAATCAATGTTAATGTAAGCGGAGATGTTACGGCAACCGCCGCCAACGACAATAACAGCGATGCTCGTTTGATTAATCTGCGCGCCAAAGATTCCGACTTGCGAATTAAGAACGTTACGGCGGACGGCAACGTTCTCCTGACGGCCGCGGATTGGAAACAGGCCGATGTTCGCCCTACCCCGGATGACGAAGCGTATTTCAACGGTTATTCGATTATCAATACGGCCGACGGCGAAGATGCGGCAGTAACGGGACAGAATATTTCGGTTATCGCCAGCGATGGTATCGGCAGCTCCGACAAGAAGTTCGCTTATGTACAGGATACGGCAAGCAATCCGCAGGCAACGGTCAGCTTAGAGGCCGAAAACGGACTTTATATTGTCGGCGATACCGTTTCCGATGCGGGTTCGAACATTTATCAGATGATTTCCAAGCACGGTTCTATCGGACTTGATTTGAACAAGAATACGGTCATTAATAACATTACGGCCAACAAGGGTGTGGAAATTACGCAAAAAGCGCAAAATCTGACGATATACGAACTCGGTATGCCGAGCAGCGGTGCCTCCGCCACCTTTGACGATATGTTGTATGCGCACGATGATTTGGTTTACGGCGAAAATCCGGAGGACCCGAGCAAGAGTGTGGTACCGCAATATGTTATCTTGCGTGCATTGGATGCGATGGATTCACCGGAACGCAGTGATTCCAATCTGAAGGTTTACTCGCTTACCGTTCGCGGTAACAACGGCGAAAATGCCGATTATTATCCGGACGGCGGCAGATTGGCCGATGTAACGCTGATGGCCGATAATATCTATGCCAATTCGGATAAGGCTCCGGATTCATCGGTTGCGACCAAGGATCATCCGAACGGCTATGAGCAAACCGGAACATCGTATACCGCATCTCAAGCCGGACTCGGTGACACGGCGGCACAACCGGCCAAAGGTATCAATACCTATGGCGAAGGTACGCCGATTTCGCTCGATGTTCTCGGCGTTGATAAAGATGTGGTCAATGAATATGTGGCCGATGCCAAACGCAACGACTATATCGAGCAGGATCCGGTAACGGGCGTACCGTCCAAATTCCATAACGACGAAGACAGCATCAGTGACTACGATTTCCGCGCCAAAAATGCGGTTATCTCGGTCAACGATTATGCCGATACCGAGCGCGGAGTTGAATTTGATACGCTCTATGCCGACAACGCTTATATCAATACCATGGACACCAACCTGAAGGTTCACGACGGTTATATCAATAATTATGCGGAAATCCGCAACGGCGACCGCACGACCGGCACCAACCGATACACCGTCGCGGTAGATAACGATTATCGCCGTTTGGTACCGTCGAATGTTCAGCTCTATACGGCCAAAACCGGCAGCTTCGGCTTAACCATGAATGATAAGGTTAAGTTGCATACGCCGGCGCCGGTGGTGAACTATGATTGGGATAAGCTCGTCAACACCTTCAGCGACGAAAACAGCTTTGTTCGCTTAGGCTTAAAAGAAACCGAATTGCGGCAAAAAGCCAAAGATTATTACAAATACGAAAATGTATACGTAATGCCGCAAAAGGCGCAATCGAGCCACGAAGTCTGGAAAGACGGCGGTTTGTTCTCCAATGTCAGAATTATGGAAATCAGCCGTCTCGGTGCGGTTATAGTTAACCGCGACAACTGGCTGCCGGGCGAAGAGCACGAGCTGCAACTGAGCTTTGATGATGTTGACGTAACTCTCAAGTGTGTGGTAACCGAAGTTAAACGCAACCTGGCAACGGTCAGATTTACCGATATGCCGGCAAGCGTTGCCAACCGGCTGACCTATCGCTATATGAGAGTGGCGGCAAATATGTAAGGCGCAGGCCTCTTAATACAGGTATACGCCGATAATGGCGGTAACGCCTAAGATGAGTGCCAGCAGTTTCTGCGGGGTAAAGCGGTCGGTTTTGAACAGTACCGAAAGCAAGAATATCATAAACACGCCCATCTGCCGAATGGCCATAATGATGGTGGGCGTGTCGTTGATATAGCTGAATGTTTCCAAAACATAAAACAACGCTTCCAAAACCCCGATGACTATCGCCAGAAAATAAAAGCCGTTATACCATCTGTGGGTGGAAGTGTTCTTTTTATCGTAATCTTTACCTTTGAGCGAGAGATAAGCAAAATAAGGCAGCGCAACCGCATAATAGCCGAGATTTACGGTGATTTCGTCGGCGCCGTTATCCGCGGCCAGCTTAATGATGTACGGCGCGGTAAAATACATCAGCACCGTGCCGATAACCAAAACAATGCCCACCGGCTTAATCGTCTTAAACGCGGTTGCCTGTTCTTTCATAGAATTTATCATAAACAGCGCCACGGCAAACACAAACAGCGACAACATTGCCACAAAATACGGCGTCAGCGTTACATACCCCAAAATACAATCAACCGCCAGAGTTAAAAACAAGCCGCCGCTCTCGACCAGGCTGATAAGCGCAATCGGCGTATATTTAAGGGCTTTCAAAAAGCAGATATAACCGAGTAAAATCAACACCCCATGGAGCGCGACATACGGCAACGCGGCAAAAGTACAGGCAATACCGGTAAACGCGCCGATGAGCAGTTGCCCGATACCGGCAACCAGCGAGAGTACAAACACCATTTTATGAACATTATAACGGCTGACCGCATAATCAAGTGTGGCGTCGGAAACGGAATCAAATACGGTGGCCATTACGGCGCTGAAACGATAGTTCAACATTTAATTACCTCTTGCGCGGCAGTATAAATAAAAAAAGCTAAAATTCAATAAAAAAAGCGACACCGATTAAAGTGTCGCTTTTCCTTAAAAATCAGAGCTGTTCGGCCAGGGCCTCCAACTCGGTCAACTCCTGCTCAAACAAGCGCATACCGTCTTGCCAGAAGGTCGGGCTTGTAGCATCAATACCGAATTTGCTTAGTGCCTGGCGATAATTCTCGACGCCGCTCTTTTCCAGCATCTTCATATACTTCTCGGCAAAGTTATTTACCTTGCCGGACTTATACACCTCATACAGCGAATTAACCACGCAGCACGAGAAGCAATAAGAGTATACGTAATAGTCATACTCAAAGAAGTGATGAATGCCGGCCCAGATGTATTGCAAGCTGTCGGTATCTACGCTCGGCCCGAGGTAGTTATCCATCACGGACTTGAACATATCCTGCAGTTGCTGGGCCGAAAGCTCGCCGTTGTCACGCTCCTTGTGGGCCATATCTTCAAAACGGTGGAACGCTATCTGGCGATAAGTCGTGGCAATCGTTTCTTCAATATGCTTAGCCAGCAGGATAAAGCGGCGCTTCGGATCGGTTTCCTTTTTCAGGAGAGCATCGAACACCAGTTGTTCGGCAAAAATGGACGCGGTTTCGGCCTGCGCACAAGACTTCTCGCGACCGAGCTCGCCATACTTTTTGCTGACGTGCTCGTGCACGGCGTGTCCGAGTTCGTGGGCCAGAGTGTCGACATCTTCGACATAGCCGTTGAAGTTGACGAACACCCGCGGCAAATATCCGACCGGCATTTCCATACAATAGGCGCCGTCGGCCTTGCCCTCATACGGGTAGAAATCAATGCAGTTCTTGTCAAAGAACATCTGCGCAATCGCTGCAAATTCCGGAGAGAATTCGGCAAACGTGCCTAAAATCAGCTCTTTCGCCTCCTCAATCGTATAGCGGGCACCCTCTTCTTCAAACGGATACGGGGCCAACCTGTCCTGATACGGCAACTTGTCAACTCCGAGCAACTTGGCTTTGAGCGCGTGATAGCGATGAGCCAGGGCGCGTGCCGGTGAATCTTCTTTGGCAAACGTATTTACCAAATTATCCAAATCATCACCGTCGATGTCGTTGCATAAGTTCGCCCGCTCGGCCGGATAGCCGTAATGACGCCACTCTCGGGAGATAGCGCGGCTCCGCAGCAAAGCGTTGTATATCAGCGCAAACAAATCCTGCCGCTCTTCATACCACTTCATACGCTTGGCCTCGGCCTCGGCACGCAAAGAAGCGTCTTGCGAATTGTAGATTTCCAGCAACTCGCCTTCGTTATACTTCTTGCCGCGCACCTCAATCGAAAACTTGGCGCGCTCCTCATTGTAGAGACGCACCCAGTAGTCAGCCACCGCCTGCTCGTCGCAAAAGAGCTGCTCGAGCTCGCTTGAAAGAGTATGAGGCTTGAACTTCAGGCATTTTCTGAGCCAGGAGCGCATACCTCTTTCGTAGTCGCCGTCCGCGAGAGTAACCTTGGAATAGTCAAGCTCTTTGCAGATTTCCACCTCCAAAAAAGCCAATTCCTTGTTGCACTGCTTGATTGTGTCCTGCACATTTTGATAGAAGGCACAAACCTTCTTATCATTCAGATTGGTGGACCAAACAAGATAAGCATAGCTCTCCAACAGGCACAATAAGGTGCAGGTGTTGGAGTGTTGCACCAGGCATTCCCAGAAAACCTCCGGTTTCAGAGATGCGATTTTGCCTTCGTACTCCTTGCGAAACCCCTGACATCGCGCCAACGCTTTCTTGCTGACACCGATTGCCTCATCCAAAGACGAACAAACGTCCGATAAATCCCATTTTTCACTCATAAGCAAACAATTACTCGTGCCTTTTCACGAGGTTTTAATAATGAACAACATAATTTGAATTATGGTAGCAAGTTTAGACGAAATTTTTTACAAAAGCAAGCAAAAAATAAAAAATCCCTCGCGGCATAAAAGCGGCGGGGGATTTTTTTCATAATTGCAAAATTCGTTGTTTAATCGGCTCAGGCAACCAGCACCGCACAAACATAGCTGTCGCAATCGGCCAAAGATTTTTCGCCGGTAGTAAAGTCCAGACAATAATTCATCTCCTTATCGTCCTCCTCATTGCCGGAAGTGTAAAGATATTTCCGCTTTTCGAGCAGAGGCTCGCCGCACTCGTAGAGATTCTGATTAATCTCTTTGAACTTGGCATAGATTTGCTTAATCTCGGCTTCGTTCGGCAGACGTCCTTCATACTGCTTGGCCATCTCCCTGATGTCACCGGGGAAATTTGCCGTAAACAGAATACTTCTCAGCAAAATCAGACGGTCGGTAACCCGTATGCCGCGAACATTATCAAACGCTTTGCCGCGTTTTTTGCGCGGGCGGAACAGCACTTCCTGTTCCATGCCGAGATACGGCGAATAATAGCGAATGGTATGTGCAGTTTGTCTCACCGGTTTGTCGTAATATATATACGGCAACTTTTCCGCCGGTTCGGGTATCGGGTCATAGGTGTTCTCCGTCTTGGCCGTTCCGAGCGGCACTAAAAACGGGCCCAGCGGCTTATCGACCTTGCCGAGGCTTACACGCATACATACCAGCGCAATCAGCAGCAGTGCGCCCATAATTCCGAGAGTTGTACTTTCCAGGGCATACCAATAAAAGAGGCACGCGAGCACAACCAAAATCAACGCAAAATTTACATCGGCAATATGCCGTCTGTAAAAGCTCATAATCTTTTCCATAAGCAATAATATTTTTTTGATTAATAATTTTTCGATATAATTATAAATTTTATACAACGCACCTTAAATAAAAAAATATTCGGAGTCAAATAAAAAAAATACGCGGAACCCGAAGATCCGCGCATTTCCGTTTACTTGTACAGACTTTATTTCATCGTTATTGCCGCCTTCGGGCAAACGTGCGAACAAAGCGAGCAACCGACGCAAGCGTCGCGATTGACCTGAATACGTCCGTCTACCAACGACAGAGCACTATGCTCGGATTCATCGCAAATGGTGACGCACTTGCCGCATCTGACGCATAACACGTCATCAATATGCGGATAAACCTGAGTCGATTTATTCAGCTTTTCGTGCGACGAAAGATTAGGAATTGCCTTATTCTTTATATCGGCCGGGCTGTTAAAGCCTTTGTGTTCCAAATAATCGAGCAGTCCCTGCTTCATCCCGCCGATAACCGCATAGCCGTTAATCATAACCTCGGTGCAAACCTGAACCACATCGGCGCCGACACTCATATATTCCGCCGCATCGCGCCAACCGGAAACGCCGCCCATACCCAAAATCGGCAAATCGCTTTTTTGGCGGATTTGCGCCACACAACGCAAACCGATCGGCTTAACCGACATTCCCGAATAACCGCCGAAGGTAGATTTGCCGTTGACTTTCGGCAGCGGCTCAAACGTATCCAAATCAACCCCCATCAACGATTGTACCGTATTGATGGCGGCAATACCGTCGGCACCGGCGGCTTCCACCGCCTTAGCAATATATGCAATATCGGTAACATTCGGCGAAAGTTTTACAAACACCGGTTTCTCGGCAACTTCCTTTACCCAGCCCGTAATCATTGAAGATATTTCCGCGTTGGTGCCGATGGCCATGCCGATACCTTTTTCCGGCATGCCGTGCGGGCAGGAAAAATTAAGCTCAAACGCATCTGCTTCCGAATCATTGAAAGTTTTTACCAGATTTTGCCATTCTTCTTTGACTACCGGCGCCATAATACTGGCAATCTGCACCTTGGTCGGGTGCTTTTGTTTCAAATACTTAATGCCGTCGAGCCATTGTTTATTCGTCAGATGGCTCAACAACTCGATATTTTCAAACCCGCAAACACGGCCGCCGCTCTTCCAGGTGGCATAACGTTGCGAAGCTTCAATCATTTCCAAATTATCCGGAGTGATGGTTTTTAAAACCGCCCCGCCCCAGCCTAAGGTAAAAGCCTTGTCAATGCTCTCAATTTTGGCGGTCGGAGGTGCCGAAGATAAAATAAACGGGTTTTCGAAATCAATTTCCAAAACCGATGTTTTCAATGTAGCCATAATATTCTCCTTTTTTAGTGTTATGGGTTGAGTTTAGCGGCAAAAAATTAAAACTTCAACAATTTAAAATTGCGAAAAAATATCCAAAAAAAAGCTGTTGATTTATGTTTGAATATATTGTATATTATGTCTATAGTTAATGATACGGAGTAATCAAATAATGAGTTTTATCAATAAAATCAAGGAACATTTCAGCCCTCAGCAGGAAGAAAGCGCCCCAAAAGAAGTGGCGCTGGTTGTCGCCCGCCATGACAATGCACCCACTCAGGATATTTCCGCCTACGGTGCGGCTTATGCTTATCTGACCGGCAAATTGTTGTGCGACCAGGCCGAAGTTCCGTATCCGGAGCATATTTTTTATTCGCCGGTATCGCGGGCACGCAACACGGCCAAAATGCATCAACTGGCGATGAAACTCAATGATTTGTATATTCCGAGTATGAGTTACGATGCCGGCTTTCACGAGCATGCTTCCGAGCGAAAGACCGCGCAGTCTTTGGAAGATGCCGTTTTATATGCCAAATCGCAAAATATGCAAACCGTTGAAATCGTGGGCCATGAACCGACGGTAGCCAAGATTTTGCATAAGCTCGGTGCTTCGGCCCCTACTTTCGGCTACGGCGGATGTGCCGTTTTGAAGGCTAAGAGCTGGGACGATATGCTGGCCGGCAAAATTACCGATGTTTATTGCTCCGAAAGCTCCAAAGACTTTGCCGTAAAAGCTCTGGGCAAAGAACAGGCCGAATTGCTTGATGATTTGATGTACCGCGGCACAACCGGCATGTTGGATTTATCGAACGTAGCCGATCGTGTGCAAAAGCAAATTAAAAAAGCGTGTACGTGGATTGACGCGCATGAAGCCGGTAAACCGACCGAGGAAAAGTATTCTCCGGCGGAATTTTTGGAAGTTTTGGATGCTTATAAATTCTGGGCTGCCAATTCCATGACGGCACTCGGAATTGCGCCGGATGAGAAAGGTCCGTTCCAAAGCAACATTCAAAAACTGTTGTTCGGCCAAGATGAATATTTCAATCAAAAGTTTTTGGCGGAATTTCATCTGCGTTCGGACGAGAGAATGGACGACAGCGAATCTACTCAGCCGTATGCGCTGTTCAATGCGGTTGCCAAGATGGTGGCGCAGAGAAACGGTGCCGGCGATAAGGTAAATGCCGAGTTGGAAAAAGAGGCAGAGCAAATGGAAGATTTCCCGCTGTATCGCGACATTATAGCGGCCGGTGAGGAGCGAATTCTTGACGGTGACAAAGAAGTAAAAAATACCAAGAAGGCCTCTTATCGCGTAACGCAAAAAGAACAAGCGGAGCACGATAAAATCGCCGATATCGTACGTGGCTTCAAAACCAATCAGAGATAAGCGCTAGTCATCGCGGCCGCCCGGCTTAAGTTTCTTTTTAAAGGCCTCAAACCCGGCCTTGAATTGAGCCTGTTTTTGCTCTTTTTCCTCCCGGTTTTTCCGGCGTAACTCCTCTATTTTAATTTCGTTTTGATAAATAGGATTTGCTATCAAATCTTTGTAATACATCGCCATTTTTTCATAAAAATTAAAGCCGTTACCGTCATCAAGAAAACCGTCATCTTCGGTAAATCCGTATTTATCTCTTAAAGCGTCATCGCAGCGAATTCCGTGGCCTTCGGGCATTTTAGATACGCCTAACAAAGACTGCAACTCCGGATTATCATGACACCAAAAATCTTTACCTACTTCGGCAGGCGCGCCTCTCAAGGAAACCAATTTATTTTCCTGACATTCAAATGTTTGACCTACTTTTCGCGGAGCTCCTTCCAACGTAACCAACTCATTTTGACCGCAACGGAAATACTCACCGACTTCTTCGGGTGCACCGGTTAAGGAGGTGAGCTTATTTTTGTAACAATGGAAGTTTCCTCCTACTCTTTTCGGACCTCCCTTTAATGAAATCAATTCATTTTCATCACAGTAGAAATCTGAGTTTATTGTTGCCGGAGCCCCCTCTAATGAGGTTAATTTATTGCTGTTGCAATAAAATTCTCCGCCAACCTCTTGCGGCGCACCTTGCAAAGAAGTAATTTCATTGCCATCGCAGCGAAAATCTCCGCCAACCTTCTGCGGAGCTCCTTTAAGCGAAGTTATAGCATTATAACTGCAACCGAAATCTCCGCCGACTTCTTGCGGCGCATATTTTAATGAAGTCAATTTATTCACCCCGCACCAAAAATCTCCGCCTATTTTTTGCGGTGCCCCCTGTAATGAGGTTAAGGCATTTTCTCCGCAGTCAAAATCTTCTTCCACTGTTTGCGGTGCTCCCTCTAAAGAAGTCAGTTGATTATTATTACATAAAAAACTTCCGCTGACTTCTTGCGGTGCTCCTTTAAGCGAAATCAGTTTATTATGATCACAACTAAAGCAGCCTTTGACAATAACCTCAGATAAATCCGGCAACTCGGTCAAATTTCTGCGCGACAAATCCACATCGCCTTCAATCACAAAACCGTCCGGCAAATCATAAAGGCTGTAAGTCTTTCCGTCTTGTTCAAACTCAAATTTATTGTTTATTTCCGCCATTATTTATCCCCTTTATTCCTCGCGGCCGCCCGGTTTAAACTTCTTTTTAAACGCCTCGAATCCGGCTTTGTGTTTTGCCGTTTCTTCTTTTCTTTGTTGCTGATTTTTATGCGCAACCCGATTTACGGCCTTTTCGGTGATAAACTTTGTGTTTTCTGCCAATTCTTCATATTTAATACCGTCCATTTCTCTGCCGTAAATACCGTATTTTGCGCCCAAATTCCAACAATAAATCATGGCATCGTCTTTCATTTTAGGCAAACCGAGCAACGAGGTCAACCGGTTATCGCTGCACTCAAAATTCCCGCCGATTTCTTTAGGCAAACCCTCCAAAGAAGTCAGCTCATTATTAAAACAACTGAAATTACCTCTGATTTCTTGCGGTGCACCTTTCAAGGTGGTCAGTTTATTGTTCCGACAATAAAAAGAATTGACTTTTTGCGGCGACCCTTCCAATGAGGTAAGCTTATTGCCGTCGCACACAAAATCGCCGCCGATTTCTTGCGGTGCCCCTTTAAGCGAAGTAAGGTTGTTGTTTTGGCACAGAAAGTTGCCTTTGACTGTTATCCGCGACAAATCAGGCAACTCGGCCAATCCGAAGCTTTGAATATCCAAATCGCCCTCAACCACGAAGCCGTCCGGAATATCGAAAAGATTATAGGTTTTTCCGTCTTGGTAAAAAGACAAATATTTACCGGATATTATAGGCATTTCCTCACTCCTCGCGCTCTTTCGGGCCGAATTTCTTTTTAAACGCCTCGAATCCGGCTTTGTGTTTTGCCTGCCG